>DATJLT010000289.1:0-20323 GCA_035509195.1 Streptosporangiaceae bacterium | reverse complement strand
GGTGGTCGCGGGGTGGGGTTTGCTGGCCTGGGTGGTAGCGGGGTGGGGGTTTGCTGGCCGGGGGTGGTCGCGGGGTGGGGTTTGCCGGCCGGGGTGGTGGCGCGGTGGGGCCGCGGTGGGGGCCGGGCACTTGCGCTGTGCGGTAGCGGGGTTTAGGGGGCATAGGGGTCTGGCCCGCCACGGTCCTCAGGGGTTTTCGGTGAACTCGGCGCGGACGCCGAGCAGACGCACGGGATCGTGCCTGGTGAAGCCCTCAAGAGCCGCGAGTGCGGCCGCCTCGATGACTGCGGGGTCTGCTGCGGGCTCCGGCAGGGTGTAACCGTGTGTCTTGGTAAAGAACGGCGCGTAGCGGACCTTGACTACGATCCTGGCGGCTGGCCGACCTTCGGCGGCGACGTCTTCGCTGACGGTCGCGGCGATCTTCGCTACCTCCTCGCGCACCTGCACCCAGTCGGTCAGGTTCTGCTGGAACGTGACCTCACGGCTACGTGACCTGGGCACGTAGGGCTCGTCGGTGACCGGGGACAAGTCGATGCCACGCGCTTGCTGCACCAGCCACGGGCCGATGGTCGGTCCGAACACGCCCGCAAGCTCTCTTGGTGACGCGGCGGCGAGGTCGGAGACAGTAAGGATCGAAAGCGCGGATAGCTTCTTCGCGGTACGTGATCCGATGCCCCAGATGGCGTCGGCGGGCTCGCGGCCGAGCACGGCCATCCAGGTTTCGTGCGTGATCCTGAACACGCCGGCCGGCTTGCCGAAACCGGTCGCCATCTTGGCCTGCAGCTTGTTCTCCCCGATGCCGACTGTGCAGTCCAGCCCGGTGGCGGCCTTGACCCGGTTCTGTATCAACGCCGCGAAGGACGCGGGATCCGCGGCGTCGACCTCGAGGAAGGCCTCGTCCCAGCCCATTACCTCGACGACGGCGTCGAGTTCTCGCAGCGTTGCCATCACCACGGCCGAGGCCGCCTCGTAGACGGGGCGGTCGACCGGCAGGAAGATCGCGTCAGGGCAGCGCCTGGCTGCCGTGCGCAGGGCCTGGCCCGAGTGCACCCCGAAGGCACGGGCCTCGTAGGAGGCGGTGCTGACCACGCCGCGCTTGGACGGGTCGCCGTCGCCGCCGACGACGACGGGCAGGCCGCGCAGCTCCGGCTTGCGCAGTACCTCGACCGCCGCGAGGAACTGGTCAAGGTCGACATGCAGCACCCACAACGCCACACCTCAGTGTGTCAGGCCGTTCGCCGAACTCTTGGCGCGGCATGTCGGAATCTGGCCAGAATGACTGGTAGCGGACAGGGCAGGGAAGTCGGGAGGTATTCTGCTGACGTCGGGGGTACGTTTCCGCACGGGTCCGCCGGGCCAGGCCCGGTTCCGCGATCGGTCCTTTGGGGATATCAGCGACTCTTGGGAGCTAAGCCGAGTGAGCGAAACGCGTCCTGCCGCCGTCATCGTGCTCGCGGCAGGCGAAGGAACCCGGATGAGGTCGGCGACCCCCAAGGCGCTGCACCAGGTCTGCGGGCAGACGATGCTCGGGCATTGCCTGGCGGCGGCGCGTGAGCTGGCACCTGAGCGGCTGATCGTGGTCGTCGGCCACGATGCCGACCGGGTCGCAGCGCATGCCAGGCGGCAGGCAACTGACGCCGCGATCGTGGTTCAGCCTTACCTTGGCGGTACCGGGCACGCGGTGAGGGTGGTGCTCGAGTCGGTCGGCTCGATCAGCGGCACCGTGCTCGTGACCTACGCCGACACCCCGCTGCTGCGCGGGGCGACGCTGGCCAGCCTGGTCGCCGAGCGGGCCAGGGCAAGTGCCGCGGCGGCCGTGCTGACCGCCCGCGCGGCTAACCCGTTTGGTTACGGCCGGATCGTCAGAGACGACGATGGCGCCTTCTTCGCGATCGTCGAGCAAGCCGACGCTACTCCTGAGCAGCAGGCCATAGCCGAGATTAACTCCGGCATGTACGCGTTCGATGGCGATCTGCTTTCCGACGCGGTCAAGCGGGTCAGGACCGATAACGCGCAAGGCGAGGAGTACCTCACCGACGTGGTCTCCCTCATCAGGAGCGATGGCCACCGTGTGGTCACCGTCGCCTGTCCTGATTTCGAAGAGGTGCAGGGTGTCAACGACCTGGCCCAGCTCGCGCACGTCAGCCGGGTCATGAACGGGAGGCTGCTGCAGTCGGCGATGCGGTCGGGAGTCAGGGTTGCCGATCCGGACAGCACCTGGGTTGACGTGACCGTCGACCTCGCCGCCGGCGCCTACATCGGCCAGGGAACCCAGCTTGAGGGCGGCACCACGGTCGGGGCGGGCGCCCGCATCGGCCCTGGCTGCCTGCTCCGCGATACGTCCGTCGGGGCGGGTGCGGTCGTCATTCAGTCGGTCTGCGAATCGGCGGTCATTGGCGAAGGAGCGCACGTCGGGCCGTTTGCTCACGTAATGCCAGGAACTAGGCTCGGACCAGGCGAGCGGGTCGGTCCCCCGGCCGGCGCGGGCGCTGCCGGGCAGAACGGAGCATCGGGCGCGGCGACGGCTAGGGGCGGCGCCTCGGCGCGAAGAAAGTAGCGGCAGCGGCAGTGCATGGAAAGCAGGGTCAGCGTGACTGGTAGTACCGGGACAAGCGACAAGCGGATGATGCTCTTTACCGGTAGGGCGTATCCGGAGCTTGGCCGGGAGATCGGCGAATACCTCGGCATCCAGCCCACGCCCACGACCTTGTTCGACTTCGCGAACGGCGAGATCTTCGTCAGGTTCCTCGAGTCGGTGCGCGGCTGCGACGCGTTCGTACTGCAAAGCCACACCTCGCCGATCAACCAGTGGATCATGGAGCAGCTCATCATGGTGGACGCGCTCAAGCGCGCTTCCGCCAAGCGGATCACCGTGGTCACGCCGTTCTTCGGCTACGCCAGGCAGGACAAGAAGAGCCGAGGGCGCGAGCCGATCTCTGCCAGGCTCATGGCCGACCTGTTCCTGACCGCGGGCGCTGACCGCCTGATGGCCGTTGACCTGCACACCGCGCAGATACAGGGCTTCTTCGACGGGCCGGTCGATCACTTGTTCGCGCTGCCGATCCTCGCCTCGTACCTCGAAGGCAGGCTCGACCTGTCGCAGGTTACGGTCGTCGCGCCGGACGCCGGCCGGGTCAGGGTGTGCGAGCGGTGGACCGACAGGCTCGGCTGCCCGCTTGCGATCATTCACAAGCGCCGCGACCCTGACGTCGCGAACCAGGTGAAGGTTCTCGAGGTCGTCGGGAAGGTCGCTGGCCGTACGTGCATACTCGTCGACGACATGATCGACACAGGCGCGACGATCGCCAACGCCGCCGAGATCCTCTTCACGCAAGGCGCGGCCCGCGTTATCGTGACCGCGACCCACGGCGTGCTTTCCGGGCAGGCGGTTGACCTGCTGAAGAACTCCGCTGTCAGCGAGGTCATCGTCACCAATACGCTGCCTGTCCAGCCGGCAAAGCAGTTCGATAAGCTGACAGTGCTGTCGATCGCGCCGCTGATCGCGCGGGCCATCACCGAGGTGTTCTCGCAGGGCTCCGTGACGAGCTTGTTCGACGGCCAGAGCTAGTCCAGATCTTCGGCTAGACTTCGCCGAGGATTTTAGCGTTTATGCCATTGACCGAAGCTCCAGGAGTGCGCTGTGCCCGAAGTACACATGTCTGCTGGTACGCGGACCGAGTTCGGCAAGGGTGCCGCGCGACGTGAGCGGCGTGCCGGCCTCGTGCCCGCCGTTCTCTACGGGCACGGCACCGAGCCCAGGCACCTGACTCTGCCAGGGCACGAAGTGCTGCTTGCCCTGCGGACCGCGAACGTGCTGATCAGGCTCGACGGATTGCCTGGCGGTTCTCAGATGGCGCTGCCCAAGGCGGTCCAGCGCGACCCCATCAAGGGCACCGTCGAGCACGTCGACCTGCTGCTGGTGAGACGTGGCGAGAAGGTGACCGTCGAGGTTCCGGTGACCGTGACCGGCGAGGTGGCTCCCGACGGCCTCCTCGACCAGCAGCTCGTCCAGGTGACGGTCGAAGCCGAGGCGACCCAGATTCCGCCGGGCATCGAGGTTGACGTCACCGGCATGGTCGTCGGTACGGCAGTGAACGCCGGAGACCTGAAGCTGCCGCGCGGCGTCAGCCTCGCGGTCGAGCCCGACGTGCTCGTGCTGCACGTGATCGCGTCTCCGACGGCCGCTCAGATCGAGGCCGAGATCGGCGAGGCCCCGGCCGAGGAAGCGGCACCGGCTGCGGTGCCGCCTGCGCCTGAGGCCGAGGCTCCGGCCGCCGGGTAACTTTCCGTGCTGCGGCTCCCCGGTCGCTCACGAGCAAGGCGCGATACCGCTATGCCCGATGACCAGTGGTTGATTGCCGGGCTTGGCAACCCTGGCCAGCAGTATGCGGGCAACCGTCACAACGTCGGCTTCCTGGTCGCTGACTTGCTGGCGGAAAGGATCGGCGCCAGGTTCAAACGCGACCGTGCGCGGGTGCAGGCCGCCTCTGGACGGCTGGCCGGAGTTCCCGTGCTGATCGTCAAGCCGATGTCTTACATGAACGCCTCGGGCCCTGCGGTCGCGGCCGTCGGCCGGTTCTACAAGGTGCCGCTCGCGCGGACCGTCGTCGTGCACGACGAGCTTGACCTGCCGTTCGGCACGATCAGGCTGAAGCTAGGCGGCGGTGACAACGGTCACAACGGCCTGCGATCCTTGACCGGCACGCTTGGGCCTGACTATTACCGGGTGCGGATCGGCGTGGGCCGGCCACCCGGTCGCAGGGATCCCGCCGACTTCCTCCTGAGCGACTTCAGCACGGCAGAGCGGAAAGAACTTCCGCTGATCATCGAGCGCGGCGCGGACGCGGTCGAGGCGCTGCTCGAGCGCGGACTTGCCGCGGCTCAGAACGAGTTTCACCCCACTTCACGCTGATTTTACCTGGCGTTTGACTGACCTCAGTTGTCACAGCCACCGTCACACCTCGCCGCGCCCCGACGGAAAGTGTCACACCAACTACGACAACGTCCTGATCAGCTTCGATTGAGCATGATCTAATCGGTCCTGCCCGGTGTTGCTATCGAGCGTGCTGGATGAGGCGATCCGCACGCTGTCAGTGAGCACGCCGCGGGCCGGCTGACGAAGGGGGGCGGGCGGCGTTCGGCACGTTCAGCGTGCCGGCGGCCGCTCGGTGAGCTGTGGAGGGAGGCCTGGTGTCGGGACACACCGCAGTTAGTGGTGCCGCCAGCAGGAATAATCTGGAAACCGGGCTGGCCGCGCTTGGGTCGGGTGCCTGGGCAGCGCGTTACCTGCGGCTGGCCGCGATCCTTGATGCCTGCTGCGCTCTGACGGCCGGCCTGCTTGCCTTTCAGATCAGGTTTGACAGCGCCGGGCGCCACCCGAGCGAGTACATGCTGCTGAGCCTCAGCCTGCCGTTCGTGTGGCTGGTGACGTTGATGCTGGCCGGAGCCTACGATCCCAGATTCATCGGCGTCGGTACCGATGAGTTCCGGCGGGTGCTCAACGCCGGCGCGTTCCTGATCGCGGCGGTGGCGATCCTTTCTTATGCGTTCAAGGCCGACCTGGCCCGCGGCTACGTAGTGATCGCGCTGCCCTGCCTGACGCTCTTCGACCTCCTGGCCAGGTACGCGCACCGCAAGCGACTGCACCGGGCACGAGAGCGCGGTGAGTGCATGCGCCGTGCTGTCGTCGTAGGGCATGCGCCTGTCGTTTTCGACATCGTGACGATGCTGCGCCGCGAGACGTACCACGGGCTCTCGGTCGTCGCCGCCTGCCTCGCAGACGTGCCTGAGCCAGGCATGATCGCTGACGTTCCCGCCGTGGCGGGCCTCGGAACCGTGCCCGAGGTCGTCAGGCAGTACGAGGCGGACACGGTCGCCGTGCTCGCCTGCCCGGAGATGGCAGGGGATCGGCTCAGGCAGCTCGCATGGGACCTTGAGAAAACCGGCACTGACCTGTGCGTGGCCCCCGCCCTGCTGGACGTGGCCGGGCCGCGCACGACGATCAGGCCGGTCGCCGGGCTCCCACTTCTCCACCTGGATCACCCCGAGTTCAACGGGTTCCGCCTGATCGTCAAGGCCGCGTTCGACCGGGTGTTCGCGTTCGTCGCGCTCGTGCTCTCCGTGCCGCTGATCGGCCTTATCGCGCTGCTGATCAGGCTCGATGACGGCGGCCCGGTCATGTTCAGGCAGACGAGGGTGGGCAAGGACGGCCGTGCGTTCTCCGTATTCAAGTTCCGCACCATGGTGCCTGACGCCGAGGAGCGCAAGGCCGGGCTGGCCGCGAGTAACCAGCATCTGGGCCCGTTGTTCAAGATCAGGAACGACCCCCGCCTGACTCGGGTGGGCCGGGTGCTGCGCCGCTGGTCGCTTGACGAACTGCCGCAGCTACTCAACGTCCTGGGCGGCGAGATGTCACTAGTCGGGCCAAGGCCGGCCCTGCCGGAAGAGGCAGCCATGTATGGTGACCATGTGAGGCGCAGGCTGGTGGTCAAGCCCGGCATGACCGGCCTGTGGCAAGTAAACGGCCGTTCCGACCTCTCCTGGGACGAATCGGTACGCCTGGATCTGCGCTACGTAGAGAACTGGTCGCTCATGCTCGACTTGCAGATCCTCTGGAAGACCTGGGCCGCGGTCGCGCGCGGCTCAGGCGCGTACTGAACCTGACCCAGTCTGGTCTAGTTCAGTAGGAGTACATGTGGTTTTCCCTGCCGATGACGAAGTCGCCCGCGATCTAGCCGAGGCGGCAGGCCAGCGTCTGCTGGCCATCAGAGAACAAGCTCAAGCCGCCGCCGCCGATGATCGCAGGCGCGCGGGCGACCTGGGCGCCCAGGAGTTTCTCGCGGCCGAGCTCGCGAAGGTGCGGCCAGCAGACGCCGTACTCTCAGAAGAGGCCGCAGACGACCTGGCGAGGCTCGACGCCGACCGGGTCTGGATCATCGACCCGCTCGACGGCACCAGGGAGTTCGGCGAACCAGGCCGCTCAGACTGGGCCGTGCACGTCGCCTTGTGGGAAAGGGGTGACCTGACCACGGGCGGCGGCGACCTGGTCGCCGGCGCGGTCGCGCTGCCCGCGCAGGGCAAGGTGCTGTCAACCGCCGAGCCGCCGCCCACCCCGAAGACGCCAGCGGACGGCGTACCGCTCCGCCTCGTCGTCAGCCGCTCGCGACCGCCGGACTTCGTGAAGGTACTCGCCGAGCACCTGGGTGCCGAGCTCGTGCCGCTCGGTTCGGCCGGCGCGAAGACCGCAGCGGTCATTACCGGCGATGTCGATGTTTACGTGCATTCGGGCGGGCAGTACGAGTGGGACTCTGCCGCCCCGGTCGCGGTTGCCAGGGCGGCGGGACTGCACACCTCGCGGATCGACGGGTCGCCGCTTGAGTACAACACCAAGCAGCCCTGGGTGCCGGATATCCTAATCTGTCCCGTATCACTAGCTAGCCTGCTGCTCGGCGCGATCAGCGCGGTACGGCAGGACAACGAGTAAGGGTCCGCTCGATGACAGTGCCACGCTCTGACTACCAGCTCTCGCAGCTTGACGTGCTCGAAGCCGAGTCGATCCACATCATGCGCGAGGTCGCCGCCGAATTCGAGCGGCCGGTGCTGCTGTTCTCAGGCGGCAAGGACTCGATCGTCATGCTGGCGCTGGCCGAGCGTGCCTTCCGCCCGGCTAAGATCCCCTTCCCCGTCATGCACGTCGACACCGGTCACAACTTCGACGAGGTGCTGGAGTTCAGGGACCGCCGGGTGGATGAGCTCAGCGTGCGGCTCATCGTCGCCTCGGTGCAGGAGTCGATCGACTCGGGCCGCGTCGTCGAGGAGACAGGACGCTGGGCCAGCAGGAACCGGCTGCAGACCACGACCCTGCTGGACGCGCTCTTCGACCACCGCTTCGACGCCGTCTTCGGTGGCGCACGCAGGGACGAGGAGAAGGCAAGGGCCAAGGAACGGGTGTTCTCCTTCCGCGACGAGTTCGGGCAGTGGGACCCCAAGAACCAGCGGCCCGAGCTATGGAGCCTTTACAACACCAAGGTGCGGCGCGGCGAGCACATCAGGGTCTTCCCGCTGTCGAACTGGACAGAGCTCGACATCTGGCACTACATCGAGCGGGAAGAACTCGAGATTCCTTCTATTTACTTCGCGCACCATCGTTCGGTATTCGAGCGCGACGGCATCCTGCTCGCCGATCACCCCTTCACGAACAAGGCTGACAACGAGGTCGCCTACGAGATCATGGTGCGGTACCGCACCGTCGGTGACATCTCATGCACGGGCGCCGTCGAGTCGACCGCCGCTTCGCTGGCAGAGGTCATCACCGAGATCGCTGCGACGAGGATCACCGAGCGCGGGCAGACGCGGGCCGATGACCGTGCCAGCGAAGCCGCGATGGAAGACCGCAAGCGCGAGGGATACTTCTGATGGCCGCGAGCGCGAGCACGGGAGACAGAGGAGAACGAGTCATGGACATCCTGCGGCTGGCGACGGCCGGGTCTGTCGACGACGGCAAGTCAACGCTGATCGGGCGGCTGCTCTATGACTCGAAAGCGATCTTCGAAGACCAGCTCGCCTCTGTCGAGCGGACCAGCAAGGAACGCGGCGAGGAGTACACCAATCTCGCCCTGCTCACCGACGGCTTGCGGGCCGAACGCGAGCAAGGCATCACGATCGACGTGGCCTACCGCTACTTCGCCACGCCGAGACGCAAGTTCATCATCGCCGACACCCCTGGTCACATTCAGTACACCAGGAACATGGTGACCGGTGCCTCGACCGCCGACCTCGCGGTCGTGCTAGTCGACGCGAGGAACGGGCTCACCGAGCAGAGCCGCAGGCATGCGTTCCTCGCCACCTTGCTGAAGGTCCCGCACCTGGTGCTGGCCGTGAACAAGATGGACCTGGTCGGTTACGACAGCGCCGCCTTCGAGCAGATCACCGAGGAATTCACCGCCTTCGCCACCAAGCTGGAGATCGCCGACCTCACCTTCATCCCGATGTCGGCCCTGCACGGAGACAATGTCGTCGAGCGCTCTGGCAATATGCCCTGGTACGACGGCCCGTCGCTCCTGCACCATCTGGAGCACCTGCACATCGCTTCTGACCGGAACCTGATCGACGTCAGGTTCCCTGTGCAGTACGTGATCAGGCCGCATCAGGCTACCGATCCTGAACTGCATGATTACCGTGGCTACGCTGGCCAGGTCGGCGGCGGCGTGCTCAAGCCAGGCGATGAGGTCATGCACCTGCCCAGCGGCCTGTCGACGGCCATCAAGCGGATCGACGGACCGCATGGCGAAGTCGAGGAGGCTTACCCGCCGATGTCGGTCACGTTGCTGCTGGACAACGACATCGACATCTCACGTGGCGACCTGATCTGCCGCCCGGGCAATCAGCCGCAGGTGTCACAGGACGTGCAGGCCATGGTCTGCTGGATGGCCGACGCTCCCGCGCTGACTCCGCGCAGCCGCCTGGTCGTCAAGCACACGACGAGGACGGTAAAGGCAGTGGTGCGCGACATCGTGTACCGGCTGGACGTGAACACTCTGCACAGGGACGACTCGGCGGAGAGCCTTAGCCTCAATGAGATCGGGCGGGTATCACTTCGCCTCACCCAGCCGATCTTCTGCGACCCTTACTCAAGGAACAGGGTCACTGGGGGGCTGATCCTCATCGATGAAGCGACAAGCGCCACCGTCGGCGCCGCGATGATCATCGAGGCGAGCTAGCGTGCGCGCCCGCTTGACCGGAGTTGCCGCGGCAGGCCTGCTCGCCGCCGCGCTCGCGCTCGCGCTCGCGCTGAGCCCTGCCTACGCGGGCGCCGCGGCTTCGTCCGCGAGGTACTTAAGGCCTCATCCGGATACCGGCACCCCGCATTTCCCGCCGAAGACGACGACGACTGAGCAGGTCAGGCAGCTCGTCCAGTGCGGAAGGACGATGTACGCGGTCGGCAGCTTCACCGTGGTCGATCAGGGAAAACGATCTTTCAGCCGCCATAACGCCTTCAGCTTCTCTGCCACCGCTCCGTTCACGGTGACGGGCTGGAACCCGGACGTCAACGGCGAAGTCGATTCGATCGCGTTCGTCAGCGGCAAGTGCGGCAAGGCGTACCTGGGCGGCCGGTTTACCGCCGTCGGCGGAACGCCCGTGCACAACCTGGCCGAGGTCAGCACCACAGGCAAGGGGTCCCTCGTGTCCGCGTTCGGGCACAACGCGGACGGCACCGTGGAAACCCTGGCCGCGTACCAGACCCACATCCTCGCGGGCGGGTACTTCACCTCGATCAACGGAAGCTCGGCCGATCCCTACATGGCCAGCCTGAACTATGAGACGGGCAAGGACGATGGCCTGCTGCGGCTGAATATCAGCGGGCACTACGTGTATCCGGGAGTCGCGGAGAACGGCACCAGGATCTACAACCAGCAGCTCAGCCACAGCGGCACTCTTGACCTGGTGGAAGGCGATTTCACTTCGGTCGGAGGCCGGCCACGCCGCCAGATCTTCATGCTGAACCTGGCAAGCAGGCCGGTGGCCACGGTGACCGGCTGGTCTTCGCCCCGCTTCGACGGCGGCAGCGGCTATCCGCCCAAGGGCTACTACTACAACTGCACGGCCAAGGAGCCTTTCTACATCCGTACCGCGGCCTGGTCGCCCGACGACGGCACGGTTTACGTCGCGTCGACGGGGTACCGGCCGTGGAACTACAAGAGCGGGTACCCGCTCATGGGGCTCTGCGACATGGCGGCGGCGTTCACGGCGAACCAGCATTTCGCGTCGCTGAAGTGGATCAACTACGACGGCTGCTACTCGCTGTACTCGGTCGCGGCCGATACGCACGCGGTCTACTTCGCCGGTCACGAGCTGTGGTCGGAGGCGCCAGACGGCTGCAAGGCCTTCCACGTGGACAAGCACGCGATCTCCGCGCCCGGTTTCGAGGGACTGTCGCCGAAGACAGGCAAGCTGACGTTCAACCCGACCAGATCCCGTGGTCTCGGTGCCGACGACATGCTGCTGACCTCGGCCGGCCTTTGGATCGCGAGCGACAACTTCGAAGGCAGTCAGATGTGCGGCAAAGTCACTGGTTTGTCGGGCATTTGTTTCCTGCCGTACGGGCCTTGATCATGTTGTGACAACGTGCTGGCTACCTCAATTGCCCCAATCTGGCCCGAGCAGCGCCTTAGCCAGGCAAAATGTTGACTTTCCGCTTAGTTGACTACGTTCGGTACAGGTGCTGGAGCTATGACGCTTGGTGACTTCAAGGTCATCTATGTTGGAGGCGTTGGACGGAGCGGGAGCACCCTGGCCGAGCGGCTGCTCGGTGAACTGCCCGGCGTCTGCGTGGCCGGCGAAGTCGTCCACCTGTGGGAACGCGGCGTAGTCGAGAACGAGCGCTGTGGCTGCGGTACCCAGTTCATGTCTTGCGGGTTCTGGACCAAGGTGGGGGACGCCGCCTTCGGCGGCTGGTCAGGCCTCGACGTGAAGCGCATAGGCGAGCTTCGCGCGGCCGTGGACCGTACCAGGTACATCCCGCTGCTGGCGAGGCGGACGCTGTCCAGCGGGATGCGCCGGGATCTTGACGAGTACACCGGCTACTACCAGCGTCTTTACCAGGCGATCGCCGCCGTCAGCGGGTGCGGTACCGTCGTCGACTCGAGCAAGCACGCCTCGCTGGCGTTCTGCCTCAGCCACCGCGACGACCTGGACCTGCGGGTACTGCACGTGGTCAGGGACAGCCGCGCGGTCGCCTACTCGTGGACCACCCAGGTCGAGCGGCCAGAGGCGGCCGGCCCGAGCTTCATGACCAGGTACTCGCCGCTCCGGGCCGCCAGGGAGTGGAACGCGCAGAACGGAGCGCTCCAGCTTCTCGCGCGCGGCAGCACCCCGGTGCTGGTCGTACGGTACGAGGACCTGGTGACGGCGGTCAAGCCGACGCTGCGGTCGGTCGCGGACTTCGCCGGGCTGGCCGCGGGTGAGCCAGGTCTCGCCTTTATCGGCGGCGACGGGCAGGCACAGTGGGCCGAACTGGGGCAAGCGCACACCGCCTCTGGCAACCCGATGCGGTTCAGCACGGGCAAGATCACGATCCGGCCCGATGATCGCTGGCAGACGGCCATGCCAGAGTCGGCACGCCGGGCCGTGACCGCGCTGACGCTGCCGTTGCTCAGCCACTACGGCTACCTGCGGGGCGCGGCGTGACGCCGGTGACCACCTGGCCTTCTGTCGGTGTCGTCGTGCCCACCCGCGACCGTCCTCCGCAGTTGCGTGCGGCGCTCGCCGCCATCGCGGGGCAGGACTATCAGGGCACCGTCCAGGTCGTGGTCGTCTTCGACCAGGCCGAGCCCGACCCCAGCCTGGCCAGCGGCGACCTGGTCAAGGTCATCGCCAACGACAGGACCCCCGGGCTGGCAGGCGCCCGCAACAGCGGGATTCTGGCGCTCGGCACGGACCTGGTGGCGTTCTGCGATGATGACGATGAGTGGCTGCCTTCTAAGCTCACACGTCAGGTGCGCGCGCTGCGCGCGCGGCCGGGCGCGGAGTTCGCGTCGTGCGGCATCGCGGTGGTGTCCGGTGGCAGAAAAAATGAAAGAACCGCAGGCCGGACCGAGGTGCTCTACCGCGACCTGCTGCGGTCGCGCATGGTGATGATTCATTCCTCGACTTACCTGGTACGGAGGCCGGCCTTGCTCGACGGCATCGGTCTGGTCGATGAGACGATCCCGGCCAGCCAGAACGAGGACTGGGACCTCGCGCTGCGGGCCGCGCGGCGGCAGCCGATCGTCAACGTGGACGAGCCGCTCGTTCAGGTGCACTGGGGCGCGGGCTCGTACTACGCGCAGCAGTGGGAGTCGAAGGTGGCCGGGCTGCGGTGGATGCTTGCCCATCATCCTGACCTCTTGACCGACGGGCACGGGGCGGCGCGCGTCTATGCGCAGATCGGGTTCGGTTACGCCTGCCTGCGGCAGCGCCGGGCGGCTTGCCGGTGGGCGGCGCGGGCGCTCCGGCTGAACTGGCGAGAGCGTCGCCTTCCTTTCGTCGTCGCCGTCGCGTCAGGCGTGGTGTCAGGCGAACGAGTGCTGCGGACGCTGCACGCGCGGGGTCACGGGATATGAGCCCGCGTGTCTTCGTCGGCGGCGCCGCCTTTGACCAGGTGAGTCACCGGCAGCTCATCGACCGGGTGGCCGGGGCGCTTGGTCTTGGTCAGGGCGGCACGATCGTGACGCCGAACATCGACATCTGCGCCAGGCTGCGCAAGGACCAGGCGAGCAGGAAACTGGTGGCTTCGGCGTCGCTGGTGGTGCCGGACGGCATGCCGTTGCTCTGGGCGGCGAGGCTCGCCGGGCGGCCGCTGACCGAACGGATCACCGGCTCCGACCTGATCTTCTCGCTCAGCGAGGCGGCCGCGCGTCACGGCTGGCCCGTGCACCTGGTCGGCGGTCAGCCGTCGGTCGCGCAGCTCGCCGCCGCCCGGCTGTCCGAGCGGTTCCCCGGCCTGGTGGTTACCGGCGCCTACACTCCGCCTGAGCGGTTCGACGCTGCGGCCGGCGACATCGAGCCGCTGAGGAAGGAACTGACCGGCGCCGAACCTAAGATCGTTTTCGTAGGGCTCGGTTTTCCTAAGCAGGAGCGGCTCATTACCCGCCTGGTCCCCGACCTGCCGGGTACCTGGTTCGTTGGCTGCGGCGCCGCGATCCCTTTCGCGGCCGGCCAGTTCAGGCGAGCACCCGCGTGGCTGCAGCGGCTCGGCCTGGAGTGGGTGTACCGGCTGGTGAGTGAACCCCGCCGCCTCGCCGGCCGCTACCTGGGCCGCGACCTGCCTTTTGCCGCTTCGCTGCTCCTGACCAGCCTCTTCCGCCGCATTAGCGGCGCCAGCTAGGGGGCCGCGGCAGCCAGCCGGATAGCTGTTCGTCGTAGGGGAGGAAGTGCGCGTCCAGGCGGGCGGCGAGTGAGTCGCTGATCGGCGGCCTGGGCCTCGCGTTGTGCTGGTCGAACTCCGGGTAGCCGGCGAGCGGCAGACCGAGGAACTCGAGCACACCGTCGTAGACCGGCTCTGGCTTGGCGAAGAAGTCGCCGCTGTCGACAACGTGAATGCGGTCCCGCCCGAAGAGCTCAGCTAGCCGCCTGAGTTGCTCGGCGTACTGGCCCCTGGTCACGTAGGCGTGGTGCTGGTGACTGTGGCTGAGGTAGTGGGGGTCGGCGAGAATCCTGGCGACCTCGCCGTGCAGCCGTTCAGGCTCAAGCTCGATCGCGCGCTCGAAGGGCTCGGTTTCGAAGCCTCGCGCGCGCTCGTGCGTGTAGGCCGAGTACGCGCGTTCCACTGGGTCACGTACCAGTACCAGAAGCTTCACGCCAGGCAGATCGGCGGCGATCCGCGCGGCCGCGAGCGGGTGGAACAGGTAGTAGGGGCTGGACTCGAACGTCAGCGCTCCCGCGCTGCGGAACGGAAAGTGCGCTCGGTACCAGCTCAGCCCGCGCTCGTAGTTCATGTCGAAGTAGTGCACGCCCTTGTGCAGTACGGCCTTCCTGATCGACGGGTGCGTGCTCAGCGCCCGGTACATGGACGTGGTGCCGCACCGCTGCGCGCCAACGATCAGGAATCCCGGCAGCATCCGCATCGGGGCAGAGAGCCGTCCTGCCGTCACGCTCAGGGCGTGCACGGCCCGCTTGGCAGGCGGAGACACTGACCTAGCCACCGGCAACCCCGGCCTCGAGCGCGGGCAGCAGCCACCGCCTGGGCGCCCCGAGCCGTGCCCCAGCCTCCTCCTGCCGGTCAGCGAGGTACCGCACCGACAACTCGGCCAGGTACAACAGCGCCGTCAGCCTCGCCTGCGCCCGCCCGACACCGAACGGCGCAAGCAAGCCAGCCGCCTCGTCCGCGCATTGCCCGGCGACCAGCAAGGGATCTTCGGCCCGCACCACCCGCGCCTGAATGCGGTAATGGAGCGCGTCAAAGCCGACGGGAACATCAGAGCAGAACCGCTCCCAGTCCCACACCAGCAGCCCTGCCCCCGTATGCGCGAGGTTCCACGGCGTGAGGTCTCCATGCCAGCTACCAAAGCTGAGTTCGGTACCGTCGGCGATAACGGCCAGCCGCTCAAGCGCCGAAGCCAGCCGGTCACGCTCCGCTCCGTAAGGAGCGAGCCTAAGCCCTCCGGTCAGACGTTCCCAGTACGGGCTTCCTGGCAGAGCAGAAGACCTGAGGCCATCCACGCTGGCGAGTTCGCCCATCGCCTCGCGGAGCCGTCGCTCTGGCAGGGGCGTACGCCGCCGCCAGACAGGAAGCGCGCTGAGCACCAGCACCTCAAGCCCGTTCCAGCAACCAGAGCCGAGTACCCGCGGCAGCCGCATCAGCGAGATCCCTGACCCGGCGAGAGAAGAAAGCGCCGCCCGTTCCGCCCTGACCAGGTCAGCGGTCAGCGCGTTTACGCCGATCTTGGCGAAACCCACAGTGTCGCCCGAGGGTGTCAGAAGCTGAAGCACTGGCTTCCGGTTCGCTCGCGCCGCACCGACGTGCATGCTGATCTGCACGGGTTGCCCGAGCAACGCAGCCAGATACGACTCGATCGGCTCACCGCCCGTAGCTGTTGCGAGGGAAAGCCGGCCGCCAACGAGCCGGCCGAGGCCGCCAGCCAGCATCGTCGCTAGCGCTCGCGTCGCGAGCCTGGTCCTCGCCGAGCCAGGCTCGCCGTACCTGCGGAGCGCGGCGGCGCCCGCACGACGCCCGGAAGGCACGACGATGCGGGGCCGCTTTGAGCGCGGCAGCACGAGCAACTCGTAGCTGGCCGGTGACGGCCAGAGCAGAGAACTGACCTCGCTCAGGTAATCGGCTGGCGCTGAAGGCATCAAGACCCTGAGGGAATGGCCGGCTGGAAATATTGCATGGCCGCGAGGCGCGCGAACGCCGCGATGGCCTTCTGGTGGCTGCCCAGCCAGTACTTAAACGGGTTGCCGTTGCTGTCGCTGCCGTTGGCGTCGAAGTAGGCGATGGCCTTGATCTGAGGGTTGCTCTCGGCGAACTGGCCGGCGGCGGTCAGGAAGGCCGGCCAGGCAGACGGCGGGTCGTTGCTGGCGAACTCGCCGATGATGACCGGCTTGCCCGTGCCAGCGGCCCAGCGCATGAAGGGTGCGGCGGCTTGCTGCAGCGACTGGCCAGGCGTGACCGTGTAGACGTCGGCGCAGACCCAGTCGACCTCGTTGTTGCCGGGGTAAAACGCCTGGGCGCGGCCGACCTGGAACCCATATCCCGTCGGGCACCATACCCAGCCGACGTTGGTGGCGCCGACAGCGCTGAAGATGGCCCTGATGTGGTCCCACGCCTTGATGTAGTTCTTCGGCCCGTGCACCGCCCGCTGCAGGTTCGGCCGGTCCATCTCGTGCCTGAACTCGAGCAGGATCGGCCGGTGCAGTGCCTTGACCGCCTCGGCCCGCTCGGTGATCAGCTTGTTATAGGTCCCGGCGATGATCTTCTTGGTGTCTGGGGTGCCGCCCCAGGTCAGCAGCAGTACCTTGCCGCTCTTCACGAACTGGCGGTCGGCCGCGCTCGGGAACGGCTGCGGCCACGGGTGATAGACGTGCACGAGCGCCAGCTTGGCTCCGATCCTGGCCTGGAAGGCACGGACGGCGGCGACCTGTCCTTGCGAGGTATACGACTTGGGCTGCACGTAAGCGCCCAGGTAGGCGCCTGAGGCGGGCACAAGCGGACCGGTGTATGCAGGCGGTGAGTCAGTGATGGTGGTGGGCAGCGGAGCGGGGTCGGGAGGATCGGGCTGCCCGCCTGCGGCGAGGCTGATGCCGACGGGGATACCGATACCGATCGCCGCGGCGGTCAGGCCGAAAACGGCCCAGGACTTCCACCGGAGAAACGAGCCACGCGAGGCCGTCACCGAAGTGGTCCTGACGCCAGCGGCGCATCAGCCGCCAGTTGCCCTTGCGGACCCTGATCGGCCTGAGCCGAACGGTAGCCAGCGGGCCGGCCAGCCACGATGTGCACGGCGAGAATGAAGGCAGCAAGCAGCAGGCCTCCGTAGAGCAGCCCGCTGATCGAGTCGGTGAACCAGTGCAGCGAAAGGTACACACGGCTGTAGGCCTCGTTGAAGCCGAGCGCCGCCACGAGAGTTCCTGCCGCGATGGCCGTGCGGCGCTCGCCGCTGAACTCACGCCACAGCAGGTAGGCGATCAGCCCGTAGAACAAGATCACCCGGTCACAGCCTCCAGACGGGTAGGTGCCCAGCGGGCTTGTTGGCGGGCCAAGGCGGTGGAACACGTGCCGCAGCGCGAGCGTCGTGTAGTGATCGCCGATGATCGCGGTCGCCAGCGCGACCGGAGGAAGCCAGCGCTTCGACCGCCAGGTCACGGCCAGGCAGGCAGCCGCCGCCAAGGCCGCTCCCCAGGTCGTCCACGTGTCACCAAGCTTGGTCAGCCGCTTCATCAGCGAGGCAAGCGCGTGGACCTGGTGCTTTTGCATCCAGTTGAAGATCGGCCGGTCAATGGCCAGGCCGTGGTGCACGACGATGAGCCCGAGCGCGCACATCAGCCCGAACGCGGCCAGCGAGCCCGCCGCCGCGATCGCGATCAGCCTGGCCGACTCCCAGGTGATGTCCGCGAGACCCGCGCCCTTGTGCCGTCGCCCTGAGAGGGCCTGGGGCTGGACCGGCCCGGTACGCGGGCTTCTCCTCACCAGGACGAATCCGGCGATCGCGATCAAAGCGATGCCTGCGGGCCACACCAAAGCGACCAGGTATCTGTCCAACGCGCTACTCACCCCCTGCATGCATTCAGGACTATATCTCGCAGCCCATGATGAATTAGTGTCATAAGGATTTCAGGCCAGGAATAACCCCCAGGCTGAGGGGGCCGCGAAGCCACATGAGCCCGGCGGCCATCACCGCGCACCCGGTAAAGACAGCCGCGACAGACACGACACCCGAGCTTCCGGCCAGCGTTCTTGCCGCCAGCGGTATGATCGCGAAGCTCAAGGTTGTGAGCAGGCAAGCGGTGGCGGTGCCCAGCCCGAACGGATGCACACGGGCAGCGACGGCGACCTGCACGAGCGGCACCAGGTTGGACACGCCGATGGCCGCCGCCCAGCCGATCGCGGCTCCCGTGATCCCGAGCCGCGGGATCAGCGCAAGGTCAACCCCGACATTGACGGCCACAGCCAGCAGTCCGTTGATCAGGCTCCAGCTACTGCGCCCGAACGTGATCAGCACCATGTCCACCTGCCCGCATCCGGTCGCGACCAGCATGGTGAGCGCGAGAATCAGCATCACGTTGCTGCCCGCGCGGTAAGAATGGCCGAACACGGCGAGGACGCTCGGGCCGAAAATGGCCGCGAGCAGGTAAAGCGGCCAGGTCAGCAGGATCAGCCAGCATGTTGTTGCCTGGTAGACCGCGTTCGCGCCAGCCCGGTCTCCGACCGCGAACAACCGCGTGAACTGCGGCTGCGCGGCCATGCTGATCGCGGCGTTGCCGAGTTGGCCGGCGACGAGGAACCTGGTCGCGGCCGTGTAGATGGCCGCCTCGACCGGGCCTTTCATGATCCCGACGAGAACTATGTCGAGGCGCTGTATGACGATCTGCGCGACGCTGGCGAGCGAGCGCGGACCGGTGAACCGCCAGAACCCTTTGGCGTTCGGCTTACCGTGCCGGTTATCGCCTGAAGCGGCATCAGGCCGGCGCTGACTGGCGGCCCGGCCTCCGCTGTCACGCAAGTGGATCCGGTGCTGGTCAGCCTTCATGATCCGGCGCAACCAGATCGCACCGACCACGCTGGCCCCGACATAGGGAATCGCCCACGCGGGAGCGAGCAGCGCCGCACTCCCGGTCAGTGCCGCCGCGATGACGCCGAGCGTTTGCAGCCCGGTACGGCCGATCCGGTCGATCACCACGGTCGGCCGCATCTTGTGGTAGCCGCGCGCCGCGCCAAGCAGGGTGTCGGCCAGCGCCGCGAACGGCAGCGCGACGGCGAGAACCCTGAGTTCTGCGGCTACGGCAGCCGGGCTGACCCCGGCCGCGGCCCGGCCGTCGAGCAGCAATCGCGCCAGCGGGTTAGCGAAGGCGACCACGCCCGCTGCCCCGATTACCGAGGAGATCACCACGGGCACGATCGTCGCGCGCATGATCGCCGGGATCCTTCGTTCAGCGTCAAGCGCCCTGAGCCTGGCGATGAAGTAGATCACGCCGTTGTAGGCGCCGAGATTGGCGACCGCCTCCACGATCAGGAACAGTGACATCGCGACGAAGAAGGCGCCCGCCACCGGCTTGGAAAAACTGTGCGTCACGACCACGGTGAGGCCGAGGCTGGCAACCGCTGAGATCAGCGCGCCGCCGAGGTTCAGCGCTCCGCCGCGTGCGACCCTGGCCAGTCCTGCCTGATGCCCGGCGCCTGGCTTGGCCGCCTCATGACGCTGTGCACCCGGCGGCGGGCGGTCGGGATCGATGGCCGGCAGCGGTAGCGTCTCTGCCAGGTAGACGAGCGGACGGTCGTCCTTCGGCGTGAGTCGTGCCTCGGCCTGCTCCTTCATGACGCTTTCATGACGCTGCGGAAGCCGGCGCCGCGGCAGCGGACAGCTCGCGCAGGTACAGGCGGTTCTTCCACATCAAGGCGACTGACAGCATGGTGAATCCGATCGGCGCCCCCACCGCGTCGTAAGTGAACAAGTAGACGAAGGACAGCAGGATGACCAGTACTCCGGCGACGGCCTCCGGGCTCTGGTCATGCCGGAAGTACCACAGCTCATAGCAGAAGAAGCCGAGGTAAAGCGCGGCGCCGAGTACGCCGTCGCAGACCAGCACCAGCCAGAGCTGGCCGGTGCTTCCCACCTCGAGTTGCCCGCAGGTCGGGCACTTGAGCGAAGGGCCGACCGCGATCGAGTTCGGGCTCCCCTGCTCCTGTCTGGTGTCGCCGTAGCCCAGAATCGGCGATGCGAGCCCGTCAGTGACGGAAAGCGATGACAGGTTGGCCCGCAGGTTGTTGCTCCTGCCATGCTGTAGCCGGCTGGTGACGATGCCGCCGAGTGGCGTCACGACGATCAGCAGCGCGCCGATCGCGATGAGCGTCGCAAGCCCGGCGAGCAGGGCCGTCCGGCCCTTGAGCGCGAACCTGACCGCGAGGTAGGCGACAGACAGGCCGGCTCCGATCCAGGCGCCGCGGTTCAGCGAGTACAGCAGCGGTATGCCCGCGATCCCGGCTGCCGCGAGTACGGCCAGGCGCTGCTGCCTCAGGCTAAACCGCCGGCCGAGCCTGCCAGGCCATCCGTTCCACCAGCCGACAAACAAGTAAGGCACCAAGATGGTCAGGCAGTCGCCCCAGGTATTGGTGTAATCGAACGGCGCT
>DATJLT010000288.1:0-26224 GCA_035509195.1 Streptosporangiaceae bacterium | reverse complement strand
CGTTCCGGCGCGGGGAGAACTCCGGACATTTCGGGCGGTGGAGGGGGCAAGCCTGACCCCGGGGCAACATCAAACCTGGGTTTGGTGGTGCGTGCACCCCATCAAACCCAGGTTTGGTGTTGGCCGGCCAGGGCCGGGCGCGGCCGCGGGGCAACTCACCCAACCTTCCGTGATCATGGAACCCAGCCCCCGGCCCCGCCCGGGCACGTTCAGCACATGCCCCCGGATGCACCGCGCAAGGACGACGCAGGGGCTGGCCGATCCGCTAGCGGGTCCGCGAGAGGCCGTTGACCTGAGGCTCGGTCATCGTGCGCTGATTCTGGGCGGGGCGCTGCGCGTTCGGGTCGAGCACCGTCGGACGGTGGCCGTTGCCGTTGGCCGGCTTGCGCGGTGGTACCGGCGGCGGCAGGGCACGCGACCGGTTGCGCAGAGCCATCGCCATGGCGGCGGCCGCACCCGCGGCCAGGAGCGCGGTGCCGGCAAGTACCTTAGGCCACCTGCGGGCCTGCGGCACCGGCGGGTCGAGACGGCGAGCGGTCGCCGCGAGCATGGCGGCGATTCGCGGGCCGAGGTTCTCCTGCATGGAGATGC
Organism: Streptosporangiaceae bacterium; assembly: GCA_035509195.1. Lineage (GTDB taxonomy): Bacteria > Actinomycetota > Actinomycetes > Streptosporangiales > Streptosporangiaceae > Chersky-822. Next base: position 25,633 of record DATJLT010000288.1, on the reverse strand, counting down.
TGCTCCTGGCGGCCCTGATCGCGGCCCAGGCCCGGACCCTGCCGACCCTTGGCCGTGCCCAGCCGGCCGCGTTGCCCGCGCCGGACCGTGCGGACCTGGCGGCCCGCCGGCTGAGCGGAGCGGCCTGCTCGGCGAGCTTCGTCGCCCGCAAGGCGATTCTCCTTGCTTGCCACCCCGTGTTTGAGGCGGGCATCATGAGTGGTTTTTGCTTCCGAGTCGTTGCTGGCACTATGTCCTCCCCCGTGGTTAATCCCCACGAGGAACTTCCCAGCCCGGCTGGCGTCAACCTCGCCCGGCCCGGCTGATGACTCAATAACGCGCATATGCTGGCCGAGATGTTGCGAAGTGGCCAAGGCCAGGTAGTGCCGCCCCGGCGGCGGCCTGGCGTGACAGGATTCCTGACATGACAAATACGCTGACCGCGACGCTGCGGACCAACCAGGGCACGATCGTCGTCCGGCTCTTTCCCGACTACGCGCCGAAGACGGTGCAGAACTTCGTGGAGCTGGCCGAGGGGACGAGGGAGTGGACCGACCCGAAAACCCACCGCAAGACCTCGGCCAGGCTCTATGACGGCACTATCTTTCACCGCGTCATCCCGAGGTTCATGATCCAAGGTGGTGACCCGCTCGGCACGGGCACGGGCGGCCCTGGGTACAAGTTCGCCGACGAATTTCACCCCGACCTGGTGTTCAGCCGGCCGTACCTGCTCGCGATGGCCAACGCGGGTCCAGGCACCAACGGGTCGCAGTTCTTCATCACCACCGTGCCGACTCACCACCTTGACCGCAAGCACACGATCTTCGGCGAGGTTATCGAGGGCAGCGACGTCGTCGAGGCCATCAGCAACGTGCGTACCGGACGGAACGACCGCCCGGCCAGCGACGTTGTCCTTGAGTCGGTCGAGATTCACAGAAACGGCGATTCGGCCGGTTCGGACGGATAAAGAAGATGTCTTCCCCCCAAGGCCCCGGCTCGGGCGCCACCGAGTCAGGTGCTGGAGTTACCGCCCCGAGGTGTTACAGGCACCCCGGCCGCGAGACGTACGTTTCCTGCGTACGCTGCGGCCGGCCAGCCTGTCCTGACTGCCTGCGGTCGGCTGCCGTAGGCCAGCAGTGCGTGGACTGTGTCAGGGAAGGCAACCGGAGTGTGAGGCGGCCTGCCGGGCAATTCGGCGGGCAGGTCGCCGCCGGGCGACCGATCGTCACTTATACGCTTGTCGCCCTCTGCGTGCTGGCTTACATCGCTGAGATTGCCACGCTCAAGACGGTGTACAACTTCGAGATGATCGGGGCCGGTGTCGCTTACGGCCAGTGGTACCGGCTCCTGACCAGCGCGTTTTTGCACTACCCCTTGCAGGATGGTGTCTACGGTCTAGCCCATATCGCCTTCAACATGTGGGCGCTGATCATCGTCGGGCCACCGGTGGAGCGACTGCTCGGCCGGACCAGGTTCCTCGCCGTGTACCTGGTGAGCGCGCTGGCCGGATCAGTACTGCTGTACCTGATCGCATCGCCGGCGGAGCAGGCGCTCGGTGCGTCAGGCGCGATCTTCGGGCTGTTCGGCGCTTACTTCATCCTCGCCAGGCGACTGCGCGCCGATGTCAGGCAGATCGTGATCCTGATCGTTCTTAACCTGGCGATCACGTTCACGTTCCACAGTTACATCGCCTGGCAAGATCACGTCGGCGGCCTCATCGTCGGCTCGGCGCTCACCGCCGCGTTTGTTTACGCGCCGAGAGCCAAGCGCAACCTGATCCAGGTCGGATCGACGGTCGGCATAGTCGCCCTGCTCGTGCTGGGGGTCGTCGTACGCGACCTGAACCTGGTTCACCAGGTACTGATCAGGTTCTAGCGGATGCTGGGCGGGGGTGTCCTGCTGTCGCTTTTGCGGCAGCGAGGTGCCCCCGCCTCATTGCCACCTGGTGGCGAGCATGACGCCGGCGACGATCAGCGCGAACCCGACGACCAGGTTCCACTGGTGAAGCGCGGCGACCGGCAGGCCCTCGCCGCTGACGTAAAAGGTGGCGATCCACGCCAGGCCGACAAGCAGGCATCCGAGCATGGTAGGGACCAGCCAAACCGGGCTGACCTTGGCCTTGCTTGAGCGCTGCGGCGGGGTGTAAACCGCCTTCTTCCTGACCTTGGACTTAGGCACGATGGTCTCCTGAACAAATCTCCGGCACGCCCCTGGCGCCCCGGCGCTTGATCGTAAGAGTAGTTGCTCGCCGGGGTAGCTAGGGCACTGACGTGGGTGACGGCGTGCTCGTCGCCGGCGGCGAACTCGCCGGCGGGCTCGACGAACTTGGCGGCGGACTGGACGAGCTTGGCGGTGGCGTCGTTCCTGGCACGACGTTGAGGGTGATCGTCGAGCCGGGGAGCACCACGGTGTTAGCCGCGGGCGTGCTTTGCCACACCGTGCCTGGCGTCGCGCCTGGCGGGCCAGGCTGGCCGTTGCTCACGGTGTAAGAAAGGCCCACGGCTCGCAGCGCGGATTCCGCCGTGCTGAGCTGGTCATAGAGCACGTAGGGCACCTTTGTGCCGCCGCCGGAGACAATGAGCACGATCGGCGTGCTCACCGGCTCCTTGGAGCCCGCTGGCGGCGTGGTGTTGACCACGTGACCCGCGGTCACGGTCAGGCTCGCCTTCTCCGACGAACCGGGTGTGACCGACTTGAAGCCGGCCGCATTGAGCTTCGCCGTGGCCTGATCGATGGTCAGGCCGGCCACGCTCGGCACCGGCTTGGCGCCTGGCGGGGAGTTGTAGTTGATGGTGATCGTGGTGCCCTTCGGCTCGGTCGAGCTCGCGGGCGGGTTCATGCTGGTGACGACGTTGTATGGACCCGTGTTCGAGGTGTGCGCGACCGGCTTTGCCTTGAAGCCGTCCTTCTGGAGCTTGGTCTCCGCGGCGGCAAGCTTGGCGCCGACCACGTTCGGCACGGCCGCGCCAGGCGGGGTGCTGTGCCCGTTGATCGTCTCGTAGGCCAGCACCAGGGCGGCGATCACGATGATGGCGACGAGGGCGGTGATCCACGGCCAGATCGGCCGCTTGCGGCGTCTCGACGGGACGCTGCTGCCCTCATCGGGCGGACCGTACTGATAGGGCGGTATCGCGCCGCTCTGACTCTGGAGTTGCGTTTGCCCGAGCGGGTCGAGCCGCCTCGTGCCGCCCGCCGGGCCCGCGTACGTGGAGGTCCTTCGCATTTGCTCGCCGACCGGGTAGCCAGAAAGCGCGCGCTGGATGTCGCCCCGCATCTCGGCCGCCGACTGGTAGCGGTCAGCCGGGTCCTTGGCCATCGCGCGAAGCACGATCGGGTCGGCCCAGCCGGGCAGTTCAGGATCGACGCGCGAGGGCGGTATCGGGTTCTCGCGCACGTGCTGGTAGGCGATCGCCACCGGTGAGTCGCCGGTGAACGGCGGGCGGCCGGTCAGCAGTTCATACAGCAGGCAGCCGACCGAGTACAGGTCTGACCTGGCATCCACCCGCTCGCCCCGCGCCTGCTCTGGCGACAGGTACTGGGCCGTGCCGATGACCTGGGCGGTCTGGGTCATCGTGGCCTGGGCATCTGACGTGGCCCGGGCGATACCGAAGTCCATGACCTTGATCTCGCCCTGCCTGTTCAGCATGACGTTGCCCGGCTTGATGTCACGGTGCACGATGCCGTTGCGGTGACTGTAGTCGAGCGCGCGCAGCACGCCGTCAGTGATCTCGAGCGCCCGCTCAGGCAGTAGCCTGCGGTCATCGCGCAGGAGATCCCTGATCGTGCGCCCGTCCACGTACTCCATGACGATGAAGGGAACGGGAGCCGAACCGCTGTTGTCCTCGCCGGTGTCGTACACGGCGACGATCGACGGATGATTGAGCGAAGCCGCCGACTGCGCTTCCCGCTTGAACCGCGCCTGGAAGGTCTGGTCCCTGGCCAGGTCAGCGCGCAGGGTCTTCACCGCCACCGTGCGGTCAAGGCGGAGGTCGCGGGCCCGGTACACCTCGGCCATCCCGCCGCGCCCGACGACGCCGTCGAGTTCATAACGGCCGCCAAGCAGCCTGGGCTGGGTCATGTCTCGCACTTACGTTACCGTCCTGCGTCGTCTTGGGTTCTGGCGGCCGGGGTGAAGGGCTGAGCCCGTGGGAACCGCTCCGGAAATTATGTCGTCAAATGCCACCGCCGCGATTCCGCTACGGAAAGTTCGGAATCGTCCGGCGCTCAATGCTGCTCCATGAAGGCCTCGATGATCTTCACCGCGATCGGAGCGGCCGCATCGGCACCGAAGCCGCCGCCCTTGACTATGACGGCGACCGCGATCCCGGGGTTAGCCGACGGCGCGAAACACGTGAACACGGCGTCGTTGAGGCCTGAGTTGTTCTGCCCGTTCTGTGCGGTACCTGTCTTGCCAGAAATGTTGATGCCATTCGCCACGCTCGGGTTCGCCGTCGCATAGGCAGTGCCCAGCGGGTTGTGGGTGACGCTGAACATCATCTTCGCGACGTTGGCGGCCACGGAACTTGAGACGACCGTGCGTAGTGCGGCCGGCTGCGCGCTCGACACGACCTCCTGGTCAGGTGCCCGTATCTGCTGCACCAGATACGGGCGCATCAGGACGCCGTGGTTAGCGATCGTCGCCGCCATCATCGCTTCCTGAAGCGGCGTCACGGTGTCGCTGAACTGGCCGATGGCCGACTGCGCGACCTCCGCGGGATCGGTGATGCTCGGGTACTGGCTGGGAGAGACCGACAGCGGGATAGTCAGGTTCGGGTCGTTGAAGTTGAACAGGTTGGCGTAGTTATGCAGCGCGGGCCCGCCGAGCCTGGCGCCCAGCTTGCCGAACGCGGTGTTACACGACAGCGTGAACGCCAAGATGATCTGCGGGTTACCGTCGCCGCACGTCGAATCGTCGTCGTTAGTGAGTACGTGGGTACTGCCAGGCAGCCGGTAGAACTGCGGCGCGGGGATGGTCGACGTCGGCCCGGCGACCTTGCCGGTGCTGAACGCGGTCGAGCTTGTGACGATCTTGAAGGTGGAGCCTGGCGGGAACGTGTCGTTCAGCGCCCGGTTAAGCAGCGGCTGGTTCGGATCGGCGAGCAACTTGTTGTCGTTCTTCTTCACCTGGGCACTGCTGATCGGAGCGAGGAGATTGGGATTGAAGGTCGGGTAAGAGGCCAGCGCGAGGATCGCGCCGGTGCTCGGGTCGATCGCCACCGCCGCCGCGGGCTTTCCGCCGTCGGACTCGCCCATGCTGACCAGCGCGTTGTAAGCGGCCTCCTGCACCTTCGCGTCGATCGTCAGGTAGACGCTCGCTCCTTGCTTCGAATGACCGGTGAACAGGCCCTTGAAGTTGAAGATGGCCAGACTAGACGCGGTGCCGTTCAGGTACTTGTCTTCAGCTTGCTCGATCCCTGTATTGCCGAACAGCGAGTCATATCCGGTAACCGGAGCGTACGGATAAGGGTCAGGGTAGAACCGCTCGTAGATCCCCCCCTGCGTCATCTTCGACTCGGCGATGACTTTCTGCGGGCCCCCGCCGTTGGCGATGATCTCGCCACGCTGGTTCTTGAGCGACTGATCGATGATCCTGATGTTCCCTGGCTCCTGCGCCAGCGAGTTGACGCGAAACACCTGAAGGTAGTTCACCCAGCCAAGCAGCAGGACAAACATCCCCAGGCACACGATGGAGAGCCTTCTGATCGCCCGGTTCACGCCGCTCTCACCACCTGGGTCAGCCCCTCGTCCTGAATCGGCTGCGGCGCCGGTTTCCTTGCCTGATCGCTGACACGCATAAGAACCGCGATCACCGCCCAGCTCGCGACGAGCGCGGAGCCGCCTTGCGACAAGAACGGAGTTGTGATGCCAGTAAGCGGAATGAGCTGAGTGACGCCGCCGACGATGATGAAGACCTGAATCGCGAAAGAGAAGGCCAGCCCGCCAGCGAGCAGCTTGGAGAACGGATCGCGTACTGCCAGCGAAGCACGCAGTCCTCGCTGCACGATGAGGCCGAAGATCAGCAGCAGCGCCATCAGCCCGCAGAGCCCGAGTTCCTCGCCGAACGCCGTCACGATGAAGTCGCTCTGCACGAGCGGCACGTGATAAGGCTCGCCCTGGCCGAGGCCGGTGCCGAAGATCCCGCCGAACGCCATCCCTTCAAGGCCCTGCGCGAGCTGCCCGTACTGGTTGCCGTTGGTGAACGGGTGCAACCACAAGGTGAAGCGCTGCCCGACGTGGTGAAAGAGGACGGCGGTGACTCCCGCACCGAACAGGAACAGCAAGATCCCGATGATCAGCCAGGACTTTCGCTGCGTCGCGATGTAAAGCATCGCCAGGAACAGCCCGAAGAACAGGGCAGACGTGCCGATGTCTGACTCGAAGACCAGGACAAGCAGGCTGACAGCCCAGACCACGAGCACAGGGCCCATGTCACGTGCGCGTGGAAGATCTATGCCGAGGAACCTCTTGCCCGCCAGCGAAAGGACGTCACGCTTGGTGACGAGATAGCCCGCGAAGAAGATGGCAAGCAGGATCTTCGCGAACTCGCCAGGCTCAACCTCGAAGCCGCCGAAGATGATCCAGACCTTGGCGCCGTTGATGGAGCTGTGGCTGTTCGGCAGCACCGCGGGCAGAGCAAGCAGAATGAGGCCGATCGTGCCGAGCGTATAGGTATAACGCGAAAGCACTCTCGGCTCGCGTACAACCGCGAGTACTCCGATCAGCGTCGCGATCCCGACCGCCGTGTACATGAGCTGCGTGGCCGCGGAATGGGTATTGAGCGTCGAGATCACGTAGCCGGGGTTGTTGTCGCGGCCAGATTCCTGCAGCCGGTAGATCATGACCACGCCCAGGCCGTTGAGCAGCGCCGCGAGCGGGAGCAGCAGCGGATCAGCGTATGGCGCGAGCCAGCGCATCGCGATGTGCGCGGCGAGCACGAGCACGGCGAACCCGCCCACGTAAAGCGTCAGCCCAGGAAGCACGTGACCGTTCAGGCCGAAACCCGCGTAAGCGAACGCGAACAGCATGATCGCGACCGCGAAGGCCAGCATGGCTAGTTCTGCACCTCGCCTGCCTCGCGGCAGCGGAACAGGCGCCGCACCGCCGCGCGGCACGGCTGCGCCAGCGAGCTGGCCGGACACCGTGCTCATCCAGTCGCTCCGGCGTATGCCGGGCAGTAACTCGGCATCACTGGTTCAGGCGGGTAAGACGTCGGGTCGGAGGTGGTGACCTTGCCCGCGCCGCCCGAGCTCGCCTGATGCGAGACCGGCTTGGACGGGTCGCCGTGCTCGGTGCTCACGTGGGCCTTGCTGCTCGACTTCGCCGGTGTTTTATGGCTGGCGGGAATGTTCTTGCCTGAAGACCGGCCGCTGTGCGACTTGGCGGCCGCGGTCTTGCCGGCCTTTGACTTGGTCTTCTGCTTGTGCGCGGCCCGAGTTGGCTTCGGGCGGTTGGCCACCCACCTGGTGATGCTTGCCTGGACCACAGCGCAGCGGTAGTCCTGCCTGAACTGCGTGATGATCCGCCGTGCCTGCCGGAGGTTCGCCTCTGGTCCGATCGTCGACCTGATAGAGCCCGCTTCGCTTGACGGCAGCGCGGACAGCGGGATGTCGGTTCGCTGCACAACACGTGACAAGCTCATCCCGGCGACGGCCTGGCTGACACCCCGGAAGACCACCACCCGTCCGCCCGCCGTCCCCACGTAGTACTGGCTCTGGGTGAGCCGCCAGCCGTAGTAGCCCGCACCGCCGATGACGCCGATCAGCAAGAGGAGCACGCAAGTGACCACCGGCCAGCGGCGTCGGCTTTCGAGGTTGCCTCCGCCGCCGCCGTCATCCTCGCCATCTTCGTCCTTGCCGTCGGCTGGCGCGGCATCCGCGCTCGGCGGGGAAGGTACCTCCTCGGCGGGCGACGGCTGCGTCACTTGCGCGAGCTGGTAAGCGCGGGCCGCGGGGCTGTCGCTGCGAGTCGCTTCCGCGTTGTCATCCGCGTCGGTAATCAGCACCCCGACGATGATCTCTTCCTCGCTGGCCGACTCGCCTGTGTCCGTGTCCACGACGTCGGCAAGCACGCATGTGATGTTGTCAGGGCCGCCGCTGCGGATAGCCAGGTCAATGAGCTGCTCGACGGCCGCGTCTAGGTCGGTGAGCTCGGTGAGCGTCATCCGCAGGGTCTCGTCGCTGACGACATCGGTCAGGCCGTCAGAACACAGCAGGTACCTGTCGCCTGCCTTCGCCTTGCGCATCATGAGGTCAGGATCGGCCGGGATGCTGCTTTGCAGTGCGCGCATGACCAGCGAGCGCTGCGGATGGGACGCGGCCGCTTCAGGAGTGAGCCTGCCCTCGTCAACTAGCGACTGAACGAGCGTGTGATCATGCGTGATCTGCTCAAGTTCGCCATCACGAAGGAGATAGGCGCGAGAGTCGCCGATGTGACAGAGAGCGACCTCGTCTCCGCACCACATCAAGGCCGTCAGCGTCGTGCCCATGCCCTCCGTCGCCGGATGAGCGATCGTGATCTCGCGCAGCGTGGCGTTCGCCGTGGCGATCGCGTCACCCAGAACCTGCAGCATGTCGACACCGGTCGTGTCTGTGTCCAGCGGCGCCAGCGTAGAGATGGCGACAGCGCTGGCGACCTCGCCAGCCGCGTGACCGCCCATGCCGTCTGCGATGGCAAGCAGATAGGGCCCCGCGTAAGCCGCGTCCTCGTTGCCCTCGCGGAGCAAGCCGACGTCTGACTTCACCGTGTAGCGCAGTGCGATGGTCATCTGCGCAGCTCCAAGACGGTCTTCCCGATGCGGATGGGAACACCGGCCGGCACCGGCATCGGGTGGGTCACCTTCTGCCTGTCCAGGTACGTACCGTTGGTCGACCCGAGGTCCTCGACGATCCACTCGCCGTTCTGCGGGAACAACCTGGCGTGGCGGGTCGAGGCGTAGTCGTCGGTCAGCACAAGCGTGGCATCGGGCGCCCGGCCAATGGTGATCTGTTGATCGGCGAGCGTAATCGTAGTTCCCGCGAGGTTACCACCAGTTACGACAAGCTGCCGCAGCGATCCGCGCGACCGGCCGGACGGCGGTCTCGCCGGCGCTCCTGGCGGTGCCCGCCTCGAACCCTGCCTGGAAACGCGCCGCTGCCTCCGCGCAGTCGCCGGCTGATCGAACAGGTCCGTACGCACCACACCAACCGCCGCGATGACGAAAAGCCAGAGCACGGCGAGGAACGCCAGCTTGATCAGGTCGAGGGTAAGCGGGTTCATTCGGGTCATGCGTCCTTAGGTTGCCGAGAGCCGACGTCGGCTCCTGTGCACGCCGTCGGTTTCGGTGTCAGGAACTGCTGGATAGCTGCTGCTCGTCAGTACGTACCGTCCCTACGGAAAACCAAAGTAGTGCGGCCAAGGGTAACGCGAGTGCCGTCCCTGAGCGATATCCGCCGGATCGGCTGCCCGTTTACGAAAGTACCGTTCGTCGAGCCCAGATCGACCATGACGACGTCATCGCCCTCAACGCGGATTTCCGCGTGGTGCCGTGACACTCCCTGATCCACAAGTCGCAGGTCACAGTCGGTGCCGCGACCGAGAATCGTCAGGGGCGAGGTCAAAGGGAAAGTGCGCTGGGTCGCCGCTCCCGCATTCGGGTCCGCCGTCGAGACCAGCAGCCTCGGCGAGCCCGGAAAGCCCTCCTGCGGACGGGAAAGGTCGCTCGTCGGCCGGCGAATCTCGCCATCCTCTACGGTGGTGCCCCTGATGACACCCGACCGGATGCGGAAGGTGCCGATAGTGAGATCGGGAACGCCCTCGAACCTGATGCGGACAGGGCCTACGAACGAGTAACCCTGCTCCCTGGCATGATCCCTCGCCAGCGTCGCGAGCTCGATGCCCAGATTGTCGGCGAAAACCTCCAGCCGGTCATAGTCGGCCTGCGCGATCTCCGCGACGAAATCGTTCGGCACGAGGATCCGGCCCTGCGCCACGATGGCCGCACGGTCGTCCATCTCGCGTTGTACGGCTCCCGCAATTTCGGTCGGTTGCAGGTCGGACTTGAACGCGCGTGCGAAGCCGCCGTCATACATGCCCTGGAGCCGGTGCTCGAAGCGCTGCAGCACTCCCACCATGCACCTCCTCTCCCGTTCGCCTTCGATGGTATCGGCGGCTTGCCATAGCTCGTGGCGTGCTAACCTGCCAGAGCGCTCAGGGCGAGTGGCGGAATGGCAGACGCGCACGGTTCAGGTCCGTGTGTCCGAGAGGACGTGAGGGTTCAAATCCCTCCTCGCCCACGCGTGCTTGCCGCTCGTTGAGCGGCTGCGCCGGGGGCCTTGATGTTTTCCCGGGGGCCGAGCCCCCGGAGCCCCACGGTGCGGGCTGGGGCCCTGCGCTTGCGCGGGGCTCGGGGTGGGGCCCTGCGCTGCGCGCGGGGGGTCGGGGTGCATGGGGTTCCTTGGGTGGTGTGGTTTTCGTGGGTCGGTGGACGAGGCAGAATCATTATCGTGCCGGAGCTGCCTGAAGTGGAGTCGCTTGCGGCTGACTTGCGGGAACGGGCGGTCGGCCGGGTCATCGAGCGAGCTGACATAGCCGAGTTTTCTGTGCTTAAGACCTACGATCCGCCGCTCGCGGCGTTGCGCGGGGCGAAGATCGTGGCGACTGCCAGGTACGGGAAGTTCCTTGATCTTGTCTGTGAGTCGTCCGGCGGCGCTGACTTGCACCTGATTACGCACCTGGCGAAGGCCGGCTGGCTGCGGTGGCGTGACCAGTTGCCTGATGCGCCGCCTAAGCCGGGGAAGGGGCCGCTCGCGTTCCGCCTGAGGTTCTCCGACGGTGCGGGGTTCGACCTGACCGAGGCGGGCACCAGAAAGCGGCTGGCCGTATACCTGGTTACCGATCCGCTCGCCGTGCCGGGGATCGCGTCGCTCGGGCCCGATCCGCTTGCGCCCGGCTTCACCGTTGAAGTGCTCGCCGGTTTGCTCGCGGGGCGCAGAACGCAGATCAAGGGCGTGCTGCGAGATCAGAAGATCATCGCGGGCATCGGCAACGCCTACTCCGATGAGGTACTGCACGCCGCGAAGATGTCGCCGTTCAGGCTCGCGTCGAGCCTGACCCCGAAGGACGTCGCGGAGTTGCACCGGGTGATCGTCGAGACACTGCGATCGGCGATCGAGCGGTCAGAAGGACTGGCCGCCGCCGAGTTGAAGGCAGAGAAGAAGGCTGGTCTCGCGGTGCACGGGCGTGCCGGGCAGCAATGCCCGGTCTGCGGTGACGTCGTGCGCGAGGTCTCTTTCGCCGACTCGGCGCTGCAGTACTGCGCGACGTGTCAGACAGGCGGCAAGCCGCTGGCCGACCGCCGCCTGTCCCGCTTGCTCAAATGACTCGCCTCAGGTAGCCGCTCAGTAGAACGTCTTGTGCAGGTTGTTGAACAGGCCGATGTCGCACTCGCCGTCGACGATGACCCGATCCACCTTGTGCCCGAACCAGGTGCCGGTAATAACGATCTGCTCGGCGCTCGCCAGGATCATCGGGCAGACCTTGACCTTACTTACCGGCGCGAACGGGTGCTTGACGCCGAGGATGGCCTTGCAAGCCGCGACCGCGTCTGGCGCGGTGCCGCCTGCCGGCTGGCAGTGCAAGGTCCAGTGCGTGGGTCCTGAACCCTTGCCATGAATGATCCGGACACTCAGGTCGACCTTCGATGGCTTTGGCGCGCTCTTGGAACCGGCACCGCTGCCAGGGGCGGTGGCGGTACCGCAGGCAGCCAGCATCGCGGTTGCGACGATGAGGCCGGTCAAGGCGAGCAGGAGCCGACTGGGCCGGGCCCCGGCTAGCCGCGGCGATTCTGTGGCGCGGGGGCAGCCGCTTCGCGGTGCCCCACTTCTGTGGCTAATCACAACCATTGGACGCCCGCTCGGTCGCGGCGGTTCCAATGCCCGTTCGGCCCGCGTTGTCCAGGCGGCGGGCATCGGACGGGTCCGGCCTGGCATTTCGCCGTGCGCTGCGGTTTTCTAGTGCAACCATAGGGACGTGCGGCGCAGAAGGGCGATGAAGGCGAAGCCGGATCAGGCGCGCCTCGATGCTACGGCCCGTGCGGTCATCGAGTGCGCGGGCGCGCCGATTATCGCGCTCGGCAAGGACAGGACCGTGTGCGTCTGGAACCGCGCCGCTGAGCGGATGTTCGGCTGGGCCGCCGGCGAAGTGCTCGGTCTCGAGCCGCCGATCGTGCCGAGAGAACTGCGCGCCGAGTACAACGCCGTGCTCGAAAGAGTCGCGAGCGGCGGTCAGGTCTCGCTCGCCACGAGGCGCGTCTGCAAGGCGGGCGAGGTAATTGACCTCAGGATTGACACGAGCGAACTGGTCAACGCGGACGGGGAACGGCTCGGCTGGATCAGCGTCTGCCATCCGAGCAACACCGACACAACCGTCCGCCAGTACATGGCCGAGCGGGCGCGGCTGGTGAGACGGCTCGGTGACGTGGTCGCCGATATGAACGCTGAGCTTGATCTCGAGGCGGTGCTTGACCGGATCGCGGCCAGCTTGCGGGAGCTGACCAGGGCCGACGCTGGCGGCTTCGTGCTGATCGAGAACGACAGTCTCCGGCTGGTATCCATGGACGGCCTGCCAGTGACGCTACGTGGCCGTACGGCCGAGTTGCCAAGCAGCCTGGTGGGCGAGCTGATGCGGTCAGGCAACTCCGTGCTGCTGCGCACCGGGGAGTCAGGCGAATTCGACGACCTCATCTGGTCGGCTCTTGACGGTCTCCACACGATCGCGCTGAGCCTTTCCTACGTGGGCGGCAAGCCTTACGGTGCGCTGTACGCGCTCTACAGCAGGCGCCAGGTCGGGCATGTCGAGCTTGAGTTGCTTGAGCTGCTTGCCGGTCACGCGAGCGTCGCACTGTCCAACGCGACCGCGTTCTCTGAGGTCGTGCGCCAGCGTGCGCATGAACGGGCGGTGATCGATGGCAGCGCGGATGGCATCGCGGTACTTGACGACGCCGGCCTGGTCAGGCAGTGGAACCGGGCCGCGCACGCCCTGACCGGCGTGCCCGCAGCTCAGGTAACGGGCAATCCGCCGCCATTTCCCTTGCCTGAACCAGGGGCCACGCTGACCTTCAAGCTGCCCAACAACCGCTGGATCGACGTCTTGTGCACGGTGCTTGACGGCCGCGACGAGCAGGTCATCGACTTTCGTGACGTGACGGCCGCGAAGGAACTTGAAGAAGCGAAAGACCTGTTTCTCGCCACCACAAGCCACGAGCTCCGCACTCCCATTACCGTCGTGCAGGGATTCGCCAGCACCCTGGCCAATCGCTGGGACAAAATGCTTGACACCGACCGGCGGGGCGCGGTGCGGACAATCGCCGAGCGGGCCGAGTCACTAGGAAGGCTCGTCGACCAGCTCTTGCTCGGGTCGCGGGCGGGGGCGAACCGGCTCACCGTCAAGGAGGAAAGGTTCGATCTCGCCGGACTGCTGCAGGACGCCGTGCGCGTCTTTCAGCCGCTTTCTGATAAACACGTCGTGGTCATCGACCTTCCGCCAGCGCTGCCGCAGGCTTACGGCGATCTCGCCGCGACGGACAGCATTGTCGGGCAGCTACTTGAGAATGCCCTTAAATACTCACCGGACGGCGGGACCATCACGGTGAGCGCCTCGGCGCCAGGGGTACCAGAGGTGCCGGGAGCCGCGGAGATCCACGTCACGGTCTCTGACGAGGGCATCGGCATCGCCGAAGCAGATCTTGAGCGGGTATTCGAGCGGTTCGTACAGGGCGAGGCCGGCGACCGCCGGCGGTTCGGTGGCATCGGCCTCGGCCTTTATATAGTGCGGCAGCTCGCGCGCGCACAGGGCGGCGACGTGACGGCTGAGCGAAGGGAAGGCGGCGGGACGATCATGCGGCTCGTGCTCCGCAGGGCCGACGGAGAACCACCGCATCAGAACGGCGCCAGCGCCATCATGGCGTCTGGCACCACGCCGCTACTGGCCAGGCCGCTGCTTCCGCACCCGCGTCGCCCGGCGGACGGCGCTCAAGGCAGCGGCAACGACTCAAACGGCAACGGCTCAAACGGCAACGGCTCAAACGGTAACGGCTCGGGCGGGACCGGTGACTAGGCGCTCGCCGGTTCCGGTGCGCCGATCCGCTTCCTGGTGACCGGATCCCTGGCGACCTTCTCGCCCCCTGAGGCGTCGATGTACCTGTCGATAATGCCGATGACGTCTTCGCCCTGCTCGATGATCTTGCCAGAGTCCAGCCAGATCACCCGGTTACAGGTGTCCTCGACCTCCTCAAGGTCGTGTGCGACGAGAAAGACCGTGCCCGCCTTGCGCCGCAGTTCATCGATCCGCTCGTGACTCTTGACGCGGAACTCGGCGTCACCTGTCGCGAGTGCCTCATCGATCAGGAGGATCTCGTAGTCCTTGGCCGCGGCTATCGCGAATCTGAGCCGGGAGCCCATGCCGGAGGAGTAGGTCTTCATCGGCAAGTTGATGAACTCGCCGACACCCGAGAAGTCCACTATCGAGGCGTACTTATCCTTGATTTCCTTCTTGGTCATCCCCATCGCCAGGCAGCCGAGTACCACATTGCGCTCGCCTGTCAGGTCCTCGAGCAGCGCGGCGTTGACGCCGAGCAGTGAGGCGTCACAGATCGTGTAGACGGTGCCCCTCTCAGGAGGAAGCAGGCCGGCGATCGCCCGCAGGAGAGTGGACTTGCCTGACCCGTTCCGCCCGATGATGCCGATCGCGTCGCCACGGTAGGCGACGAAAGACATGCCGCGGATGGCGTGGACCTCGCGGATGGCGGGCCTGGTCTTGCGGCCGATGATACGGAAGAGCGCCGTTGACGCGGTGCCCCGGTCGCCGCCCGCGCCGTAAACGCGGTAAACGACTTCCAGGTCATCGACGATCACGGTTGGCTCAGCCACGGCCGTAGAACACCTCCTTGCGCCAGAAGAACCAGAACCCGAAGAGCAGCGCCACCACGGCCCACCCGGCACCGAGTTCCCAGACGTGGGCGGAGATGAAGGTCGGGTGGCAGTAGGCGCTGCCGTACTGGCTGAGCGGGAACTTCGCCGGAAGCTGCTGCTTGACCAGTGCCTGCGCGTGGCTCCAGGCCGCAACTGTGACGCCGGCGGGCTTGTCAG
The DNA here is from genome assembly GCA_035509195.1 of Streptosporangiaceae bacterium. Classification (GTDB taxonomy): domain Bacteria; phylum Actinomycetota; class Actinomycetes; order Streptosporangiales; family Streptosporangiaceae; genus Chersky-822. The sequence continues at coordinate 10,532 of DATJLT010000288.1, read as the reverse complement.
GCTGCCCGGCCCAGGCCGCGCAGTAAGCGGCGTTGTAAGGCTTAGCGCCGAACGCGCTCAGGCGCTGAGACTTGAGCAGGGCGTTCCGCACCATCGTGAGGTAGATGGCTGCCGGGTTGAGCTCGATCAGCGTCGTCGCCCAGCCGTAGTGCTGGCTGTGCTCGGCAACGAACTGCTGGACGCTGTAGATGACGCCAGAGATATATAGCCACGTTCGCATCAGGAAAGGCAGCAACTGCGCGAAGTCGTTGACCCGCGCGCCTGTCCGCGCCGCGAACAGGCCGATGCCCGCGTTGAACATGGTCAGGAGCGCCAGCGCAGGGATAACGAGCAGCCAGTACCAGCTCAGCGGCTCGCCCTCGAACAGGACGAGCACGAAAAGCACGACCATGGAAAGCAGCATCTGCTGCAGTTCGATCATCACGTAAGCGAGCGGCAGCGACGCCCTGGGGAACTGGAGCGCCCTGATCAGCGGCAAGCTGTCCGTGATCACCTTTGACGTCGAGATGAAGGTTCGCTGGGTGAAGCTGAACACGAAGACGCCGGTGACCAGGAAGGCCAGGTAGTCGGGCACGCCCCGGCTGACGTTCCTGATGATCACGCCGAAAATAAGGAAATAGACGCCCGCGTTGAGCAGGGGCGCCAGTACCTGCCAGAGTTGGCCGAGCTTCGCTTCCGTGTACATCGCGATATTGCGCGCGGTAGCGAAGCCCATGATGAAGCTCCACCGGTGCGCTAGTTCGCGGAGGTACACCCCGATAGGCGCGCGCTGCGCGCTCGGCTTCAGCCCGTACTCGGCGGCCAGCGCCGCAAGCGACGGATCGTGCTGCCCTGGCTCGGCTCCGCCAGCGGCCGGCCCGGCGGACGCATCAAGCAACTGGCCAGGCGAACTGATCCTCGTCGCCTTCATGACGACAGGACCGGCCAGGGCCGGAGGGACGGGCGGGCGAGAGTCACGGCGCCGACTGTACCCGAGGAACGTCCGTGCGGCCCTGAGTGCCGTCCGCCCCGCCGGTGAGATTATAACGATCTGATAACCAAGATCCCCTGGTCACTGGCCGGTCAATCATTCGCAAACCCCTGGCCGGCTTGATGTCGGCGCCCTGGCCGCTTTGGCCAGCCCGCCCGAAGACTCGCCGGCGGCCGATCTCGTGACCGCGCGCCGGTTTCCGGCCCGGTCAGCCTGGGCATTTCACGTCCGCAGCCAAGAAGCCAACGTGTCGCGGTGTCGGGGGACGGTGCCTGGGAGGTGAGAAAGTCGAGCGTGGTGCACCTGCCTTGTGCGCCGGCGAGCGTGGCGTTCGCCCGCCGGGCCCTGTCCGATGAACTGAGGGCTGCGGGCGTACTTGACCAGGCGGTAAGCGATGCCGCCCTGGTGGTCAGCGAACTCGTGAGCAATGCGATCCTGCACGCCTACCCGCTGCCTGGTGAGCGACTCAAGGTGGCATGGGCAATGGACGAGGGCTGGCTTGAAGTCGCGGTGAGCGACGGCGGCAGCGCGACGACGCCGCATGCCGGCCACCCGACATCCTCATCGGTCAGCGGCAGGGGACTAGCGATCGTGGCGCACCTCTGCCAGACCTGGGGCGTGCGCGCCGAAGAGATCGGCCTCACGGTCTGGGCGATCTTGCCCGCTCCTGGCCGGGCGGCCTACAGCGCTGCCGCGACGCCAGACCAGCTCGCAAGGGCCGCGACCTCTTAACGGCTTGGCAGGCTCGTCATCGGCTGGCAAGGATCGGCCCAACAGCTCTCCTCGCAGGCGTAATCGGCCCGGTGCCTGGTGATATCGGCAGGGAGGGTCGCAAGGAGCCAGGCTCCTGGCGAGAAGCAGTGGTCACACGGAGGAATAGTGGGCCTGGGCATCGGCGCTGACAGCGAAACCGGCTGCCTGCGGACGGCGCTGATGCACCGGCCAGGGCGGGAGCTCAGCCGGATCACCCCCCGTACCAGGGACTTGCTCAGGATGCCCGCCCTTCCCTGGGTCGCGAGGGCACAACATGAACACGATCTCCTCGCCGACGCACTGCGTGACCACGGCGTCGAGGTGCTCTACCTGACCGGACTCCTGCAGGACGTGCTCGAGTACGAGGCCGCACGTGCCGAGGCGATTGCCTCCGCACTGGGTAATGCCGAGCTCGGCGGCGAACTGGCGGCAGCGCTCCGGGGGCACCTCGAAGGACTCGGACCTGAAGACCTGGCCGTGACCTTGACTGGCGGGCTCGCCACCGACGAACTCAAGGCCGGCCACGGGCTCGTCTACGACCTGCTTGACCCCCGTGATTTCGTCTTGGAGCCCTTGCCCAACCTGGTTTTCAGCCGTGACGGCAGCACCTGGGCAGGCGATCAGGCCATTACCGGAACGCTGCCGGGACCGCGGCGCAGGGAAAGCGATCTGATTGCGACGATCTACGGTCATCATCCCCGGTTCGCCGGGGTCAGCCAGCTCCGCGCGCAGGACTCACCGTTGCATTGCGGCGATGTGGTGCTGCTCGGTCCTGGCGTAGTCGCCGCAGGCGTCGGCGCCCGCACCACCGCTGCCAGCGTTGAACTCCTTGCCAGGCGCCTGCTAGACGTGGGCTCGGCAACGCACGTGCTTGTCATCCCGACCGCCGAGCGGGCGAAAGACAAGACCTTCGATCAGGTCTGTTCCGTTCTGGCACCTGGCGTCGTCCTGATGAATCCCGCTCACGCCTTCACGCTGACCGCTCTGACAATTACCGGCCGGTCAGGCGAACTGACCATTTCCCGTCCCCGGCCGTTCCTCGAAGCGGCCGCTCGCGCGCTCGGCATCGACCAGCTAACGGCGATCGGCACGGGGATCGAGTCGGCCCAGTGGGACGACGGCGGTAACACGCTCGCCATCGGCGATGGCCAGCTCATTTGCGACGAGCGCAACAGCGAGACCAACGCCAGGCTCGCAGGTGCCGGATTCAGGGTGACCACTGTGCCTGGCGGTGAACTCGGCGGTATCAGGGGCGGCCCTCGTGCGATGTGCGTGCCCCTGCTGCGTGACCCGCTCACCACGGCCGGTCATCGGGAGAATCCCGCCACCATCAGCAACGAGCACACCATCCCGCCATCGGCGGGCATGCCGCTACCCAGCCTTGCCGTCAGCGACGGCGAGCTAGCTCCCGCGGGGGCCAGCGAACGCTAGGCTCGCCTGCTCCAGCGGCCGATCCTGAACAGCCCGACCCCGAGCAGCACGACAAGCACCAACCAGAACCCGATGATCAGCGTGTGTACGACCGCGTACAGCAGCACCCAGAGCACGAGAAAGATCGCGGCCGCCGCCACTATGAACGCGATGATGCGCATCATGCCTTCAACACTACCCGCGAGGTGGTGCAACCCCTCACGGGCGAGTAATGTGCGGCTCGTGGAGCTTAAGGTCACAAGCCAGCCGCGCGGGGAATACGTCGTGATGTCCGTTCACGGCGAGATCGACCTGTACACGGTCCCCCGGTTGCATCGTGAGCTGGACAATGTGCTGGCCTCGCCCGAGCCTGTTCACCTCATCGTCGACCTGTCGGGCGTCGACTTCTGCGACTCGACAGGCGTGAACGTGCTCCTCGGGGCGCACCGGACGGCGCGCGAGAAGGGCGGCAACCTCGAGCTCGCCGCCCCCCGGCCAGCCGTGCGCAAGATCCTGCAGGTCACCGGCCTGGAAACGGTCTTCACGGTCAGAGACGTCGTCTAGGACCGCAGGGCCGACTCGCCGTTAAGGCGTGAGTGGTTCGTGTCGCTACTAGGATCGCTGGCATGTCGGCACACGGCGACCTGGCCGTCGTCATCTCAGCCAGGAACGAGTCTGATCGGATCAGCGCGACGGTGAAGGCAGCCGCTGGCATTCCAGGCGTCGACCTTGTAGTCGTGGTCGACGACGGCTCCACCGACGGCACAGCGGCCGAGGCCGAGCACGCCGGTGCGATCGTGGCCAGGCACACCCGCAACAGGGGCAAGGCGGCCGCTATGGAGACTGGCGCGGAGGCAGTCCGCGTGATCGAGTCCAAAGACGAGCAAGGCCGGCCAAGGCACCTTCTCTTCCTAGACGCCGATCTCGCCGACACCGCCCAGAACGCCTCGCCGCTCGCCGAGCCCGTGCGCAACGGCGATGCTGACATGACGATCGCGGTCTTCGAAAGCCGCGAGAAGCGCGGCGGGCATGGTTTCGTGCTTGGCCTCGCCGGTGCGGGGATCGAGCGGGTCACCGGCTGGCGACCGGCCGAGCCGCTCAATGGCCAGCGATGCCTGACCAGGGCGGCCTTCGAGGCAGCGCGACCGCTTGCCGACGGCTGGGGCGCGGAGACCGGCCTCACGATCGATCTGCTGCGCCAGGGCATGAGGATCGCCGAGGTCCAGGTGCCGCTTACCCACCGCGCTACCGGCAAGGACCTTCACTCCCAGTTGCACCGGGCGCATCAGTTCGCCGACGTCGCCAGGGCTCTGGCTGCCCGCAATGCCTGGCGCCCGCCGGCCGGGCAGCCAGCACCCGTCGAGCAGGTAACCTCAGCCGGGCGGGCCGACGTCGTCTGATGGAGCCTAGGAGACTAGGCGCCACCGGGCTCACGCTCTCCGCGGCAAGCCTCGCGCTCACGGCGACCGTCGCGCTGCTCGGCCCGTCGCTGATGGAGCCGGTCCTGCCAGGTAAGGCCGGGCAGCCCCCTTGGTCGCTCGCCGCGCACCCTTCTCCTTACCTGGTCATCGCCCTCAGCGGCGCGGCAATCGTCGCTGCCGTAGCAGGAACAGCCCTCATTCTTTCCGCCAATAAACACGGCTGGCTGCTGCCAGCGGTGCCTTTGCTGCTCGCCGGGATCGCCGTGGCCTTGCTCCTGGCCTTCCTGCCGCCGATCGGTTCCTCTGATCACCTCAGTTACGCGGCCTACGGCCGCATGGCCATCACCGGTCACAACCCTTACACCACCACCCCGGCCATGCTCGCCCGCCTCGGTGACCCGGTGGCACGGGCGGTGCAAGACTGGCGGGGCAGTCCGTCCGTGTACGGGCCGCTTGCCGTCGGCGTTCAGGCTCTCGCCGCGACGATCGGCGGCACCTCAGTGCGGCTGATCGTTTTCGTGCTCTCGCTGGTCAACGTCCTGGCGTTCGCGTGTACCGGGCTGATACTGCACTGGCTCGGCCGAGGCGATGAGAACAGGCAGTTCAGGTCGGCAGTGCTGTGGACGGCGAACCCGCTGCTCCTGCTGGTACTGGTCGCTGGCGCGCACGTGGACAGCCAGGCGATCGTGTTCGGCGTGGCCGCGGTCGCTGTCGCTGTCAGCGGCCTGCGGCTGACCAGGGACCGGCTTGGATGGCAGGTGCTGATCGCGGTCGCCGCGGGAATGCTGACCGGCCTCGGCTTCGCGGTCAAGGTCACGACCGCGCTCATCGGCGCGGGCATCGCGCTTGGAATCGTGTTCGGGGCCGGCCGCGGCAAAGACAAAAAAGAGGTCATCGTGATGCTAGGCGGGCTGGCGGCCGGGTTCCTCGCGGTCGCCGGAGCCGCCCTGGTTCCCTGGGGCACCTCCATGTTCACCCCGGCAGCGCACGGAGGCAGCTATACCTCGATCGGGTCGCCCTGGCGCGCGGTGCGGAGCGGGCTGCGGTTGATCATCGGCGAATCGGCGGCGGAGGACGCGGTCAAGGCGGGAGCCCTGCTGCTCGCGGCATTGCTGCTCGTGCTGCTTGTCAGGTATCTTGCGCAAACCTGCGGCGATGACCTGATCACGGCCATGGCGTTCGCGTTCGTGTTCGCCTGGCTGCTGGCTTGGCCTTACGTGCTGCCCTGGTACGACGGGCTAGGCTGGGCACTGCTCGCCGTGCTGCCGGCCGGACAGGCAGCGGTGAGGTTCTGCTGGCTGATGCTGGCGAGGACGGCAGCGCTGGCCATCGGGTACCTGCCGGCACGGGGGATACCGCTGCCTGCTGGCCTTGGCTGGCTGGAGACCGTGGTGCGGACCGTGGTCACGCCGCTGGCACTGCTCACCATCGTGATACTGACGATCGTCTGGCTCTGGAGGCCGAATGACATCACTCGCACCGCGCTGCGCTTATCTGGGGCCGCGCGGCACGTTCTGCGAGCAAGCGGTCATCGCCTTGCATCCGGGTGACGAGTTCGAGCCCGTTCCTTGCCCGACGATCGCCGGCGCTATCGATGCGGTGCGCACCGGTCAGGCCGAGCGTGCGGTCGTGCCGATAGAAAGCTCGGTCGAGGGCGGCGTCAACGCCACGCTTGACGAACTCTCCGAAGATCCTGCGGTCCTGATCAGGGCCGAGGTCATGGTGCCCGTCGAGTTCGCCCTGCTGGTGCGGCCCGGTACCGAACTGACCGACATTAAGGTCGTCGGCGGGCACCCGGTCGCCCAGCCGCAGTGCAGGCGCTGGCTGGCCGAGCACCTGCCTGACGCGCAATGGCGCCCGGCCATGTCGAACGCGGAAGCGGCCTGGCAGGTCGCCGACGGCGAACTCGACGCCGCCCTGGCGGGCAGCTTCGCGGCTGGCCACTACGAGCTTAAGGTGCTCGTTGACGGCGTTCACGACCGGACAAGCGCGGTCACCAGGTTCGTAGAGGTCAGTGCGCCGGGACCGCTGCCCGAGCCGACGGCATCGGACCGCACGTCGGTCGTCGCGTTCCTCCGCGACGATCATCCTGGTGCTCTGATGGACATACTCAGCCAGTTCGCGGTGCGTGGCGTCAACCTCAGCCGGATCGAGTCAAGGCCAACGGGCGAAGGCATCGGCCGATACTGCTTTTTCATCGACTGCGAAGGGCACGTGCTCAGCCCCAGCGTCGGTGAAGCCCTCATGGGACTGCGCCGCACGTGCAGCGAAGTGCGTTTCCTCGGCAGCTACGCCACGGCAGAAGTGCCGTCGGGCCCGGTCAGGTTGCTCGCCCCGCCCGCCGAAAAGCTCAGCGATGGCGAAGCGCAGCAAGCGGACGGCAAGTTCACCGCCGCCGCCGACTGGCTCCACCGAATCCGCTCCGGCCGCGACTAACCGCGGTGGCGCCTGCGCGGGAACATAGTGCAGAGCTATAGATATGGGCCTGAGGTGCGGGTGGGCTGTGATTCCTCTTGCGGCACCATGCCGGGCGGCAGCGCGCGGCGCATCTGCTCGAGTTGAGCGCGCGCGGCCATCTGCTGCGCGAACAGCGTGGTCTGGATCCCGTGGAACAGGCCTTCAAGCCAGCCGACGAGCTGGGCCTGAGCAACCCTGAGTTCGGCCTCGCTTGGGACCTCGTCCTCGGCGAACGGCAGGGAGAGGCGCTCAAGTTCCTCGACGAGTTCTGGGGCCAGCCCGTCCTCAAGTTCCTTGATCGAGCTGGTGTGGATCTCCTTCAGCCTGGCGCGGCTCTTCTCGTCGAGCGGCGCGGCCTTGACCTCTTCGAGTAGCTGGCGGATCATGCTGCCGACTCGCATCACCTTGGCAGGCTGCGCGACCATCTCGGTTACGGGCCGCTCGCCGCCCATGACCTCGTCGGCATCGGTTTCGACAGCCACTCCGTCAGGTCCCACCACCACGATCTTGGTGGGTGCCTGGGAATCGGGCTGCCTGTCGTCGTCGTCCATGGCACCTAGTCTGTCGGTCGGATGGTCCGCACGCATCTTAGGGTCCGCGGTAAGCAAGTGTTGACCGCATGAAGAGTCATGTTGGTAACGTTATTGACGTGGCTGTGATGACCATCAGCATCAGCATGGATGAGCGTACTTACCGCCAGGCCAAGGCGGCCGCCGAGCGGGCGGGCGTGCCGATGTCGACCTGGATGTCGAAGTCGGCGAAGGAAAAAGTGCAGCGCGACGCCGCGATGACCGTCGCCGAGATTGATCTCGGCACCGGCCAGGCCTGGGCGGCCTGGACCGAGGCAAGCGAGCAGGATTTCAACCCGGAGGCGGAGAAGGGCGCTGCGTGAATCGCGGCGATGTTTTCGCGCACAAGGGTCTAGGACGCGCCGGTTTCGTCGTCATCGTGAGCAATGACGGTTTCGGCGCGGTCACCGGGCATCCGGTCGTGGTCAGGGTAAGCGACCGGCCCGACTTGACAGAAACGCCGTATGTCGTGCCGCTGACCGGCGCTGACTACGGCAGCGGACATCTTGAGTCCTACTCGGTAGTGCGGGTCAGGCGGGACAGGCTCGGCGAGGATCCGGTCGGCCGGGTCTCGGCAGGCACGCTGCGCAAGCTGGATGACGCGCTGGCCCTACTCTTCGACTATGGCGGCTAGCGGAGCGGGCAGGGCGGGCGGAGCGGGCAAAGAGGAGCGGGACGGTGTCTCGCTGACCAACCTTGATCAGCCGCTGTTCGACGGGGCTGACGCCAGCAAGCGCGACCTGGTCGATTACCTTGACGCGATGGCTGACCGGATCGTGCCCGTGCTGCGGGACCGGCCGCTGTCCGTGATCAGGGTGCTGCGGGATCAGCCGCCTTTCATGCAGAAGAACGTCCCCAAGTACACGCCGTCCTGGGTGCGGACGGTGACGATGTGGGCCGAGGCGTCCAAGCGCGAGGTGTCCTACGCGCTGTGCGACGACCGGCGGACGCTCCTGTGGTTCGCTAACCAGCGCGCGGTCGAGTATCACCCGACCCTGGTGCTCGCCGACCAGCTTGATCACCCGACTCACCTGGTGCTCGACATAGACCCGCCGGCGCCCGACGAGTTCGGCCTCGCAGTGCGTGCCGCCAGGCTGGTGCGAGCCGCCCTCACCGAACTTGGGCTCGAGGGGGCGGTGAAGACCAGCGGGGCAAAGGGAGTGCACGTGTTCGTGCCGCTGGCCGATTCGGTGCGGATCGAGGACGCCGCCGCCGCTACCCGCGCGATCGCGGTGCGCGCCGAGAAGCTTGAACCCAGGCTCGCGACGACCGCGTTCATCAAGGAAGACCGCGAAGGAAAGGTGTTTCTCGATTCGACGCGCGCGGGCGGCGCGACGGTAGTCGCCGCCTACAGTCCGCGGGTGCGGGCCGGGGCGCCGGTGTCGTTTCCGCTCACCTGGGACCAGCTTGATGACGTGGCCCCCCGCGACTTCACCGTGCGCAACGCCGCGGGGCTGCTCGACGGGCGGGATCCGTGGGCCGCGCTGATGCCCGCGCCGCAGGCACTGCCAGTTGACCTCGTCGCTGAAGGGCACGAGATTCCGATCGCGCGCGTGCACGCGATGCATGAAGGAAAGCGGCGCGCACGTGAGCGGCGTCAGTCATAGGCGTGCCGGGTTCGCTAGCTGACCACGACACCTTCCTGCAGGATCGAATGGCCAGGAATGGTAATCCCGTGCTTATTCGGCTGGTTAACGAAGAAGACGACGATCTGAGTTTCGAGGGTCCTGCCCTTGCGAACATGAATCACTGCGAGGAGCTTCTTGGGTACCGAGCCTGAGTAGTTCCGCTGGCCGGCAGGCGCGAGGTGGATGATAGCGGCGGACGCCGCCATCTGGCCCTTCGGGCCGTTAACGCTCAGCAGCAGGATGAGGGACGGATGCTTAACCGCGTCCTTGACGTGAATCGAGTACGTGAGCGACGAGACCGACAAGTTGCGGCCCTGCTCCTTCTTGTAAGCCAGGACGATCGAAATCTTGCCGGCCGTCGTCGTCGTCTGTTCTGACGTGGTGTTTGCGTGAGAGGCAGCAGCCGAGGCGGGCGAGGGGGCGTGGCCAGCGGCACCGGTGAAGATGACGGCCGCACCGAGGGCGACGGCCGACAGGCCGCTGAGCGAGCGCGTGGCCATCGTCCGCTGGCGTCGGCGGTCGCCCCGCTTGATAACGTCGCTGACGGCCATGGGCCTGGCCTGGCTGGCGGCATCGTCGGCCACCTGCCTGAGCTGGCTGCTGAGATCTGACATGGCGCTGCCTTTCGGTTAGTGAGTGCTGAAGCTCGCCGCGGTTTCCCGAAGGTGCGGCACGAGGGCGGCACGCCCGCGCGCCAGCCGCGCCTTTACCGTGCCAGCGGGGACGCCCGTCTCTGCCGCGATCTGCTCGACGGTCAGGTCGCAAAGGTGGTAAAGCACGATCGCCCGCCGCTGCTCGGCGGGCACCTTGCGCAGCGCTGCGATAAACGCGACGTGGTCGGGAGTCGGTCCTGGTACAGCTTCTGGCGTCGCGACCGCGGTGAGGCGCACCAGGCGCCCGCCTTCCCTGTTCCGCCGCCACCTGGATGCCGCGATGCGCCAGGCTGTAAGCCTGATCCAGGCTTCAGGAGCACCGTCGCGGTCGAATCTGGTGTGCCTCGACCACGCCCTGACGAAGGCCTCCTGCACCGCGTCCTGTGCTTCCGACTGGTCGCCGGTCATCGCGTAGAGCTGGCCCACCAGGCGGTGGAACGTGGCGGCGTAGAAGGTCGTGAACTCGTCGCGGTCCACTGATCCAGCCCGCCTCCTCCGCTCGGTCCCTTCCTACGGTATGAATACCTGCGGGTCACGGCCTTGGTTGCGCCAAACTTCAGAAGGCGGACGAGGGGGGCATGCAGAGCAAGCAGAGCGGAGGGTGTGGCAGAGCGGAGGGTGTGGGATTCGAACCCACGATGAAGCTCACGCCCCATAGCGGTTTTCAAGAC
>DATJLT010000287.1:0-14958 GCA_035509195.1 Streptosporangiaceae bacterium | reverse complement strand
CGTGCGCTCATCAAGCTCAGGTGATCCATTGTCTGATCGGCGCGCGCGCGCTCGCCGGCCAGGGTGTTGATCTCCACGCCCAGCGGGGCGCCGAGTCGCGCGAGCAGGTCACCAAGTTCCGGCACGGCGGGCACGACGGTCTCCCTAGGGCCATCCGGGCGCCAGCGTCCGCCCGCCGACTGCCAGCGTGCCCGCCAGGAGGGCAAGGCTGTACGGTCATGAGCCGAGATGCCGGTACCGCCGTGGCCGGCGCAGCCGTGACTGGCGCCGCGGAAGCCGCAGGCAGCGAGCCGGTCCCTGGTCAGCTCTCCGTGTTCAGAGAGCCGGCCAGGCCGGTTCAGCCACGAGGCGAGCTCGCCGAGCACGCCGGCGACCTCCGCCTGCGGCCCGGCGCAGCCTTCGCCGCGCGAGAACAACTCGAGCAAACGCGTGACCTGGCCATAGTCGGCGACCTCGGCGATGCCTGGCGGCGGGAGGTCGTCCTGATCCGTCCGCAGATCCTGGCCAGTGAACGCCGATCGCAGGTGGGCCGCCGACGCGGCGACGCTGGCTCCGCGCCACTGCGCGCTCGCGGTCGCGGGCACCACGGCGATCCCTGGCTGGGCCGGGGAACGAAGCGGCCTGGTTCCGCGCAGGACCGCCACCACGGGTGAGCTCGTGCGCAGGATCGGGTCATCGCCGCACAGGGCGATGTCCACCCGGTCGCCGCCGGGCACGACCACACCGGGCAACGGCGCGGGCTCGAGCGTGACCCTGGCGTCAGGCAGGCCGGGCAGCACCGGGTGGCCCTGCCTGATCCCGACGGCTATTTCCAGTCCGGCGGACCGGGCGCCGCAGTCGAGGACGATCCGGGTCCCAAGCAGGCGGATCTTGCCCGCGTGGTCCGCGCGGACCGGGAGGGGCGGCATCGCGGCGTCCGGATTCTCGCGGGCGAAGAGAAAACGCGCCGACAGCGCCAGCGCTGCCGCCCGACGGCACGCGGCAAGGAAGTGCCCGGCAGGCAAGATCGTCGCGGCGCCGCGGTCAAGCAAGGCACCGACCTCAGCGCACCACGCGGCGGCCCGCGGGTCGATCAGGAGAGGAAGAGCGGCCTCGCCCGCGATCAGCAGCGAGTCGGCGAGGCGCCCGACCCCCTCGGCCGGCTCGCTATCCTCCGCGATCGCGCCCAGTCGTCGGCGAAGCCATTCGATGTGCAGCAACATGTGGCCACGCACGGAGGCGAGCACCTTGCCGGTGCCGGTGCCGGTGCCGGTCCCGGTTGCGGTCGTCATGAACTGGCCCCCGCGGCCGCCATCACGCTAGGGGTCTGCAGGGTCAGGACCGCGTCCGCGAGCCCGGTGAGCTCGGTCTCCCAGCAGGGCGGGCGGGCAGCGGGAACGAGGATGAACTTCGACGCGCCCGCCTCGACGTATTCACTGATCCGCGCCCTGATCGCGTCCGCGCCGGCCGGCAGCGCGGCCCCGCTGGCCAGGTCGGGACGGCGCCACGCGATGAACTCGCGCGTCTCCTGGTCGGGATCTCGCAGGGAATACAGCATCAGGACGCCGTAATGGTCGTCGTCGATCTGACGGCCATGTTCTCTGGCGGCAGCATCAACGACGGCGATCCCCGCACGCACCTCGGCGGGCGTGGCGAAGCTGGCAAGCCAGCCGTCGCCGAGCCGGCCGGCCCGGCGAAGCTCGAGGCGGTGAGCTCCGCCGAGCCAGATCGGGAGCGAGCGGCCGGGCCTTGGGCGGATGCCGAAGCCGTCGGCCGTGAACCGGGGGCCACGGTGGTGCACCGCTTCCTCGGTCCAGAACCGGCGGATCAGCGGCACCGCTTCCTCGAACCAGGGACCGCGCTCGTGCCTGCCCACGCCGAAGGCCTGCTGCTCGTCCGGATGCAAGGTTCCGAGGCCGAGAATCGGCAGCATCCGGCCGCCGCTGAGCAGGTGCAGCGTCGCGAGTGCCTTGGCAAGCAGCGCGGGCGGACGTCCGGGAACGACCAGGACGCTGGTGCCCAGCTTGATTCGCTCGGTCACGGCCGCGGCGAAGCCCAGGGCAGCGACCGGATCGAGCGCGTCGCTTGCGGCGACTTCTGACAGCCACAGGGAGTCGAAGCCCCGCCGCTCGGCCGTGCGGCAGACGGTGAGCAGTTCGCCGCGGTCGCGCACCAGGTCGCGGACGCCGAGGCCGATACCGATGCGGACCTTCAGTGCGTGCTGGCCGGTCATGGGACCTCCTCATGCTCTTGCGTACGCAACCTGCGGAGCAGCACCCTTGAACGCGGTGCTTTCCCTGTGCCGGCCGGCGAAGAACGACGTGATGACGGTGGCGAACAACTCCTCGTGCATGGCCTGGTAGGCAACGCAGTGCGGGTCGGGCATCGGCACGGCGGGCGATCCTGACTGCGCGACCAGCGTGCAGCCGCCGCCGCAGCTTCCAAGCCAGGCGCAGCCGGCGCAAGACGGGGGAGCGGCTCGCAGGGTCTCCGGCAGCAGATCGGGCAGCGGCCCGGGCATGGCCGGCCCGACGGCGGTGATCGGCAGCAGCCGCCGGTGCCCCGCATCTCCCGTGGCGGCGCCAGCCTGGGCGCGGTCGCCGGAGACGAACCTGGGGCAGGAGTGCACGCTGCCATCGGCGGCCACGACGTGCAGCGACCGGCCAGAGCCGCAGGCGCGGCTGGTACAGGAGTCACGCCAGCCCGACTTGTCGCCGATCAGGCGGAGGAGGAATTTGCCAGCCGACTGGTCGAGCATGTCGGCGCCGTCATGGTCGGCCCGCTGGATCGCCGCGCGCATGAAGCCCGCGTACTCGCTTTCGGTGATCGCGTGCCTGGTCCAGGCCGCTCCTGCCTCGCCCTCGGGCAGAACCGGTTTCAGCAGCGTGCTTCTCGGGCGGTGTGCCGCAAGCTCGGCGACGACGTCGCAGGGATGGCCGATGTTGTGGCGGCTGATAGTGGCGATCAGGTGAACGGGCAGCCCGCGTTCACCGCACCTTCTTACGGCGGCTACGGCACGGTCGTAGGAACCGGCGCCGGTGCGAAAGACGCGGGCCGCGTCATGGAGCTGGCGCGGTCCGTCGAGGCTGATCCCGACCGCTACGTCGTGGCGGGCAAGGAAGTCGGCGAGCTCATCGTCCAGCGTAGTTCCGTTCGTCTGCACCGAGGCGCGCAGCGTCTTCCCCCTGGCTTCCGCCGCCGCCCGTGCCCAGGGCAGCAGTTCGCGGAGGGCTGCCCCGGCGACCGCTATCTCGCCGAAGTCGGCAAGTATGGTTTCCCACGGTTGTTCAAGCGCGCCGAGCACTGCCTTCCTGGCCAGGTCGGCGGCCATCGCGCGATGCGGCGCCGGCGCCGCGTGCCCCAGGTAGCAATAGGTGCAGACCAGATTGCATCCCTGGTTGAGCAGCAGCACAAGCGTGTAGTAGTCCCTGGTGGCCTCGACAGCCTCGCGGTGCTGCCTGGCGTCGTAGACGCTCTGCCCGCCGATGGTGATCATGCCGCGGCGCCAGGCGGCCTCGACGACCGGCCGCCACCGGCCGGAGCGCTCGGCATGGGTGATGCCGGCGAATCCGGCCCGCTCGGCTGCCTCGAAGACGGCCCAGCCGCCTGTGCGCGAGCTGATCGCGAGCCAGGCGCCCGCGAGCCGATGCCATACGAGTTCGTCCGGCTTGACCTGGCCGGTCGCCGGCGCGACTGAAGCCCACCACCGGCGCCAGGTCGGCAGCGGGTCAGCCGGGGCGATCCAGCGCATCGCGCTAGCTCGCCGCCGCGAGCGGGGGCATGGCCCTCGGCCGGTCCTCGCCGCGCGGCCGGTAGGGGCGGCTGAGGTCCAGGCCCGTGCACAGCAGGAGGAACTTACAGGTACCGCAGTTGGCGAGGAGTTGTTCCCCGGCTCTATCGGCCAGCTTCCTCCACTGGCCAGATCCCGACACCTCCGCGACCGACCCGACCGGCTGCCCGCGCAAGGGCGGGCAGCAGAAAACAAGGCCGTCGGGTCCGACGCAGGCCTGGAGAGCGTGCTCGGCTCTCGGGTTGGGCACCTCCCCGGCTCCGGCCGGCCATTCGTCACCGTAGACGGGGCCCATCACGCTCACCGTGAACGGGCGCCGCCTGCTCACCTCCGTGACCTGGTCAATGACCGACCGCCAGGCGGACTCATCCAGCCTCGCGTCCCTGATGTCCCTGGCGCGGCCGAGCTCGGCGACAGGGAACACGGTCCACACCTCCGCGCCAAGGTGCTCGGCCAGGTCGGCGCACCCGGCTATCTCGTGCGCGTTTCCCCTGTGCAGGACAGTGTGGAGGCCGGTGATCCGCCCGCCTGCCGCGTGCAGCCGGTCGATCGCCCGCATGGTCCTGCGGAACGTCCCCTGGCCGCGCATCCAGTCGTGCGTCAGCGGCGACGCCCCGTCGATGCTCACGTGAACGCCGAACGCCTGGTGCTCGGCCTGGGCCGCTGCTATCTGGCCGGGAATGTCACCTCGGAAGAGCAGGCCATTCGTCACGAGCGTGGTGCGCTCGGCGCCGGCCTCGTGGGCGAACGCGGCCAGCTTGACCGCGTCGGCGCGAAGAAGCGCCTCTCCGCCGGAGAAGACCAGGCTGCGGAGGCCGTCCTCGACGCACTGCCGGATGAACAACTGCCAGGACCGCAAGTCCAGTTCGTGAGTGGCCGGCGAGTCCTCCTCTGGTACGGCGCAATGCCGGCAGCGCAGGTTGCAGCGCTCGGTCAGCAGGATCTGGACCTGTTCTGGCCTGAACGCTGGTCTGGCCGCCGTGAGCGAGGTCATTGGGCCGGCACCGCCTCGCGGCCGCCGGCGGGCCGGTAATCCGCCGGCAGCATGCCCTCGATCCAGGCGATCTCGCTGCCTGCCGACCAGCCCGCACCCAGGTGAGCCACCAGTTCAGGTACGTCGATCCCGTAGTACGCGGCCGGCCCGTGCACCAGGATGTCGAGTTTCTGGCTGTCGGTGAGATCCGGCCGGTCGCGCACGATGATCAGCGGATCGGGCCAGGCGCCGTCCATATGCGGCCAGTCGCTGGCGAACAGGATCCGGTCGGCTCCGACCAGGTCGGCGGCGTGGGCGAGTCCGAGGTCGGCAGGCTCGCCGGAAAGGAACATCTGGTCGCGGAACTGCCTGATCGGCCCTCGTTCAGGCACGCGGGAGAGCAAGGCGAACTTGTCGTATGTCTCTTCCATCCGCCCGAGCCAATGCGGCAGCCAGCCCACGTCACCTTCGAACACGCCGACGCGCAGCGCGGGGAAGCGCTCGAGCGCGCCTCCGTCGATAACGTGCATGACCGCGAGTTGCGCCTGGAAGGGCTGCCCCATCTGCCACTGCGTGCGGTTCGCGTAAACCCAGCCGACGCCGAGGGCGTTCGAGGCCGGGTTGACGACGTGCACGGTCGCGGGCAGGTCGTGGCCGACGAGGATCTGGTAGATCGGGTCCATTTCCGCGTGACCGAGGTTCCTGCACAGGGAGGCGCGTTCCGGATCGGCGAACGGCACCGCGCCCGGGCCTGACCTGGGCAGCGGCGACAGCATCACGGTCGAGCACCCGAGTCCGACGCACCGGTTCAGTTCGGCGATCGCGCGGTCGATGTCGACCAGGGGAAGGACCGCGCCCCAGCGCAGCCTGACCGGGTCGGCCTGGCAGAACCGGGCGATCCACGAGTTGTAGGTCTCCGCGTAGGCCCACCGGAAGTCGATGTCGTCGACGTCGTCAAGCCCGAGGGTGCAGGAGGGGAACAACACGCTGACAGCGATTCCCTGCTCGTCCATCAGGCGCAGGCGCGCGTGCGGTTCGCTGACGCCCGGATGCACCTCGGTATCGAGGTCCAGGTCCAGCCTGCCTTGCACGCTGCCGGAGCCCGGCGTGCACAAAGTGCCGATCGTCCACTCCAGGTCGAGCTCGCGGCCGTGATGGAACAGCTTCTCCTCGCCGACCTCCGTGCGGGTGCGCTGGCGCGCGTAGGGCCGGAACCGTTCGGGCAGTTCCTTCGCCCACAGGTCGAAAGGCTCTACCACGTGGCAGTCCGCGTCGATGACTGGCAGCTTCGGCTTGCTCATGCCGCGTCTCCTTGCTGGGCTGGCCTAGTGCCGCCGGCGAGCCAGCGGGCGAGCGCGTCCGGCGCCGGGCTCTCGCCTTCCGCGCGAAGCGCCAGGTACAGCGGGATGAGGATCTCCGGCCGGTCAAGTACCGCGTAACCGGACCTGGCATCGCCTGAGCGAAGATGGGCAAGGCCAAGGCCCACCCAGTTGCTGACCCGCTCGGGCGCTGCGGCGATCGCGTCGCGGTACGCCGTGGTGGCCAGGCCGCAGTCGCCACGCAGGCACGCCAGGTCGGCGTCGGAAATGTCCGCCCACTCCCCGCCGCGTTCCTCGCCGGCGCAGACGGCGTCGAACCTGTCAGGATCGGTGATGCGCAGGTGCCACAGGCGGAACTGCGCGGTCTCGGCCCGAGCCGGTTTCGTTCCGGTCACGACCTCGGTCCTGAAGGGCTCGGCGCCGCCTTGCTCGCCTGCCTGCCACCGGATGGCCAGGCGGGCGATCGCGCTGTCCTCAGGCCGGAGATTCCTGGCCCGCCAGCGAGCACGATGGTCGGCCGCGGAATCGCGTGCCTGGTCGGCCAGCGCGGCAGGCACCTGCTCGATCGCCCATGCCCGCAGGGTTGCCCTCAGTCCGTCGATGAAGTGCAGGCCGGCGCTGGTCAGCTCGGCTGACCCGGCGAGCTCGTCGGCCGCACGGGCGGTCTGCTCGCGCCAGCGCGCGAACTCGAAGCTGGCCAGGTCAGCGCTCGCCGCGCTGACCGCGTTCCTGTGCACTCGCCAGAAGTCGGTCACCCCGAGGAACGCGTACGTGCCCTGCAGGAGGCCGCCGAGCGGCCGGGGGTCATCGCGCCAGGGCGCGTAATACCTGGCACCCGACCGGATCTCGTAGAGCGGTACGAGGTCGAGCAGCGCGCTGAGCTTGCCGTGCTGGAATTCGTGAATAAGCGTGACGGCGAGCGCAGCCTCGTCGGCCGGGCGGGACATCGCTATCGAGCCGAACGCGTCGGTCGAGGTCGCGCTGACGCTCCGCCCCGGCTCGCCGGATACCTGCGGCACGACCGACCGCAGCCCGGCGGCCAGGCCCTCGGCGTAAGGGCGGTGGTGCCGCACGAGCAGCGACCATCCGGCCCCGAACAGCCGGGTCCACTCGCGCGCCTCGGTGTCAGGCAGCCGCCCGGCCACGTCGGGGTAAGCGTGACCTCGGTAGGGATCGAGGTCGTCAAGGTCAACGGTGATCTCGAGATCGCCGGCGCAGGCGCGCAGGCGCCTCAGCCCGGTCCAGTTCCGCGTGTCCCTCGCCGATGCGGCGGGCACGACGACGCGCGTTCCTGACGCCGCGACCCACGCGGAAGCTCCGTCGCCGGCCGCGGTCGCGCCTTGCTCGCCGCCCGACGGCAGTTTCGCGATGCCGAGCCCTGGAAGCAGGACGGTTCCTTCCCTGACGGGAACGTCGATCTCGAAGCGCGTGCCCGCGCGGATCGCGGCCGCCGCAGCGACGCCGGCGAGGTAGCCGAGGTCGGCCTCGACCGGGATGTCAGGGCCGGCGGTGTCAGGCTCAGCGAGACCGTAGAGCCGCTCCAGGCAGCGGACTGCCCAGGCGCCTACGTGGGGGTGCAGGACAGCCGCCTCCACTACGGCTGGATGCGTTCGCTGCACGGAGGTCAGCAGGTCATAGGCGCGGGAGAGCTGGCCGCTTCCCTCGCCTCCCGCTGCCGCGTCGATCACCGCCCTGATCAGGAGCAGGTGCTTGCTTAGCTGGCCGGCCCGCAGGGTAGCTATCGTCGCGGGATCTCCGCGGCCGGCGGCAAGCTGGCCGAACTGCGCCGCGGGCACCTTGTGAGTCGCCAGGCTCATGTCATCACCAGTTCGCTGATGTCTGCTCGCACGCGGTCACGGATGTGCCTGATCAGCCGCAGCAGGTCGGGGCAGTAGACAGACGGGTTGAGGAAGCCGCTGCCCTGGCGGTACCTGTGCGGGTACAGGCCCGCGCCGCAGATATCGCGTACCTCGCAGCGCTGGCACGTGGCGCACAGGCCGTCCGCGCCGACCTGCCTGGCCGCGATCGCCGGGAGCTCAAGCGCGTCGTCGAACGAATTGCCGAAGACGCTGAGCCCGGTCGCGGGTGCGCCGTCATAGGCGGCCTTCAGCGAATCGACTTGCTCGAGTGAGCCGTCGGCCTCGATGACTACAAGCGTCACCGGTGTCAGCCCGATCGACTCGACGTGACTGGCGCCGCCGAGCACCAGGTTGATGATCTCCTCGAAGAACCGGATGCCAGTTTCTCTCGCGGGCGCGGAGTACCAGCGGTCGAAGATCGCGATGAGCCAGTCCGCGTACGGCGTCACCGCCGAGGCTGCCGGTCGGCCAGGGGGCGGGCATGACCAGTTGCCGTGCGGCAGGAGGAAATCCGTTGAGGGAGGGGAGAACCTGAGGAGCGCCTCGTAGGTCTCGACCGGATCGTTCTCCAGGTCGATCGTGCACAGGATGCCGGTATAGAGGCTGTCGTAGGGCGGCGTGCGGAGACGTCGCAGCGCTGCCGCGACCAGGTCGTAAGATCCTCGCCCGCTGGCGTAGGCCCTGTGCCTGTCGTTTGCCTCGCGGCCGCCGTCCAGGCTGACGCCAACCCTGATCCTGTTGGCCAGCAGGACGTCAAGGAACCGCTCGCTCAGCAGGACGGCATTGGTCTGCATGCCGAGTTCGACCGCGCAGCCTGGCGGGATCGCCTGCCGCAGTTCAGCGGCGAGCACGGCGAAGAAGTCAGGCCCGGCCATGAGCGGCTCGCCGCCGTGCAGAATGATCCTCACTTCGTCAAGGTCGTGCCGCCTCACATGCTCGGCGATCCGCATGGCCGCCTGCGACACGACCTCCGCCGGCATGGTAGCTGGCCGCGACCGCCAGCTCTGGTCTGCCATCTCGTAGACGTAGCAGTAGTCACACGAGAGGTTGCAGCGGCTGTGGACCTTGAAGAGGAACTGCCTGAACGGAGCGGGCCGCCAGCCGCCGGCCCGGAGTTCGGCCACGTCGAGTACCTGGTCAGGCCATTCCGCGGGTACTGCCATCGACTGCCCTCCTGACAGATCTCTTCGCTGATCACGAGTGGATGGCGCGGGGCGGGGCCGCGGCTTAGCCGCCAGGCCCCGCCAGCCGCATCACCAGGGGCTTGAAGAGTGCTGGTTGAACGCACCGAACGCCGAGATCGGGTCTTTGACCTCACGCGACTCGCGCTGGAACCTGCGCAGCGAATGCGCGAGGACCGAGTCGTCGAGCGCGCGCACCTCGTCCAGCGAAATCCGCGTCACGTCGGGCATCGCCGTTGGCGTCGATGCCGTTTCTCCCGCCATCAGATCACCCCCTCTCCTGCGCGATGAATCCCCGCGGGAACCGCAGGTCCTCGGCCGTTGTCGCCCAGCGCACGTGATCCGCCCAGGTGCCACCGATGCGGATCGCGCCCCTGGCCGTCCCCTCCGGCTGAAATCCGGCGGCGGCGAGCATGCGATGAGATCGGCCGTTGCCTGGCTGCGCGAGCGCTTCTACGCGATGAAGCCCAAGGCCGCTGAATGCGAACCACGCGAGCAGCCGCATTGCCTCCGCGATGTATCCGTTGCCCTGATACCTCACCCCGACCGCCCCGCCGCATTCGGCGGTGAGCCACGGCTCGCCCGAGATCCGGCACAAAGTCGTGAGGCCGACGATCACCTCGTCGCTGCGGCGCTGGACGCAGAAGACTTCCATTCCCTCGGCCGGCGACTGCGTGAGGAACGCCAGCACCTGTTCTTCGCTGGCCGGATACGACACCCACCCCCTGTGGAGGTCCGCGCTCTCGGTGAGCAGCGCCGCCATCTCTGGCACGTCGGCCGCGCCGGGCCTGCGCAAGCTGACCCTGGCCCCCGTCGCGACGGTCGCTCCCGGCTCGCTGATCACCTCGCACATCTGGTCCGCCCGAGTCGCCCTTCAGGAGAGTTCACGCCTTAAGGGCAGTATTGGCGGCATGTGACAGGTGCGACCACGGCCAGCGCGGTTATTCCAGCCGCGGCGCCGGACATGTGGAATCCGTCGCCACCCGCCTATTCGGGCAATCTTCGCGCGAGACCCGCTTCGGCGAGCTTCGCCAGGACGATGTCAGCGACCGCGCGCCGCCGGGTGATGAAGTGAATTTCCCATGGCCCGTGCTCGCCAAGATCACGTTCGAGCGCCGACCACAGCCAGGTGAAACTGGTTTCAGGTGGCAGGCCGCCTCGCCCCGCGCCGAGCAGCGGGAAACCGATTGACGCGAGTTCAGGCTCGAACAACGATCGCTCGGCGCGGGCCATCGCCATGGCATTACGGACGCCCTGCGCGATCGAGGTGGGATCGATGTCGTAGTCATTGCTCCCCGGCCGGGGGCTGGCCACGGCCAGGTGATAAATGCGCCGTACGCCCTGACTCTCGAGCGCGCCCGAGGACGTGGCCGCGATCGTTCCCGGCGCGATCGGCAACCCGACCCTGCCGTGCTTCGCTGACCACGCGTGCAGTTCGTCCGCCAGCACGTCCGCCACGATCTGCCCGTCCGTGCCGCGGATGGCCGCGCTACGGCGCAGCGCCGCCGACACTGAGGACTTGAAGTGGTGCGATGGCTCGAGGTGCAAGTTGATCGGCGCGACGATGATGTCCACGCCGGCCAGCAGTTCGACTGGCTCGACGTGCACGATGACAGGCACGCTGGCCCCGCCGATCCTGGCTTCCAGGTCGACCCGGCCGCCGAGCTCGGGCATGATCATGCCGGATCTCGCCGAGCCGGCCGCGGGCACGCAGAGCTTGATGATCTCCTCGGCGACCTGCTCGAGCACGACCCTTTCGTGATGTTTCCTGAAGCGCTCCACGCTCACCCCGTAAGCGAGGGCAGCCTGACGCCTGCGATCCTGCGCGGCCCGGTCCCTGGCTCCCCGGCCCAGGCCGAAGGTGGCGGTCGCCGCTGCCCCGAGTGTTCCGCCGCCGATGTTCTCTATAGCGGCGCGCAGAAGCGCCTCGACCGCGCCAGGACCACCTCGCGCCGCATCGAGCACGGAACTCCGCGCCGCCGCGGAGCGCAGCTCAGGCAGGTCGGTGTGCCTCAGCCTGACCAGCCCGCGTTCCCTGAGCGCGCGCAACTCGCCGACCAGGTCCTCCACCGCCGGCTCCGGAGGTTGCGCCATAACAAGAGCATGACGGGCACCCTGTGCCCCCGCAACAATAGTCAGCGGCCCGCAAGGCTGGTGCTTGCGGGCCGCTGAGCGATGCTGATTGCTCAGACGAGCACGTGCAGCAAAGAAAGCAGCAGGTGGATGATGTGCGTCTGCATCTTCCTGCCTCCCCTCGGAGTGCCCGCCAGGCCGGCCCTGGCTGGGTACTCTCAGTGAAAGGTCGGTAACGTCCGGTTGCCTGGTCGTGAGCCGGGCGTATGCCGGGCGATATCTGGTCGCCGTGCCAGCGCAGACGCCAGGCAGTTAAGGCATCCAGCTCACTCCGTAGCTCAGGCCCTGCCTGAGCCCGCGGAAGGTCACGTGAACCTCGCCGGTCTCGTCGGGTGCTATCAGCTCGCTGGCCGGATTGCGCTCGTACAAGACAGTCGTCGAGACGCCTTCCAGTTTCCAGACCTGCTGAGGCGGACGCTGGGGGTTGAAGCGAACCCGCAGGTCGAAGTGGTCGCTGCGCTGCAAGGGCACGTGGACGTAGTGTGGAGCCATGGGCTGTCCGCGCGGAATCCTGAGGCGAAGCGTGTATTCATGGTGATCGCCGATCTGCAGCGGGCGGGGCAGGGCGACCACGTTCCTGAAATAGCTCTGGAATGGCTGCTCGCGCTGCTCGAGGGAGCCTCCGTCCAGCAATTCCGCCTCCAGTTCGTGCGATTCGCTTGTGTCGTCAGGATGCCTGGGAACGCTGACAGACGTCGCGATCTCCGCGAGCCCGTTCACCGTCGCGACGATCAGCCGCTTTTCTATTGCCTCGATTGGCTCGGCATCCAGCCGGACCTCGGCGACGAGAGACTGCAGGTACCAGCCTTCGGCAGTACCGGAGCCTTCGGTGCCGTTCTCGCCTCGACCGGAGGCGTCAGCCCAGGGCGGCTCGACTGCGCGGGACATGTCGTACGGCGTGTCCGGGTCGATGATCCGCCTGATCTGCGTCCAGTAGGTCTCCCACTTCGCCTCGTCATCCCCGCAGGCACGGACGAAGGCCCTGACCACGGGAAGCGTCGGGAGGCGCTGCCCGGCGGCGGCATCCTGCATGGTGCTCGTCGCGTAGTTCGAGACCCTGGCAAGCTGCTCGTAAGTAAGACCCGATCTGGCGCGAAGGTCCCGCAGCCAGAACGCGAACTCGCGACGGGGCGAGCCGTCGCGTTCCAGCGGTGACTGCGGTCGTCCCATAATCGTCCGGTCCTCGCCCTCCCGTGACTTGCTGACAGTTTCCCACAGGTAACGACCTTCGGGTCGTTCAAGCGCAGTAAGCGGACGGACTGCCCGCCGCCGGGGGCGCAGCGGCTGGCGGCTACTCTGGTGCAGTCCTCGGGGGAGGTGCTATGGAAGTGATCATCCTGGGCTCGGGCAGTCCGTTGCCCGACCCGAACCGTGCTGGCCCGGCGACCCTGGTGCGCACGGCCGGCCGTGACTTGCTGTTCGACGCCGGGCGGGGCGTGCTGATGCGGCTGGTCGCGGCGGGCAGCGGGCCCGTACAGGTTGAGCGGCTGCTGCTGACGCACCTGCACTCGGATCACATCACCGACCTGAACGACCTGCTCACCATGAACTGGACGATGTCGCAGGCGCCCAGGCCCCTGCCGGTCACCGGGCCGCCGGGTACCGGGGAACTGGCAGAGCGGACCCTGGCCATGCTCGCGCAGGACATCGGCTACCGCCGCGCTCATCACGCCGACCTTGGCTGGGACCCGTCCGCCGAGGTCAGCGAGGTCACCGACGGCGTGGTGCTCGACGACGGCACGGTGCGGATCATCGCCGCGCCTACCGAGCACGCGCCGGTCCGTCCCACGGTCGGCTACCGGATCGAGGCCGAGGGCAAGGCGGTCGTGATCGGCGGTGACTCCATCCCCTGCGCTGGGCTCGACCAGCTCTGCGATGGTGCCGACGTCTACGTCCAGACCGTGCTGAGGCGGTCGCTGATCGAGTCATTTCCCGTTGCCAGGCTCAGGGACATCCTCGCCTATCACTCATCGATCGAGGACGCGGCGGCGACCGCGAAACGCTGCGGCGTCGGAACGCTGGTGCTCACCCACCTGATTCCCTCGCCGTTCCCCGGCACGGAAAAGGACTGGATAGCCGAAGCCGAGGCGGTCTTCGCCGGCAACGTGGTCCTCGCCTCAGACCTGCTGCGCATCGGCGCCTGAGGAGCCGCCGGGGCACTTCAGGCACCACCAAGCCGGGGTTTGATGTTGGCCTCGGTCAGGCCCTTCAGCCTGCGCACGTCAGGTGAATCCGACGTACAGGGTGAAGTGCCCGAGCCGGAGGTGGAGCACTCCGCCGCCCGCCCAGTGGACGATGAACGCAAGCAGGATGATGGCCAAGATCGCGATGACCACCCAGAAGAAGAACACGATGATCCCGGGGACCGCGTACCCGGCTACGGTTCTGGCTCTAGCCACCGCCCCCAGCTACCCGCCTCCATCTGACTTATGCACCGGCGCTCCGCGTCCTTTTCGGCCTGCGGCTCGCCGCCGGAGGGAGGGACTTCCTAGCTTTCGTGGCCAGGTGCGGACGTCGCGAGGCTGTGTACAAAGGCGCGCAGTTCGTCGAAACTCTCGTGGGTCATGTCCAGGAGCCCGCGACTCGCGGCAACGGCAAGATCTCTGGGCGCTGACCTCAAGCCTGCAAGATATGCCTGAGATCGTCCTTTGCTGCTATTCGGACTAACACCGGCTGCGCCGAGACAGGCATAGTAAGAATCGACGCAGGCGAGACGGTCAGGATCGAAGGATTTAGCGCATAGCTCTTCGATGGCGCCTTGTTCGTCGCGAGCAGGAACTATCAGTATTGCCGCAGACCGCTGACCAGATGCGGATAGGGCCGACTTGGCTGGTACCGGAAATGAACATGCCTTCAATGCCGAGACGCAGGAATCCCATGCCGCGTTCGGGTCGTTATCGGAGTCTCGTACCAAGCCCATGGCCTTGACGTTAGTCACGAACTCCGGCGCCTTGGCTATCACGGCAGCACGTGCCGTCCAGCTCGCCTTCCCGAACATATTATGCACTCGAAAGTTCTCAAGTTTCTCGTGTCTGACCATCGCTGCAACGACAGCTTGATCGTCGCCACCCTCAACTAGGATCAGAAACGGCTCTTCGAAGGTGACATTCTCGTCAGCGGATGAACTCAGCTTGACCTGAACGCTCATCGAATATCCAGATTTAGTTCAAGTGCATTCTCAACCTCACGAGCGCTATAGGAGGTAACGAAGACCCCTTCTTGTCCGGGTCTACGGGACAGGCGAAGCAACCTGAGCAACTCGCTCGCCTGGTCAGTGAAAGCTGCGTGGGCTGCGGCGAGGCATTCACGGCTATGCGTGGTGGCTATCACCTGCGTGCCAGTCGCCAGTGTTGCATATCTTATATGTCGCCAGATGTCGGGCATTACAGAATAATGGATTCCGTTCTCAATTTCATCAATAAGCAGCACCGTGGTATTTGTTGAGTAAATCAAGCTCATGATATCCGCGAAAGCCACAATGCCTTCACCGAAGAGCGATAGAGGCATAAGCATGCCATCGAGACTGAGGTTGAGCGATGACTGGCCGTCTTTAACGAGTACTTCAACGTCGGCGATCCTCGGGTCAATAACCTTCAGCGCAGAAACAAAATCCCGATGGCGATCAAGTTGCCTGAGCACCGAATAGCGCTGCGCAAGTTCCTGCGGTGTGGATCTCGTTCGCCCGCTCACAAAGTTTGCGTTCACAATCGGGCCGGCATTCGGA
>DATJLT010000286.1:0-16574 GCA_035509195.1 Streptosporangiaceae bacterium | reverse complement strand
ATGACCAGCACGGCAGCCGCGGCTGCGGCTACTCCCAGCGGCAGGCCCGCTCGTAAGGCCGCGATCGCCAGTAGCGCCGCAGCCTGTTCAGCGCCACGCCGATCAGCCACGGCCTGGCACCGGGAAATGACCGGTCGTAGGACTTGCGCGACTCGTAGGCCGCTACCCACACGTCACCGAGCAGGTCCTCGGCCGCATCTCGGCCGGCCCTCCGCGCGAGGTAGGCCGCGACGGCACCTTCATGCCTGCCGATCATCTCGACGAAAGCTTCCCCGTCACCAGACAGCGACCGGGCGATAAGTTCAGCATCTGAGTCCATGGCCCTCCTAGCCGTGACATCGGCCTACACCATGGAGTTGCCATTTCTGGCATCGAATCGTTCGCCCGATATGCCAGGCGGGGACATGGGACCTTACTGCCAGGGACCATCGTCCCTGGTCAGGAAGGGACACCGACGATAAGCACCTGTACCAGCCAGGGTTGCTGTTCGTCCCGTTCGGGCTGGCCAGGCCGAACAGCCTGATCAGGCCGAGGCACCGGCAGTTCAGGGACGGCGTGACCTTCCTGCGGGCTCGCCAGGGCTCGCAAGATGGACCGGCTCGACATTCCCCCCATCCCCGAGTTCATCGAGATCATCTTCACCTAAGCGGCCAGGGGATACCTCCGCTGGATCAGGGCAGTCAGGCGTTCCCTGTCCGGCACTAGCAGGGCCTTGACGCCTTCCGCGTTCACGTCCGCGACGATGATTTGCCCGACTTCGTCGTGAACGTCGCTGAACAGGCTGTGTGCCTTCATCTTCTGCGCCTGGTAGCGGTTGTCCTCGGTCGGGCTCACGTAGTGAACGGCCCAGATCTTGTAGCGGTAGACAAGGAACAGGTGGATCAGCGTCATCAGCCGCTTCTGGCGCAGCTCGCTGTCGAAGGTGTTCTGGTCACGGACCGACAGGATGTGCCGGCCACGGCGATCGGCGATGACCGAGAAGATGATGTTCGCGACCTTCTCGCCTTCCCCGTTGGCCAGGCTGAGCTCGAGCAGGTCCGAGCCGGCTGTGTGCGGCCGCAGGCGCACCCGCAGCGCGCCGGGGATCTCGTGGTACGCCGTCCACAGCGCCAGCCATTCCTCGAGCAGCTTGGTCGGCACCTCGGTCTGAACCAGGTGCTGGTGCTGCGTCGACCCCTTGCCCATCGATTTGGTAGCCGCTGTCCCGCCTGAGGCCGCCATCAGCGCCGCATCGGACCTTGGCCCGCCGACAAGCGTCTGCGGTGTCCGGTAGGGCGATTCAAGCAGCCGGAGCTTACGCTGCAGCCTGGCCAGCGACAGCATGCCGTCTTGCCTGAGCGCGGTCGCGAACTCCTCGGCGGCGAGGCCGTCGATCTGGTGCCCTCCGTAGGTAATGAAGTTGAAGACGAAGCCGAGCCTGCCAAGTTCCTGCGGGAACTGCCGCATCTCTTCGTCGCTCATTCCGGTGGTATCCCAGTTGAACGACGGCGACAGGTTGTAGGCGAGCATCTTCTCAGGGAACTCGGCGTGGATTGCCTCGGCGAAGCGGCTGGCATCTTCGAGATCAGCGGTCTTGGTCTCCATCCACAGCAGGTCAGCGAACGGCGCGACGGCGAGCGACCGGGCGATCGCGTAGTCGGTTCCGCCTTGTACCTGGTAGTAGCCCTCCGGGGTCTTGCTCACCTCGCAGTCCCAGGTCACGTCGATGTCCATGGCGCTGGCCCTGGCCTGCGCTGACTGGAAGGAAGTCCGGTTCGCGAACTCAAGCCACTCGGCGGCGGTCATTTCCAGTTCCTCGCCTTCGGCGGCGCGGAACTCGATCACGTCGGCGACCGCTTGCGGGTAGCTCTTGAGGTTGGCCTGGCTGAGCCACGCCTCCAGGTAGCGTGTCTCGACGTTCTCGATCAGGTCCTCCGCTGACCCGCCGTCACGCAGGAACGCGCGCGCCATGGCTTCAGCTTCTTCTGTCACCCCGGACTCGGCCAGCCAGGCACTGGCCTCGTCATACTCAGTCGGTGAGATCTTGAACAGCAAATGGCCGTACACGTCGTCAATGCCCAGTTCGCTGAGTTTGCGCACGATCGTCACGTAACCGACCTTGTAGGTAGGCAGGTCCGTGTTCGTAGCACCGAGAAGGAACGGATGATCACGTTCGTCCGCCCGGCTCTCAAGGAACGTGGCCGCCTCGGCGTCGGTTCTGGCGACGATCAGGCCTGGTACCCCCATGACGTCGAGTTGCAGCCTCGCCGCGTTGAGCCGCTTGATCTGCTCGTCCACGCCGACGAGAACCTTGCCGCCCTGGTGTCCGCATTTCTTGGTGCCGGGCTTCTGATCCTCGATGTGGTAGCCGGGCACTCCCGCCTCGACGAAGCGTCGTATCAGGTTCCGCACGTGGGCGTCGCCGCCGTGCCCGGTGTCCGCGTCGGCGATGATGAACGGCCGGTAATCGATCTCGGGTGAGGCAGCCAGTTGCTGCTCAGTCATCCGTGACCTGGCGAAGCGCTGGTTCCTGTCCGCGGTGAGGAGCGCCCGAACGATCGGCGCTGCCTCGTCAGGTACCTGAGAAAGCGGATAGCTGGCCAGGTCGGGTCCCGGATCCTCGGTGACAGATCCTTTGGCTGACGTTGCCCAGCCGCCCAGGTAGATTCCCTCGAGCCCCATCCGCTTCATCACTACTGCCTGGCCGGGCGAATAGGGACCGAAGGTCGTGATCTGCTTCCGTTCGGCGTAAAGCTGCCTGAGCAGGTCGAAAAACTGCTCGGCAGCGATCCTCGCCACGGTGTAGTCGGTGCGGATGGTTCCGCGCTGCTCGGCTACCTGACGCGCCGAGTACAGCCGCACCAGGCCCGCGAACCGCGGGCTGGCCAGCCATCTTCCGGTCTCGCCGACCTCGGACTCGAACGAGTTCCCGGTGAGCTGGCTGGCGACGTGCGAATCAAGTGAGGTCATGGCTGGCTCCTGTCGCTGTGCTCCCTCCATTAGAAGTGATTGCCGCTCTGCCCGGTAGGGACACCTCCATGTCGCCGTACTACCCGGTAAGCACGACGAAGGCGTCGAACTCACGTGACAACAACCATGGCCCGCTGATGCTGTTGGCCGCCGCACGGCGACCGCAACGGTGGAATTTCGTTGTCGCAGGAACAGCATCGCTGAGCCATCGTTGTGGCTGCCGCTGCCTTGTGAACAGCGTCGGTGGCCGTTCGTTGCTGTTAGTCGGTCCTGCAGCCGGGCAAGTTAATCTCTCGTGCTGAAGCGGGGCCGCGTGGCAGAGTGCCCTGCGTGGCAGTTGACGACTTTCCCAGGCAGTTGGCCAGTACCAAGCGCTTCACGCTGGGCCTTCCGCGTGCGGTGACGGTGTCGCGCGACGGCGGGCGGGTGCTGTTCCTGCGCTCGCGTGGTGGTGAGGACCCGGTCACGTGCCTGTGGCGGCTTGACCTGGCCGACGGCGGGGGAGGGCAGGAGCGGCTCGTGGCCGATCCTGGCGGGTGGTGGAGTTCCGGCGGCGGCGACCTGCCCGAGGCCGAGCGCATAAGGCGGGAGCGGGAACGCGAGTTCTCATCGGGGATCGTGGCCTATTCAGCGGACGCGGCGTGCGACAAGGTCGTGTTCGCGCTCGACGGACGGCTCTGGGTGGTGCGCGCCGGGGGTGATCCGCGCGAGCCGGCGGCAGAGCCTGAACCGGTGGCCGTCGCAGGCGCGGTGACGGATCCCCGGATCGATCCGACAGGGCGGCGCGTGGCGTACGTCACCGACGGCGCGCTGCACGTGACCGATCTGGCCGACGGCACCGGGCGTGTGCTGGCCGCCCCTGAGCACGACGATGTTACCTACGGCCTGGCCGAGCACGCCGCGGCCGAGTCCATGTACCGGTACCGCGGTTACTGGTGGGCTCCCGACGGCCAGCGGCTGCTAGCCGAACGCGTCGACAACTCCGCCGTCCTGCGCTGGTGGATCGCGGACCCCGCTGATCCCGAGCTGCCGCCTCGCGCGGTCAGGTACCCGGCAGCCGGAACCGCCAACGCGGACGTCACCTTGCACGTTCTGCGCCTTGACGGGAGCAGGACCGAGGTCGCATGGGACCGGGGCGCATATGAATACCTCGCCGCCGCGGACTGGGATACCCGAGGTCCGCTTTTCAGCGTGCAAAGCCGGGACCAGCGTACCGTCTTGGTGCTGGCGGCCGACGACGTTACCGGACAGACGACGCTCCTGCACACTGAGCGCGACGACGCCTGGGTCGAGCTGGCGCCCGGCGCTCCGGTGAGGACCAGCTCAGGTGCTCTGGTCATCGTGTCTGACCGGGAAGGCTCCAGGCGCCTGGTGGTCGGCGGCGTCGCGGTCACGCCGGACGGACTGCATGCCGACTGCGTCAGCGGGACCGACGGCGAAGCCGTCTACTTCACCGCCACCGACGAACGCGATCCCACCGAGCGCCATTTCTGGAAGTACGACCCGAGTCAGGGCCTGTCGCGGTGCAGCGCGGACCCTGGTGTGCACGAGGGCGAGGCCGCGGGCGGCACTGTCGTCGTGTTGTCGCGCACCGAAGCGGGCGCCGCCGCCGCTGTCGCCTGGCGCGACGGCACCCGGACGGCCATCGACAGTCTCGACGCCGATCCTGTGCTCAAGCCGCGGATCACGTGGCTGGTTCTTGGCGCCAGGCAGCTTCGCGCTGCCCTCTTGCTGCCCTCGTGGTATCAGCAGGGAACGCGCCTGCCCGTCCTGCTCAGCCCGTACGGCGGCCCCGCCATGCAGCGGGTGGTCCGTGCGCGCGGCGCGGCGTTTTGCGAAGACCAGTGGATCGCCGAGCATGGCTTCGCGGTCCTGGTCGCGGACGGGCGCGGCACGCCCGGCCGCGGGCCGCAATGGTTGAGGACCGTGTTCGGCGATACCCTCTCGGCACCGCTGGAAGACCAGGTCGACGCGCTCGAGGCCGTGTGCGCGCAGTTCCCTGACCTGGACCGGACGCGGGTCGCGATCCAGGGCTGGTCCTATGGTGGTTCGCTCGCTGCCATCGCCGTGCTGCGCCGCCCCGATGTGTTCCACGCGGCCATTTCCGGTGCCGCGCCGCACGACCAGCGGCTCTACGACACGCACTGGCGGGAGCGATTCCTCGGCCTGCCACAGGAGAACCCGAAAGCATACGACCGGAGTTCGACGATCACCGAGGCTGCCAGCCTGACCAGGCCGCTGCTGCTGATCCACGGAATGGCAGACGACAACGTGGTAGTGGCGCACACGCTGCGGATGTCCTCGGCGCTGCTAGCGGCCGGCCGCCCGCACCAGGTCCTGCCGCTGTCCGGCGCTACTCACGCGCCGATCGGCGAGATCGACGGCCAGCTCTTGCGCTACCAGCTCGCGTTCCTCGCCGAGTCGCTCGGCGCCGCCCGGCCGACCTGAGCGCGCCTGCTCAAGGCTTATGGTAGCTGTAACTATCATAGTTGGAGCCACCACCTCGCGGACCTTGGCGCGGCCTACGCCGCCCACCGGGGGTTGCGCCAGCCAGTGGTGTTCACCGGGTACCGAGAAGCCATCGATGAACTTCTGCTGCTCGGGGCGGAGCGTCCCGTCGCGGTGATCATCGACGAGTTTCCCTACCTAGTCGCGGCCACTCCGGCCCTGCCGTCCTACTTGCAGCGGGCACTTAGCCCGATGGGCAACGCGCGGCAACGCACCAGGACACGAATGGTCTTGTGCGGCAGCGCGCTGACCACGATGGCACAACTGCTGGGCGCTGGTGCCCCGCTACGTGGCAGGGCACGGCTGGAACTGGTCGTCCGGCCATTCGGATTCCGCGAGGCGGCAGAGTTCTGGGACGTGGCGCATGACCTAGAACTCGCGTTTCGCCTGCACGCGCTGACCGGTGGCACGCCAGCGTACAAGGACATGTGCGGCGGCGCAGGGCCGCGATCGCTGGCGGACTTCGGCCCCTGGGTACAGCGCCGGCTGCTGAACCCGGCGAGTGCTATGTTCCGCGAAGGCGGGCTGCTGCTCCGCGAGGAACCCTCGATCACCGACCCGACCTCATACGCCGCGACTCTCGGCGCGATCAGCGCGGGAGCGAGCCGCCGCTCCGAGATCGCAGCCGCGCTCGGCCGCCCGGCCAGTGGCATCGCGCACCTGCTCGACGGTCTCGAAGACGTCGGCCTCATCGAGCAGCTAGATGATGCTCTCCGTGGTAAGCGGACCGTCTTCCGTATCACCGAGCCGATCGTCCGGCTGCACCAGCTCATCACAGCGCGGTATGAACCCGAACTAGTCGCGGGCCGTGCTGAGCGCGTATGGGAACGGAGCGCGGCGACCGTATCCGCGAAGATACTGGGGCCGCATTTCGAGGAACTGGCACGCCAGTGGTGCATGCATTACGCGGACGAGCAGACGATGGGGGCCGTACCTGGCGCCGTCCGCCCGACCGAGATCGGCTGCCGGGATCATCAAGGTGGCCACGAGCTTGACCTGGTAGTAACGGACGCGCCAGGCAACACGAGCCGGATCCTCGCGATCGGCGAGGCTAAGGGTACGAACGCGGCAGTGGGCCAGGCGCAGCTACGCAGGCTCGAGCATCTGCGCGGCTTGCTGCCAAGCGCTCGCGTCGACCTGCCGCCGAAGCTGCTGCTGTTCAGCAGGTCAGGCTTTACGCCAGACCTCATCCAGGAAGCCGACGCCCGCCCAGATGTCGAACTGGTCCCGCTTGAGCGCGTCTACCGGAGCTCATAAGACCCGTGGCAGCACGGGCAGCGAGAGCACTGTCTCGCCGTGGCTGATCTCGATCTCCACGGGCACGAGGCTTGCGCCCGTCGCGATCTGCTCGGCCGTGCCGGTATTGCGCGCGAAACGAGGATGGGCGCCGCCAGAAATCTGCAGGCGGACGCGATGGCCCGGGGCGAAAATGCGGGCAGTCGCGCTCATGGGGACCTCGATCTCTGTCCAGCCGTCCGCGTCGGCCGGCCGGGTGCCGTCCAGCCGCAGCAGGCCATCGCAGATGTTCCACGACCTCCCCTTGGCGTCCACCTCGCACAGGCGGGCGAAGATATCGAAGTACGGGCTGCTGCCTCGTACCAGCAGCCGGATGCTGACCTGGCCGATGACCTCTAGCGGCTCGCTGATGACCGGGCCGGTGAAGACAAGGACATCGCCGCGTGCCTCCAGCTTGCGGTTGTCCTTCGGCCCGTGACCGTTGCTGTCCATGCGCGGCCCGCCGACCGAAGGCGTCGGATCGCGGGGGTCGTAGCGGAATGATGACGAGCCCTCGCCTGGCGAGGCTGCCAGGGTTCCGCCGGCGCGCGGGTGCCATGCCTGCGTGGCGGCCTCCGGCGGCGGCCAGTCGGTCAGGTCACGCCAGCACCCGCTGCCGCCGATCTCGCCGACATGGACGCGCACCGTAGCCTGGCCCTGCGCGTCGTCGTTGCCGTTCAGGTGCGCTCGCAGCCAGGCGAGTGCCTCAGGCGCGATGATCGGCATGTCCTTGTTGAACCCGCTGGTGTGGTTCCATGGCCCGACGACCAGCCGGACGGTACGCCCGGCCTCGCGAAGTCGCCGGTAGCTGTCCAGCGTTGGGTCGATGACCACGTCATGCCAGCCGCCCAGCAGGTGGACCGGCGGCATTGCGCTGATATCGGGGTTGGCGCGGCGTGGCTCCCAGTACCTGTCGACTGCGGCCGGGTGCGCCAGCCAGTCCTCGAGGAAGCCGACCCGCTGCCCGAAGGCGAGCTTGTATCCGGGTACCAGCGGGAGCATCCGCTCGACTTTCCTGTACGTGAGGATCAGCCGAAGGACCGCTGCCATGAACGCGCGGAACCCCTTCTCCTGCGAGACCATCGCGGCCACTCCGGTGAGGGTGGCCTCAAGCGCGAAGGCGCCGCCTGGATAAAGGAACTCGTAAAAGTCGTCGGCGCTGACCTGGACGACCATCGCCTTAAGCTCAGGCGGCGGGTCGCTGGCCAGCGCCCACTGGGTGAAGCCGAGGTAGCTCGCGCCTATCGTCGCGAACGAACCGGTGAACCACGGCTGCTCACGCAGCCAGGCGATCGTCGCCAGGCCGTCGGCCGCTTCGCTGGTGAACGGCTCGGGGTCACCGCCCGATCCGCCTGTTCCCCGTGTACTTTGCAGCAGGACGTTGTAGCCATGCTCGGCGAACAGGCCCCCGTACATGAAGTCGTAGGGAAACCCGCGGCCGTAAGGGGTGCGGACAAGCAGAGTAGGACACGGCCCGTCGGTCTGCGGGATGTACCTGTCGGCTATCTGGTGCGTACCGTCCGGCATCGGGATCCTGATACCCCGCTTGAGCGCCACCTCGCACACGGGCGGCGGCAGGCCCTTGCGTGACTGCCTCGTGAAGAACCTGACGTGCACGGGCAGCTTTCCTGCTGCTTCCGCCTTCGGCGTTTCCTTCACTTCCAATGCCATCGCCTGTCTCCTCTGCTTATTTCGCGTACGTTGTTCGCGAAGTCAGCATACTAGATTGAGAACAGCGATCGCGAAGGGGAGGCCGCGATGACGGAGGTACCGCAGGCGGCGAGCATCTGGCTGCGACCGGAACGGTCAGCCGTCGGCCGTCCTGCGCAGTGGAGCCGTGCCGAGATCACCGGCATCGCGCTGCGAGTCGCCGACGCCGAGGGCCTTGACGCGGTTTCGATGCGACGGGTAGCCGCCGAAATCGGTACAGGTGCCGCGTCGCTCTACCGCTACGTCGAGAACCGTGAGGATCTCCTTGACCTGATGACCGATGCCACTGGCGCAGAGTACGAGTTCGCACCGCCAACTGGTGACTGGCTCGTCGACCTGGTCGCCTTCGGCGAGCAAGCCCGCGCGATCTTCAGCCGTCACCGCTGGCTGGCCGGGCTCGTCATGACCCGCCCTGTCATCGGCCCGAACGGTGTTGCCCTCATAGAGCACTTCCTCACCCTGCTACAGGCGCATCCAGCCGAGATCGGGGCGAAAATGGAAGCATTCGGGATGCTGAACGGGATCACTGCGGCGTTCGCGCTGCAAGAGCAGGCTGACCCCGGCCTGCAGGCACGCAACCTGGCCTACCTCGGCGACGCTCTCACCGCAGGCAGGCACCCGCGCCTGACGGAATTGCTGACCCCGCAGGCACAGATGCCCGCCCCAGAGGAACTCAGCGGCCGGTACCCGGAACTCATCGGCCGCGTCATGGCAGGGTTGCTCGGACCCGCCTAGCGCTTGCTGACGCCCGCGACCTTGCGCCCGTCTTCGAGGTAGACAAGCGCGCGGCTCGAGGTTGCCGCCCGGACCCGGCGTCGGATCGGGCGGCGCAGCAGCGCGAGAGCCTCGGGCAGGGTCGCGAGCTTG
This sequence comes from Streptosporangiaceae bacterium, assembly GCA_035509195.1. Lineage (GTDB taxonomy): Bacteria > Actinomycetota > Actinomycetes > Streptosporangiales > Streptosporangiaceae > Chersky-822. The sequence continues at coordinate 7,265 of DATJLT010000286.1, read as the reverse complement.
TGCTCGGAGATCTCCTCGGCCTGCAAGGCGATCGCGGCCAGGCTGCTGTCGTCGAGCGATCCGCAGTCGAACAGGAACCGTATGCCGCCGGGGCTGGCGGTCCTTGGACGCCTGAAGTCCACGCAGGCGAGCCGGCCCCGGCGCAACTCGATCCCGCACTCCTCAAAGACCTCGCGCCGGCAAGCCTGCCAGGGCGTCTCCCCGTCTGCTTCCATGACGCCGCCGGGAATCGTCCAGCCAGACTTGTACGTCGGCTTCAAGATGAGCAGGCGTCCCGACCGGTCGAAGATAAGGGCCCCGGCCGACGCCGGAATCGCCGGCAGCGCAGGCTCCTCGTCGGCACCCCAGCCCAACTGGCCGTTGTCGCTGATCACTCCTCCCACGATAGGGCTCCTGGCAATCTCGCCGGTAAGTATGCGGATTGGCGTGCTGGCGAGTTAATGGGTTGTGAGCAACGAACGGGCCGAGTTCGCTGAGTTCTTCAGTACCGGCTGGGAGCCGTGCCTGCGGGCGGTGCTGGCCGTCGTCGGCAGCCCGCAACTGGCCGAGGACCAGGTGGCTGAGGCGTTCGTCAGGGCCTGGGCCTCGTGGCGGAAGGTCAGGCGCCATCCGGCGCCGCGCGCATGGGTCGTGCGCACCGCGCTCAATGCAGGGGCGTCGTGGTGGCGGCAGCGCAGCCGCGAACTGCCCCTCGCCGGTCATGACCTGACGGCTCCCGGTCCGGGCGAGGGACTCGATGCCACGTTGCTGACCGCGCTCCGCCATTTGCCGCCCAGGCAGCGCGAGGTGATCGCACTGCGGATCTTCCTTGACCTCGACACCGACACGATCGCCAGGCAACTGGGGATCGAAGCGGGAACGGTCCGGATGCATTTGTCCCGCGGCGTCATGGCGCTGCGCCGCGAACTTGCCGACACGAATGAGCACGGAGGCTGATCAATGAATGCGCACCATGACATGAGCGATACCGACGTACTGAGCACCGCACGCGACTCCCTGTCCGCGATGCCGGTGGCCGGGCCTCCGGACCTGGAAACGATCATGGCCAGGGGCCGCGCCCGCCGGCACCGCCAGCGCCTGATACCCGCCATGGCAGGAACTCTCGCCGTGGCGGCGGGCGCGGCCCTCGCCGTTACCATGCTGGCGCCCGCCGGTCACCGGGCAGCTCCGCAGGCCGCTCCGCAGGCAGGCCACCAGCCTGCCGCTCGCCTGACTGCCTGGACAGTTACCAAGCTGCGCAGCGGCGACATCTCCGTCACCATCCGCGAACTGAAGGACCCGGCCGGTCTGCAAAGCGCGCTGCGCTCCGACGGCGTCCCGGCCAGCGTCACCTTCGCCGGCCAGCTCAATCCGGCCTGCCGGTCGTACCCGAACGGATCAATTGCCTGGCCGCCGCTTCCGCCCGCGTCCCTGCTGAGGCAGGTCTTTCCCAAGCCCTATGGCACGATCCCCCCGGCCGCGCACCAGTCACGAGGCTGGAGCCGTGCACCTGGCACTGGCGGCACGCCGCCAGCGACCCCGGCTTCCGGGCAAACGGTCATAGTGATCGCGCCCTCTGCCCTTCCCGGCAACGCCGGGGTGCAAATCGCCACTACCCATGACGCTCACTGGATCGGTCCCGTGCGCGTGGTATATGCGAGTCAGCACTGCACAGGCAGCTAGCCGTCGCTTCGCTCAGGCCGGTGGCTCAGGACGTGAATTGCCAGCCCTTGGCGAGGCAGGCCTGCTTGACCTGGTCGAAGACGAACGTGCCGATCGGCAAGGTAGTGCCGCTGCCATGGAGAGTCAGGCCGGTCACGTACCTCCTGGTCCCCCTGGTTCTCGTGAGCACCCGAAGGTCGCTGCCAGATGAACGGTCGAGAACCAGGACCTGAGGCCCGGCGGCCCTGGTCCTGGCCGTCTGTGCCTTGGCGAAAACGATCTCACTGGCCGAGATTTCCATGGTCGGGCGGCGCAAGACCATGTAGATGGCGGCCCACAGCAAAAGAACGACGCACGAGCCCATGAACGCGACGGCCCCGATGCGGCCTGCGGTCGTGGCGGCACCCAGGTAGCCGCGGACGAGGGCGAAGGCAAAGACTGCTGCGAAGAGAACCCACGCCCACGCCATACTTGCGTTCGCGCGCAGGACGATCGGACTGTCGGCGGAACCAGATGGCACCTGATCGAACATGACTACTCCAGCGAACTGCTCGGGGACGGTCGGCGGCGCCTTTTGCGCTTCTGCTTTCGATAGCGTTCCATCCCGTGCCGTATCGTTCCACCTCCTATCGGGCGTGACGTGAAATGCCCGGTTCGGGCCGGTGGCGGTGCCGCCGCCGAGGGCCGGCCTGCCGGGATGGACCCGCCGGATCCGGCATGCGGCGCGTAACGGGCATTCCGCCGGGGCGTTACAGCATCGCTGGCCCGTTGTTGTCGCCCGCGGGCCCTGGCCGGGGACATCGGTGGCGACTTGATGTTGTTCCCGCAGCATCGCGGAGCCACTGATGCTGCTCGCGGTGGGCCGGTTACGACATCTGCGGCTAGGTGATGCTGCTGCGGGGCGGGTGCGTTGCTGCTACCGCCGGGAGGGTCTGGGGCTGGGCACGGACCCCGGCAGGCATCTGCTCGCGGGCGCCGGGTAGCTGTTCGTCGACAAGGTCGACGAGGCTACCGAATCACCCTTAGCTCGTAAGCGTTACTGCCTGGGCACATTGGCCGCGGCGCGGTTGCTCGCGTCGGCCACGCGCTGGAGGAAGCCGGCTATCAGCTCTAGCTCGTCATCGTGATAGCTGTCGAGTATCTCCCTGAGCGAGGTGTTCATCCCCGCGTACTGGCGTGACATCTCTGTTCCCCGGCCCGGGACGAACCTGAGGCGGACCCCCCGTCGGTCCACCGGATCGCGTTCGCGGTAGATCCAGCCGCCCCGTTCGAGGCGGTCAATGACGCCGGTCGCGGTGGCGGGGTGCAAGCCGCAGCGCTCAGCCAGTTCACGCGGGCTGACAGGGCTGTAGCGCGAGATCACGTTCAGCGCGTCGAAGTCGGTGTCGCTCAGCCGCAGGCTGGTTCCGATGCGGTGGTTAAGCAGCGACAACTCGATTCCGAGCGCACGCAGGTTGTGCCGGATGGCGGCTTTCGCGCGCCTGTTCCCCGCGACTCCCAGCTCCTGAGGTACTATGGGATCCATATAAGCTGACTCTCATATTTTATGGAACACGAATCAAGAGGGCCATGGAGATGCCGCGTTCCCCTCGCATGACCGTGTCTGGCCAGCCTATTCGGCGCCGGCGTGGCCGTCGAGTGATGGCGCACGGTACGCGGCCGGACGGGAGTTGACAGGTTGAAGAAGTCATCAAGAGCCCTTGTAATCGCGCTGGCGGTCGTGGTCGCGCTAGCCGCCTTCAACATCACAATTCCGGCGGGCAAGTCGGCGGCGAGCAACTGGAAGTTCACGCTCACCCATCCGACCATCCTGCTCCACGTGATCGTCGCCACCGCAGTCCTGGTCGCGGCGGCCGTCGCGCTGATCATGTCGCTGCGCGGTCACGACCGGTCATGGATAGTGATCTCCGCTGTCGGCCTGGCTTTCGTCCTGCTTGCCTTTGCAGGGGGTCTTGAATACGTCGCGTCCTTGCAGAAGGGCGCGCTGAACGCCATGAGCCTCGGCTGGACTGGCGCCGTCATCACCTACGGGGCGGGATGGTTCCTGGGTCGGCGGCTGGGAACCCGAAGTACGTGAACAACTCGGGGAACACGTAAGCATGAATTCCAGTCATTTTCCTGCCATCGGTCTCCAGCACCTGAATCGCCCACGGGTAGTACCCACCCTGGTGGTCAGACCGGTATTGCGCGAACGCGGCACAGCCGTTCGCCGAGGTGCGAATCACCCGTGAACCCTTGCATTCCGACGCCGGGCCGAGCATCCACGTCCTGATGTCGTCCGGCCCGCGCAGCCACAAAGGCAGTGGCGGCATCGAGTTCACCGCGTCGCTGCGCAGCAGCGCGGTGAGCCTGGGCACGTCGTAGGCCTCGAAGGCGGCGACGTACTCCTCGACAAGGGCAGCGTCGCCCCCGGCATCCCTTTGGTCGGCCTCGCTGATCGAAGGGGCGGTCGCGCGGGCACGCTGCAGCGCGCTGTTCGCCGAGGCCACGGTGGTGTCAAGCAGTTCCGCGGTCTCGATGGCCGAGAACTGCAGCACGTCGCGAAGGATCAGCGTCGCGCGCTGGCGCGGTGTCAGCCGCTGCAAGGCCGCTATGAAAGCCAGCCTGACCGTTTCCCTGGCCACTACCTGCCCTGCCGGGTCGGCGCTGCTGTCGAAAATCCTGGCGTCAGGTATCGGCAGTACCCAGGTGCTCTCGGCGAGCGGCGCAGGGATCTCCACGCCCTCTGCCCGGGCAGGCGGCTGCAGATCCATCGGAACCATGCGGCGTTTCCGCTTTCGCAGCATGTCGATGCAGACGTTCGTGGCGATCCTGTACAGCCAGGTACGCAGCGACGAACGACCCTCGAACCGCTCGATCTCGCGCCAGGCACGGACCATCGTGTCCTGCACCGCGTCCTCGGCGTCGAACGGCGAGCCGAGCATCCGGTAGCAGTATCCCGTCAGTTCGCGAGTCAGCCGCTCGAACTCGGCCCGCTCGAGGCCGCCGAAGACAGCACCTGCTTCCGTTTCCCGCTCAATCGTCATGTCCTGAGCGTATCCGCGCCGTCCCCCTGCGGAGGCGCCGGACCCGCGGGCGCGTACGCTGTGGCGGGCGAATGACAACTGACAGGCAGTATTCCGGCGGAAGGAATGGCGGACGATGGACGCTGCCCACGCTTTTGAGGTCGCACTCGACCATTACCGCAAGGGCGAGAACCTGCTTAATTATCCCGAGGCCGTGCTCGCGGAAGAGCAGGCACTGCACTTTTCCAGGGCTGCCGCTCACTTCGCGGCCGGCAGCCTTGCCCTCGGACTCGGGCAGGCCGCGCTCCAGATGGGCGGCGACTTTCCCGGCGAAGAAAAAGCTGGCTCAGGGTCGGGTCAGTAGCCGAGCGCGTCGAGGTCACGCTCGGCGAAAAGCCTGTGCTCCCATTCCTCGTTGAGCACAACCCTGAGGCACTGGCGGACGAGAAAGCTCTTCGGCGGCGGCCAGCCTGGTGCATCGATCACAACCGTCTGATCGTCAAGCGAGGTCTCCGTCAGGTTCCCGATGACCTCGGCTACCGTCGACTGCCGGTCACGGCGCAGTTCGAGCACCTCATCGAGCGAGGGCCGGGCACTGCGGTCGCGGGGCACCCCAGGGGTGTCAGGCATCTCGTCCCATGGCAGGTCTAGCGCGTCCCAGGGCGAGGGGTCGCCGAGTATCCCGCGCCTGATCCAGGCGTCGGTGGCGAACACGAGGTGACGCAGCGTCTCGATGAACGACCATTCGCCGTTGACCTGCTCGTGCAGTGCCTCGGGCGGCAGCCCGCGCGCCCGCTCGACGGTCTGGTCCCAGAGCCGGCCGAGCAGTTCCCACGCCTCGGCGAATCCGGCCGGGTCGGTCGGGCGCATCTTGGGCCGGTCGGGATGGCGCCGGTCAAGTTCCGCCTCGATCAGCGGCGCGATCTCGACGCCGTTGACGGTCGCGTTCTTGACCACGCCGTAGATGCTGACGTCGACGAGGTCGACGCCCCGCATGACGGTGCCCGTCAGGTCGACGGCCAGGAACCGCGCACCGCTGAGATCGACGACGTGCAGTCGCGCACCGCTCAGGTCGGTGTTCTCGAACCGTGACCCACGCAAATCGGCGTCAACGTAATCGGCCATGCCAAGACAGTAGCGTCAGGTGCCGACAGTCCGCCTGGAGGGAGCTGGCTGGCCGGTGAGTTGACGGGTGCGGCGATTCGGCGCTGCCAAGGTAAGCCACGGCCTTGCTACGAGGTCATGCCGCCCAGGCCGACGAGTCCTCTGGCTAGCTCGATTTCCCCCATATGGCGCAGGCCGTGCTGATAGAGCCAGCATTCGAAGCCGTCAAGCACCGTGATGCCGTCCGGCCCGGCTACCCGCGCGCTATAGGTATCGGCGAGCACGGGCGGCAGCGGCCGGCCGACGACCACGCGGATCAGCGCGGCCGGGTCAAGCTCGTCCAGGTAAGCCTCGGTGCGGTCGAAGACCGCACGCTGGTAGCCCATGAACTGCTCGTAGTCGCCGATCCGCTGGTGTTCCATCTCGCCGACCGTGCGCTCCTTGCCGTGGTCGGCGATGGCCATGCGTACCTTGTCCTGCCACTGGTCATTCCAGACCGGCGGCTCGCCTGACAACACCATGAAGCTGGCGTCTTCCATGTTCGTGTAGTGAAACAAGGAGAAGGCGATGGGCAGGACGCCCTGGCGTTCGTAGTGGTTGACGTGGTCGATCGTCATGGTGCCGACCGCCTGGTAGTACAGGGAGTGCATGGCGCGCATGCGCCGCTTGAGCGAGTCAAGCGCCAACTCGGTCATCGCGCCCCCTGGCCGTCCGCAGTCCTGACACCACCAAAATACCCGGACCCTCGCCTCGCCGCGGCCCCCGCCCGCCCCCGCCGGGCAGGCTGACCCCATCAATCTGGGGTTTGGTGTTGGCCGGGCGAGGCCGGGCGGGCCTACCGAGGGGCGGCGTCGCCGGAACGCGACCGAACGGCCCCCGGCTCGTCGGCAGGCTGGCGTGAGCTGCTGGCGCGCGCGATGATTGGCGCTATGACCGACGTCGTCAGCGTGCGCTTGCCGGACGGCAAGTACCTCACGGTCAATGCAGCGGGCGAGGACAGGCTGGCCCTGGCCGATGATCTCGGTGCCTGGGCATTCGCTTCGTCGCCTTGGAGAGGCGGCGGATTCCGCGGCGATCCGGTCGCCGAGGACTACGCCGGCGTTGAGCCGCTGGCCCCGGCTATCTTCTCGGCGGTAGCTCCAGGTCAGGCAACCGCCAGGGAATTCCCCTCCATTGCGCCGTTCCTGACCAGGATGAAGGCCGATGGCCAGGTACTTGACGCCTTCGGTGCCGCCAAGCTCGCGAAGCAGCGCGTCAGCGACCTGACCGGCGATGACCCAGGTGCGCTCAAGGTCGACTTGTCGCGGCTCGACAGCACAGGCGTCTGGAACATCGAGCTGGTACGCCCGGCCGGAGACCGGGCACGGATCACCCTGACCGCGAACGGGTGGGCGACGTTAGTCGACCTGCGGGCCAGCGCGGCCGGTCCCCGCGTCTTCATTTCCTACGCGCACGACTCTGACGATCACAAGCGGTCGGTCAGCCAGTTCGCCGCGTTCCTGATCACGGAGGGAA
>DATJLT010000285.1:0-9446 GCA_035509195.1 Streptosporangiaceae bacterium | reverse complement strand
TCACCCGCCGAAGCCAGCGACGTGACTTCCGGCCAGGTCAGGTGGTTGGACGTGCCGATCGTGCCGCTGTTGACGTAGAACGTGGCGGCCACGTTCGCGGGCTGGAGCGCGTCGGAGTAGCCAAGCGTGTACTCGCTGTAGGTGTCGTTGTCGAAGTTCAGCGACACCTCGACCGGAGACTGAGCCGACGCCGCGCGGCCGGCCGCGAGCAAGCACGCGCCGGCGAGCATGAGGGCAGCCGCTACCCGCGGCATGACCCTGGTCATGCTCGCTCAGCCCCTTTGACGGCCCGCGCCAGTTCCCGGCCGCTGAACCACCCGCCGGATACGAACCGCATGACGGGTCCGTAACTGTAGGCGGCGGGGGCACCGAGGAAGTGGAGCCGGGGGACGGAGGACTCGAACCCCCGGCGGAGCACGGGGTAGCCGCTGACCTGCCTGATCCGCGAGGTCAGTTCCGAGGGGAGGAACGGATAGCGCGCGATCTCAACCCGGTAACCCGTTCCGAGCAGCAAATGATCAGCCGACCGCTCTGAACCGTCGGCGAACGTGACCCGCACACCGCCTTGCGGCGGCGCGGTAGCCGATGCCGCCGCGACCGGCGCCGACGTCCTGATCGGCACGTCCCTGAGCCGGTCAGCCAGCCAGGCGGCACCCGCGGGCCGGATCGCACGGTAAGCGAGCCGGTCCTGCGCCTGGCGCGGCAGCCGCGTGAACAGCCCTGGCACGGCCACCAGCCGGGAAAGCCCCATCGGGCCCACGTCCGTCGGCGCGTACACCAGCGGCGAGAGGCGGCCGAGCAGCCGCTGGTACTTGCCGCCGTGCAGCCAGTTGACGTGGCCGGCACGGACGGCGACCTCGGGGCTGGCGCCAAGCTCGTGCAGGAGGGCGGCCGACTCGAGCGCGCTCTGCCCGCCGCCGACGACAAGCACGGAACTGCCGGCGAACCTGGCCAGATTGTCGTGCTCGCCGGTATGCGAGACCAGTCCCGACGGCAGTGCCGTGGCGAAGTCGGGCCACACCGCGAACGGAGCGATCCCCGCCGCGACCACGACCCGCCTCGCGCGCAGTTCCCCGCCGTCGGCCAGCGTCAGGTGAAAGCCGCTGCCGTTCGCCCGCACCTTCGCCACCATCCGGTGATCCACGTCGGGCACGACCTGCCGCTGTACCCAGGTGCCGTACTCGACGAACCGCGAAAGCGGCACGGGCTTGCCGAACCGCGACCCGGTGGCCGTGCAGTAAGCGTCGAGCGTCAGCGGTCCCCGCTGGTCGGCGATCGCCGTCGCGGTCCAGTTCGACCTCAGCAGCATTCCTTCCGGCATGCCGCGCCAGAACGACATCGGGTCGCCGAACACGGTCGCCTCGACCCCGGCCCGGTGCAAGTGCGCGGCGGCGGCCAGCCCGTAAGGACCTGCCCCGACGATAGCCACGTTCGCGTCAGGCATGGGGTTCCCCCTGGTCAGCGGCCGAGCCCTGATCCGCGCGGTGGGCGCGGCTGCCGTTGAACGCGGCGACGGCGTTGCCCGTCGGCAGGTCAGGAAGGCCGGCCGGGCCGGCGGGCTTGAAGGCGGTTGCTGCGGGCAGGCCGGGCCTGGCCGAGTTGACCGCAAGCGATCCGTTGCCGCCCACCAGGATTCCCGCGATCTTGCCGGTCCTGCCGAGTTCGCGGACGGCGGCGGCGATCGCGGCCCGCCTGGTCCGCTTGAGGTTGGCCACGACCAGGACCAGGTCGCTGGCACGGCTCACCGCGATCGCGTCTGAGACGGCAAGCAGCGGCGCGCTGTCCGCGACGATCACGTCAGCCAGCCCGCGCAGTTCGCCGAAGGCGCGCCCGAGCCTGACGTCGCTGAACAGTTCGGCCGGATGATCGTCCAGGTTCCCGACGGGCACCAGCCGCAGTCCCGGCACCTCGGTTCCCCTGGCCACCTCGCTCGCGGTCGCACGCCCGGCTAGCAGGTCGGTCAGACCTGGCCGCGAGTCGTCGCCGAACGCGCGGGTCAGCGCGGGATGCCGTGAGTCCGCATCGACAAGCAGGACCTCGTGGCCGGCCCTGGCCAGGGCGAAGGCGAGGTTCGCCGCGACCGAAGTGCGCCCGTCGCCGGGCTGCGGGCCGGCCACGAGGAGTACCTGAGTGCTGGCGTCCAGCCTGGTGCGCAAGTACCTGTAGGCCTCGGCGGCACGTGACTCTGGTGCGTTCTCGAACACCCGCATCGGATCGGCGCGGAAGCCGCGCACGCGGGGAACTACCGCGATCACGGGGGCGCCAAGTACCTGCTCGAGTTCCTCGCGGTCACGTACCCGGTCATCGGCCAGGTCTCGCAGGAAGACGGCGCCGAAGCCGAGCGCCAGGCCGAGCAGCGCCCCGATCGGCAGCAGGATCAGCTTGCTTGTATTGCCTGGCTTCAGCGGCAGCAGCGCGGGCGTGACGAGCGTGGCGTGCAGCGGATCGTTGATCCTGGCCGACCTGGATTTCCCTGCCAGGTTGCGGAACACGACGTAGGACACGGCGTCCGCGTTGGCGCAACTCTCGGCCGCGGCCGGCGTCGGCTCGGAGCACGTGATCAGCAAGATGTTAGAAGTGCCTGACTCGGCCGCGCTCAGGTTCTTGCTGAGCAGCGCAGGACGGGTTCCCAGCGTGGTGGCGGCGTTCTTGAGCACCACGCCAGACGTCGCGATCAGCTTTTCTGTCGCCAGGTTCGGCACGACAAGCGGAGCACCGGTCCCTGTGTGTGACTCGATGTCGACCTGCGCGGTCGAGTCATAGCGGACGGGCAGCCTGGCGCTGATCAGCCAGGCGCCTGCCAGGCCCGCGACCGTGGCGAGCAGTAGCCAAACCGCGTGTCTGCGTAGCAATCTCATCGTCAGCCAACCGCCTGTCGCGTTTCCTTGAGTGGTATCTGTGTCCCTGCCACGGCGTCAGCGCCTCGCGTGCGACGTCCGGGGAGGATGCGGACCAGGGCGAGCATCATGAAGAACAGGTCACCTGAGCCCCGGTAGGTCAGGTGCGGGTCGAACGTCATCAGCACGAGTTGCGAGCACGTCGCGGCAGCGACCGCCGTGGCCGCGATCCCGGCCGGGTCGGCTCGCCTGGCGTAGGCCAGGCTCTTTTTCAGCAACGTCCACGCGAACCCGAGGTAGCTCACGAGCAGGGGTATGCCGCCGCCCCACAGCAGCCAGGTGTAGCCGCTCTCGATCCAGACGTAGCCGTACTGCCTGCTCGACGTCGCGATCCTGGCCGAGGGCCGGACCCCGAAGATCCAGTTGCGGTCGGAGAACAGCACGGGCCAGAAATAGGTGCGCAGGTTGTACAGCCGGTCCAGCCAGCTCACCGGCAGGCCGGTCGCCGAATGGAACCCGCCGAGCCTGATCTTGATCACCGGCCAGAGCAGCACGCCGCCGGCGATGGCTACCGGTATGGCCCACGCGAACAGCCTCGCCGACCTGGTCAGCACGATCAGGACGGCGACGGCGACCAGCAGGCCGAGCAGGGTCGAGAACTCGGCCGCCGCTACCACGCCGATCGCGAACAAGATCGCCAGGCCGCCGGTCAGCGCACGGCGCGGGTAACCCTTCGAGATCATCGCGATCGCGATGCCGAGGTTCATGATCGCCAGGTCAGCGACCGCCGCGGGCAGGCCGAGCAGCGAGCTTCCCCGGCCGTCTGACAGCGGAGCGGTCACGTCAAGCGGCGCGTAATACTTCGCGAGCAGGCCTGGCACGCCGAAGAGCCCTAGCGACTGCACGACGCCGACCAGGCACACGAGGCCGGCGGACAGCATGGAGAGCACCAGGCAGCGCAGTGCTTGCTCCCTGGTCGTGACGGCGGTTCGCACGATCACGTACTCGGCCAGCAGCTTCCAGATGACGATGCAGTAGAGCAGGTCGTCGCTCGTGATGGCGCGCTGCCTGACCTCCATCACGGCCAGCGGCAGCACGGAGCTTGTGATGCCGAGCGCGATCAGCCAGAGATCGACCCGGTCGAGCCTGGGCCACCGCAGCTCGCCGAGGCCGAGCCTGGCGACCCAGCGGACCCCGATCGCGGCGCCGAACAGGACGATGAGGGCCTCGTTGGGACGCAGCAGGGGAACGATCGCGCCCGCGTTGACGCCCACGATGAGCGGGGTAAGGAAGACCAGGCTGTAGGCGGCGATCACCGGCCAGATGGCGACGACCGCGACGATCGCGATGACGACGACCGCGAGGATCGCGTACTTGAGCTTCACGGCGGCGAGCACGCCGACCCCGAAAGGCACGAGCAGCAGCGCGAGGTCCAGCAGGCGCCGCTGGCCGGCGTACACCATGGTGGAGATCCTCGCCGAGGCGGCCGCCCGTGAGCAGCCCCCGCGTGGGCGTTGCGTACTACGAAGGATGAGGGGGCCGGCCGGGCTGGTCTTGCGGCGCGCATAGCGGAAACCCTGCGCCAGCCAGCTCAGCTCGGGCGTACGGCACAGAGCCTGAACCCCGAGGTAGATAGCGATGCCGACGATCGTTGCCGCCAGCACGGCGAGGCGGGGCCCGAAGGGGCGGCCGAGCTCGCTGGATACCCAGGTCGCGGTCAGCCAGGCAGGGCCCGCCATGACCAGCGCACCGAGCAGGAACCTGGCCAGCGAAGGCAGGATCCGCTGCGTGCCCTTGACAGCCAGCCCGCGTCTCAGCATCGCGGTCAGGTGGATGGCGGCCACGGTCGTCGCGGCGGACAGGGCCAGGCCAAGCGCCAGCAGCATCGCCGGCCCGCGTACCAGGACGGCGGCGCCGGTCAGGGCCAGGCAGACCGCGGCCTGCAGCATCATCGAGATCAGCGGCGAGCGGGTGTTCTTCTGCGCGTAAGAGGCGTACGTCGCGATCATGAAGATCGTCTGGCTCACGACCGCGACCGACAGGGCCGCGAGCGTCGCCGCGACCATCGCGATGCCTGTCGTGCTGTCCATCCGGCCGAACGAGATCGCCACCGCAAGCGGCCTGGCGAGGGCCAGATAGGCGACCGCCGCGGGCACGGCTACGAACAGCCCGAGCGCGAAACCTCTGGTGAGGGTGTCGCGGAATTCCGCCGGGCGGCCGTCTTCTTGGATACGCGACAGCCTGGGCAGCAGCGAAAGCGCGACCGGGGTCGCGCCGAGGGCGATGGCCAGGTAATAGAAGTTGAGCGCGATCTGGAACGCGACCACGCCGCCTGGCAGCCGGTTGGCCACGGCCACGAGCGCGAGCACCTGAAGTGCGACGAGGCCGGCCTGGGCAAGCGAGGGCAGCGCCCGCCTGATGACGGCCCGTACTTCAGGGTCACGCCAGCCCGCGGCCGGCAGGAGCGTGATCCCGACCCGGCGCGCCCCCCACCACTGGGTCGCGGCATGGAGCACGACGGCGCCCGTGGAGCCGAGGCCGAGCAGCAGCATCTCGCCGGCCGGCACCTGGCTGACGTTGGTCTGGGTGCCGTACAGCATCGCGGTGGCGATGAGAACCGCGATCGTGCCTAGGTTCTCCACGGCCGGGGCGCCTGCGGCCAGCGCGAAGCGCTGGCGCGAGTTCATCACGGCGGTGGAGGTGCCGACGACGGCGTAGCAGAAGATCTGCGGCGCGAACATCAAGATCAGCAGTCGGCCCACCCGGATCTCCGCGGCGCCGGCCAGGTGCGCGCCGCCGTCCGATGAGGCGAACCTGAGAACCTCGGGTCCGAGTGCCACCGCGACCGGCGTGACCAGCAGGAGCACGAGCAGCGTGACGCCGAGGAAGCCGCTCGCGACGCGCTTGGCCGAGGTGAGGTCGCCGGCATCGATGTGCCGCACCATGGCGGGCACCAGGAGCGAGGAAAACAGCGAGCCCGCAAGGAACCCGTAGTAGATCAGGTTCGGCAGCGAGTTCGTGAACTGGTAAGTGTTGCCGAAGAACGTCGGCCCGAGCACGGCACCGATGGCGGCGAACCTGGCCAGGCCGGTGACCCGGCTGATGATCGTCCAGGCACCGACCGTGAGCGAGTCGCCCGCCGCCTCGGTGGGCGACGACTGCGAGTTCTCCGTCACGAGGCACCGCGGGCGGACAGCACCGTAGGCACCGTGCGCAGCAGGATGAGCATGTCGAGGCCGAGATTGTGCCTGAGGACGTACTCGACGTCGAGATCGAGGCCCTCGCGCATCGTGAGCCGGTTCCTGCCGCTCACCTGCCAGAGCCCTGTGATACCTGGCAGCATGTCGAAGCGGGCGTCGTGGACCTCGCTGATCAGCTCGGCTTCCCACGGCAGGGCCGGGCGGGGCCCGACCAGCGACATGTCGCCGGCCAGCACGTTAAAGAGCTGAGGCAGCTCGTCGATGCTTGTGCGGCGCAGCAGCTTGCCGATCCTGGTGATGCGCTGGTCGTTCTCCAGCTTGTACAGCCCGCGCTTGCCGCCGGTCGGCGGTTCCGCTTCCGTGAGCAGCTTGCGCACGTAATCCCGGTGCACGCCGTCGGCTTCCGCGCTGCCCGCGTACATGGTGCGGAACTTGCGCATCGTGAAGGGCCGCTTGTTCCTGCCGATCCTTGTCTGCGCGAACAACGCGGGCCCCGGCGTCGTCGCCTGGACGGCGATCGCGATCGCGACGAGCAGTGGTGCGGTGATTACTGTGAGAATCAGCGCGGCAGTGAAGTCGAAGGCGCGCTTCGCGAGCGTGCGGAACGGTAGCGATGGGAAGGCGGTGCTTAGCGTGCCGGCGCCGGGTGTCATGGCGATCCCCCTGAGGTCATGAAGCGGTAGCGGCTGGCAGATGAGGGGACGGGCGTGACGCGCTCGCCGATCGCGACGAGGTCCTTCACCGCGCCCCTGACGGTTGCCGGGTTCCCGTAAGCGACGCTGCCCGGCGGGATGTCCCTGACCACGACCGCGCCGGCGCCGATGAGGGCGCCAGGCCCGATCCGCACCATCGGGAGGATCGTGACGTTGACGCCGATCTGGGCGCCCGCGCCGATCAGGGGTCCTGACATCACGGCGGCCGATTCGGCCTGGCCAGGGTAGAGGTCGTTGGCGATCGTCACGCCTGGCGCGAGGAAGGCGTCGTCCTCGATCTCGGTGAACTGGGCGAGGTAGCAATTCGAGTGGATCTTCACCCGGTCGCCGATGCGGCAGCCGTAATCGATGACCGTGTTGCTCCAGACGCTGACGTCCTCGCCGAGCTGGCAGCGTTCCCTGATGACGACGTTATGGCCGGTCTCGAGGCGGGGGCCGATGCGCGAGCCCTGGTAGAGGACGGTGCCGCTGCGTACCCTCGCTCCTTCGCCGAGGTAAAGGTCCTGGCGGCCGCCGTTGGCAGGCTCGTAGCCGATGGTGGTGCCCTGGTCGGCGTCGAGGCCCGGCCAGCGCTCTTCCGACCGCTTAGGCAAGTGCGTGCTCACTCGTGCCCGTGACCTTGCTCACGGCTTCGCAGACGCGCGTGACCTGCTCGTCTGTGAGGTGAGGGAACATCGGGAGCGAGAGGATCTCGCCCGCGGCTCGCTCGGTGGCCGGCAGCGGTCCTGCCGCATACTGGCGGAGCGGTGCCTGGAGGTGGCAGGGGACCGGGTAGTGGATCTGCGTGCCGATGCCCTCGGCCCGCAGCTCGCGCTGTACCCGGTCGCGGTCTTTGACCCTGACGACCGCGAGGTGGTAAGCGCCGTCGGAGTCCTTCAGTTCGGCGACCATGCCTGGCAGTGCTTCCTGGTATCTCCTGGCGATCGCGCGGCGTGCATTCGTCCAGGAGTCGAGCTTGCTGAGCTTGGCGCGAAGTACCACGGCCTGCAGGGCGTCAAGCCTGCTGTTCGTGCCGGTCATCGCGTGCCGGTAGTGGGAGCCAGGCTCACGGCCGTGGTCGCGCATGATCCCGATCAGCCGTGCCAGGTCCTGGTCGCCGGTGACCACGGCGCCCGCGTCGCCGAAGGCGCCGAGGTTCTTGGCCGGGTAGAAGCTGAAGCAGGCGGCTTTCCCGAACGAACCCGCTCGCCTTCCCTGCCAGGTCGCGCCGTGTGCTTGGGCAGCGTCCTCGATGAGTTCGATGCCTTCGCTTTCCGCCGCTGCGGCCAGGGCGGTCAGGTCCGGGAGCTGGCCGTAGAGGTGGACGGCGATGACGGCCCTGGTTCTCGGGGTCCTGGCCCTGAGCAGTGTTTCCGTGGTGAGCAGTAAGGTCTCGGGGTCCACGTCGGCGAACCGCGGCGTCGCCCCGGCGAGAACCACCGCCGAGGCGGTCGCTATGAACGTGTTGGCAGGGACGATGACCTCGTCGCCCCGGCCGATGCCGAGCGCGGTGAGCGTGAGCCTGAGCGCGTCGGTTCCGTTCGCGACGCCGACCGCGTGCCCGGTGCCGCAGTAGGCCGCCCAGTCGCGCTCGAACTCCTCGACGGCCTCGCCGCCGATGAAACGGCCGGACTCGAGCAGGCGGGCCCAGCCTTCGTCCACCTCCGGCCTGACCTCGCGCGTCATCGCGCTGAGGTCGACGAACGGAATCTGGTCCTCGGTCACCTGACTCCCACGCTGACCTTCTCTAGTTCCTCGAGCCGCACCGGCCTGCTGAGGTGCCTGGACCGCTCGGCGGCCTCGAGCACCTCCACGACGGCGATGCCGTTCGCGGCGTCGGTGAGCGGGCGCGCGCCGGTCAGCGCGCAGTCGAAGAAGTGGTCGTCCTGCAGCGCGAGCGGCTCGGCAGGGGAGATGAAAGGGACCACGATGTCGCCGTACCGGTATGACATGGGCGGCTGGGTGAGGTCATCGCCGTGCTGAGTGACGCCTCGGTCAAGTACCCGGATGCGTTCCTCGGTGGCCAGGTCGTCGTAAACGGCCATCTTCTTGCTGCCGACAGCGGTGACCCGGCGTACCTTGCATGGGTCGAGCCAGCTCACGTGAATGTTCGCGGACAGGCCGTCGTAGCCGGGGAACTCGTCGTAAATCAAGCGCAGGTAAGCGACGTCCTCATAGCTGCGATGGGCATGCCTTGAGGCCCAGGCCTGGACCGCGACAGGCTTGCGGCCGAGCACGTGATTGATAATGGAAATATCGTGCGGCGCCAGGTCGAATACCACGTTAACGTCGCTTTGATAAAGACCGAGATTCAGCCGGGCGCTGTCCAGGTAATAAAGCTCGCCGAGCTCGCCGCCGCGCACGAGTTCGGCGAGCTTGCGTACCGCCGGGTTGTATTCGAACGTGTGCCCGGTCATGAGGACCACCCCGGCCTCCTCGGCAGCGGCGGCGAGCAGGCGTGCGCTCGCGACGTCCGTCGCGAGCGGCTTTTCCACCAGCACGTGCTTGCCTGCCCTGATCGCGGATATGGCCGTCGGGAGGTGCGTGCTCGGCGGCGTCGCCACGATCACGGCGTCTACGTGCGGCAGCGCCCGCGTCAGGCAGGAAAACCTGGGGGAGTGCTTATAGTGACGGCTCAGCGCGTCAAGCCGGTCTTCGCGCTGGTCAACGAGCACAACCTCGTCGACCGCGTCGGAAGCGCAGGCGACCCTGACGTG
>DATJLT010000284.1:0-6169 GCA_035509195.1 Streptosporangiaceae bacterium | reverse complement strand
TATCGGATTTGCAGTTCCCCGTACCGGCGGACGCCTTCCGGTTAGCCGCCTCCGTACTCAAGCAGGCAATAGCGACCGGAGATGACCTCAAGCTTTCCGGCGCAGTCGCCAGATGCCGTCGCATTCTCGCGGCCTCATCTCACGACGATAACCAGACCAGGTCAAAGACGCTTGGCATGCTCGGGGTCGCCTTGCAGCATCGGTTCAGGCGTCACGGTGCCATGGCCGATCTCGACGAGGCGGTTGAGGTGGGGCGCCGCAGCGCAGACCTCGTTCCCGAGGGGGACCCTGACCAGGTAGCGATCTTGCTTGATCTCGCGGCCGCGCTCAAGCTGAGGTTCGCACGTGAAGGCGCCGTACTCGGACGCCGCGACCTTGACGCTGTCGTCTCGACGCTGAGGCGTGCCGCGGCCGCGACCCCTGTCGGCACTCCCGAGGCGATTGATGTAGGCCAAAGCCTGTGCGCGGCCCTCGGAACCAGGTTCGACCATTACCGCGACCCCGCGGATCTGGCGGAGTCTGTCAGCTTGAGCCGTGAACTCGCAGCTTCTCTGCTGGTTTCCGGGCAGGTGCACGCCGCCGCGGAGTTGACTCAAAGGGCCGTGGCCTGGCTGGCCGCGATCATGCCTGGCAGCCTCGGCGGAAGAGAGGAGAGGGAATGCCTGGCCAGCTTCGCTGGTCTGGCGAGCGAAGCCGCCGCCGTGGCGTTGCTCGATGAGCCTGCCGGCCAAACCGATGCAAAGCGGGCCGAGTTGGCTTTCGGCCTGCTCGAAGCCGGTCGCGGCAGCCTGCTCGGGCACGCACTCGACCTAGGTTAGCTCCGCTGTGCCTGGAGACTTGCCGGTTGTCCCTGCCCTGTCCGAGTTCCTGCGGTGGTCAGGTTCGTCGCCGGTAGCGGCCATTAACGTCAGCCGGTACCGGTGTGACGCGCTCGTGCTCGCCGATGGCGCGATCGCCTGCGTTCCGCTTCCCGAGCTCAGCCCTGGCGCACTGGCCAGGCAGGCAGCCCTGCTCGACCGGGCGCTGGCGCGTGCGCGCCATGAGGGCGGGATAAGCGACCCTGGCGGGCCGAACGACGACGTCAGCCTGATACTTGAATGGCTGTGGGACTCGATAGCGCGGCCCGTGCTCACGCAGCTTGGCCGGGACGGCCCGCTGGGCGAGACCTCCGGCTTGCCGAGGGTCTTCTGGATGCCGACCGGCGCTCTGTGCCGGCTACCGCTGCACGCGGCCGGGTATCACCGGGAAGGTGGCGGCCGTACGGTGCTTGACCGGGTCGTTTCCTCGTATACGGCGACGGTGGGTGCACTGCGCCTGTGCGGGGCCGGCGCGCACGTGCGCGTGGCCGGCCAGGGTCACGAGGCGCTCGCACGGGCGGCTGCCAGCAGCCCCGAGCCGCTCCACCTCACGTCGGCGTTGCAGTTCACCGGTTCCTGCCAGGTCGTCGGCGCGTTGTGGGACGGCCAGGACAGCTCACTTTACGAACGCGTCACGCAGGCTGGCGGCTCGCCGGCCAGGACACTGCACGAGGCCGTGCGAGCATTGCGCGACGACGGCCGCGCCCCGCTGCCCCTAACCTGGGCCGGCTATGTACACGTCGGCTGCTGAAATGCCCGGCAGCATCGTTGTCTCTGCGTTGCTGTTGGTTGCGCGGACCTTACGGCAACGGTGGCTACTTGTTGCTGTCCCTGTGACATCGCTCGGGCTTTGCTGCTGTAGCCGGGGCCGGGCGAGCAGCATCGTTGGCTATTTGATGCTGCTGGTCGGGTTAGTGGTTGTGCCTGGGTACGGCCGAGCCGCTCGAGCCGACAAGGAAGTCTAGGTCGACGCCCCGATCTGCTTGCAGTACGTGCTCGGTGTAGAGCTGGGCGTAGCCTCGGTGGTACTCGCTGATCGGCGGGGTCCATTCGGCCTGGCGCCTGGCGAGTTCCTCGTCGCTGATTTCGACCGTCAGGGTGCGGGCGGGCACGTCGAGACTGACCCAGTCGCCGGTGCGCACCAGGGCCAGCGGGCCGCCGACCGCGGCCTCCGGCGCCACATGCAGCACGACGGTGCCGAAGCCGGTGCCGCTCATCCTTGCGTCAGAGATCCGCACCATGTCGGTGATGCCGCGCTCGAGTAGCTTGCTCGGCAGGACGAAGTTGCCGACCTCTGGCATGCCCGGGTACCCGCGCGGCCCGGCTCCCCGCACGATGAGGACGTTAGACTCATCGACTTCAAGGTCTGGGCGTACTGCCGCCTCGTGATACTCCTCGATCGAGTCGAACACGAGTGCCCGGCCGCGGTGTTTCAGCAGGTGGGGTGAGGCGGCAGACTGCTTGATCACCGCCCCGCCAGGGCAGAGGTTGCCGCGCAGCACCGCCGTTCCCGTACCAGGCGGCTGAAGCGGATCTGCCTTGGTCTTGATCACGTCACGGTTCCAGCATTTCGCCTCGGCGATGTTCTCTGCCAGGCTCTTCCCTGTCACGCTGACATGTCCGGTGTGCAGCAGGTCGCCGAGTTCGGCCATCACCGCGGGAACTCCGCCCGCATAGCAGAAGTCTTCCATCAGGTAGCGACCTGACGGCATCAGGTTCACCAGGGTCGGCACGTCCCTGGCCAGGTCGTCGAAGTCCTCGAGGCGCAGCGAAACGCCGAGCCTGCCCGCGATCGCGAGCAGGTGAACGACGGCGTTCGTTGAGCCGCCGATCGCGGCGTTGACCCTGATCGCGTTCTCGAACGCCTCGCGCGTCATGATCGACGACGGGCGCACCTGATCACGGGCAAGCGTCACGATCCGCTGGCCCGCGAGCTGCGCGGTCAGGATGCGCCGGGAATCGGCGGCAGGCCAGGCTGCCGAACCAGGAAGCTGCATGCCAAGCGTCTCGGCCATGCACGCCATCGTCGAGGCAGTGCCCATCGTCATGCAGTGCCCGCACGACCTGGCCATGCCGCTTTCCGCCAGCAGGCACTCGGCCTGCGTCATCCGCCCCGCGGCCAGTTCGGCCTCGAACTTCCACAAGTGAGTACCCGATCCGACGTCCTCGCCGCGGAACTTGCCGTTCAGCATCGGGCCGCCGGTCACCATGATCGAGGGAAGGTCCGCGCTCGCGGCCGCCATCAGCATCGCAGGGGTCGTCTTGTCGCAGCCGGAAAGCAGCACGACCCCGTCGATCGGATTGGCGCGAAGCAGTTCCTCGACCTCCATCGACATGAGGTTCCTGAACAGCATGGTCGTTGGCCGCATCAAGGTCTCGCCGAGCGACATTGTCGGGAACTCAAGCGGCCAGCCGCCCGCCTGCCAGACGCCGCGCTTGACCGCGTCGGCCACGCCACGCAAGTGCGCATTGCAAGGAGTCAGCTCAGACCAGCTATTCGCGATCCCGATAACCGGCCGGCCATCGAACACCTCGGGCGGGAATCCCTCCGCCCGCAGCCACGACCTGTAGATCATCCCTGGCCGCCCCTCGGCGGCGAACCACGAAGAGCTGCGCAGCTTCCCTGTTTCTGATGCCACGCCATCATCGTGTCAGACCCGTGACCGCGCAGTGCACCGGTGGCCCCCGAGATGCGGCGCGTTCCGGGCATTGCGCCGGGACTTACATCATCGCTGGCTCGTTGTTGTCGTTCGCGATCCGGGGCCAGGGACATCGGTGGCTGCCTGTTGTTGTTCCCGTAGCGTCGCGGAGCCACCGATGCTGCTGGCGCCGGGCCGGCTACGGCATCGGTGGCTCCTTGATGCTGTTGCGGGGCGGGGCGGGGCGGGGCGGGGCGGGGCGGGGCCGGGTCAGCGGCGGGGCGGGGTCAGGGGCGGGGCGGGGTCAGCGGCGGGGCGGCCGCCTTGGCTGGCGCCTTGGCGGGAGGGGGTCGGTTGAGTCCCTCACCACCAGGCGGCTCGGCACGGTGTGGACGCCGTAGGTGGGCGAATCGTTGATCGCGGAAAGCAGGTGCTCGGCGGCGGTGCGGCCGACATCCTCGAGGCACATGTCAACGCTGGTGAGCGGCGGTTCGCAGCCGAGGGCCATGGGTTCCCAGTTGTCGAAGCCGATCAGGGCGATGTCAGCAGGAACGCGCCGGCCGACCAGCCTGAGCGTGTCAGCGACGCCACGGGCGATCTGATCGCTGCCGCAGAAGATGGCTTCTACATCAGGCAGCGAGTCGAGCAGGATCTTCGCGCCTTCTCTGCCCCAGCGTTCGCTCCACTCGCCGTAGAGCACGTCACCCGGTGAGAACGAGGCACCCGCCGCAGCGACCGCGTCGCAGAAACCGCTGGCCCGCTTGCGTGCGGCGAGGAAGCGCGCCGGACCGGTGATGTGACCGAGCTTGCGCCGCCCTGCGGCGAGGAAGTGACCGGCGGCGAGTTGGCCGCCACCGAAGTCGTCGGGCAATATAGCCGGCTGGTCGGTGTCGAGTGACTGGGTCATCGCGTACACGACGGGGATGCCAGTCGCGGCGCCGATGCTCGGTCTTGGCTCGACCCTGCGCCCGGTCACGATGAGGCCGTCGACCCGCCGGCTGACCAGCATGTCGAGGTACTGCCTTTCCCTGGCCTGATCCTCCCTGGTATCGCACATGAAGACGGAGATCTGGCCGGCGCCAAGCGCGTCCTCTGCACCGAGCATGACCGGGATGCTGAACCTGCCGAAGCTGTCAGTGGTGATCAGGCCGACCGTGTAGGTCCTTCCGGCGAGCAGCGCCCTGGCCAGGACGTTGGGCGCGAAACCCAGTTCGGCGGCCGCGGCCGCAACGCGCTCGCGCGTTTCGGCGCGCAGCTTGCCCTGGCCGTTCAGCGCCTTCGAAGCGGTGCCGATCGAGACGCCGGCCTGCGCGGCGACGTCCCTGATGGTCGGCCGGCGCCCGTCAGGCCCTGGCTCTACGGTAGGCAAACGGTTGCTCCGATCTCGCGCACGGTAACCATCTTCATATCGCACCGAAATATGCCTTGTACAGGCCTTGACGACGCAAGATTGGCAGCCCTAGCTTACTAGAGAAAACCTATTCCTTAGCCGACCTCCGGCGAGTTCTTCCCGATACCCCCCGATTTGGTAGGAACGGAGCGCACGTGGCCGAACCGAACGCACCAGGGCCGGAACTCGGGCAGGCACGCGGGCCTGTCAACCCGACGGCAGGCGCGTTCATCGCCCATCGCCCGCTCGACGGGCCGGGTGCCGAGATCACCTCCGGGTTGCTCGCCGAGTGGCGGGAACGCAACCGCGCCGCCAGTCTCCCGCTGGCGCTGCGGCAGCTTGAGGCGGCGGGAAACCTCGACAACGTGCGGCTCGCGGTCACTGGCACCGGGGGTCCTTACCGCGGCCCGGTCTTCATGGATTCCGACATTTACAAGACGCTCGAGGCCGTGAGCTGGGAACTCGGGCGGGCATCCGCGACGTCGCTGGCCGAGTTCGCCGCAGAGACCACGGCGCTCCTGGCCAAAGCACAGCAGGCAGATGGCTACCTCAACTCTTACGTCCAGGTCAGCGGCTCGCCTCGGTACGCACGGCTGGAGTCGAGTCACGAGCTCTACTGCGCTGGGCACCTGACGCAGGCAGCCGTCGCGGCCGCCCGTACGTTCGACGAAGGCGCGCTGCTTGCCGTCGCAACCAGGCTGGCCGATCACCTGGTAAACCGGTTTCTCGGCCAGGACGACGGGCTCGACGGTCACCCGATCGTGGAGACGGCACTGGTCGAGCTTTACCGCCAGACAGGCACCATGGCCTACCTTGACCTGGCCTCGCAGTTCGTTGACCAGCGCGGCCATGGCCTGGTCGGCGACTCGGGCTTCGGCGTCCGCTACCTGCAGGATCACCTGCCCGTGCGGGAGTCCGCTGTCGAGGTGGGGCACGCCGTACGCGCTCTGTACCTGGAGAGCGGCGTCGTCGACGTGGCCGCCGAGACCGGGGAGACGGCGTTGCTGACCGCCTCGATCGCCAGGTGGAACGATATGGTGGCGACGAAGACGGCGCTGACCGGCGGTAACGGCTCCCGCCACTCGGGCGAGGCGTTCGGCGACAGCTATGAACTGCCGCCAGACCGTGCCTACGACGAGACCTGCGCGGCCATCGCGAGCTTCCAGTGGAGCTGGCGCCTGCTGCTTGCGACCGGCGAGTCCAGGTACGCCGACCTGATGGAGCGGCTGCTCTACAACGGGTTCGGAGCGGCGATCGGAGCGGACGGCAAACGGTTTTTCTAC
>DATJLT010000283.1:0-30725 GCA_035509195.1 Streptosporangiaceae bacterium | reverse complement strand
GGCCGGGTCCGAGTCGAGATGCTGCAGCTCGTCGGTCACTTCGGGCCGTGGTACCTGGCAATGTACGTCCTGATGCTTGCCGCGGCAGCCGGCGCACTGCTGATCAGGTACCGGAGGGTGGCGGTGGCGTGAACGGCATCGAACTCGCCGGGGTATCCCGCTGGTACGGCAACGTGGTGGCGGTCAACGACATCACTATGTCTATCGGTGCCGGAGTCACGGGACTGCTCGGGCCGAACGGCGCCGGCAAGACCACGCTGCTGAACATGATGGCCGGCTTCTTGCCGCCATCCCGCGGTGACCTGACCGTGGCCGGCCAGCCAAGCTGGCGCAACCCTGAGATCTTCCGCACCGTCGGCCTCGTGCCTGACCGGGACTCCGTCTACGCCTTCCTCACTGGCGCCGAGTTCGTGGCGGCGACCTCCCGGCTGCATAAGCTGGCGAGTCCTGATGCGGCCGCGCGGGCGGCGATCGAAATGGTCGAGATGACCGAGGCGGCGAACCGTAAGATCGCTACCTATTCCAAGGGGATGCGGCAGCGGATCAAGGTCGCGGCCGCACTCGTCCACGATCCGCGGATCGTACTGCTAGATGAGCCGTTCAACGGAATGGATCCCAGGCAGCGACTGCACATGATGGACCTGCTTCACGCGCAGTCCGAGCGGGGCAGAGTCATCGTGTTCAGCTCCCACATCCTGGAGGAAGTGGAGCAGGTGAGCGGGACGATCCAAGTGGTCGTCGGCGGGCGGCTGGCAGCCTCGGGCGACTTCCGCGCGATCCGGCGGCTGATGACCAACCGCCCGCACGTCTTCGTGGTGCGGTCCTCTGAAGACCGCCTCCTGGCGGCTACCTTGATGGGCTCTCCGGCCGTCCGTGCCGTGGAGCTGATGCCGGGCGGATTGCGGGTCTCGGCGGCCGATTACGGCACCTTCACCAGAGAACTGGCCGGACTCAGCCGCACGCGAGGCATCCGGCTACTCGAAGTGCTCCCCGCGGACGAGTCGCTGGAGAGCGTCTTCACCTACCTGCTTGCCTCGTAAAGGACTTGCCTCGTAAAGGAACGGAGGTGCCCGTGTCCGGCTTGATCAACGGGGTCATTGTCCAGATCACCTTTCGGGCCACGGTGAGCCGCAAGCGGATTCTGCTGCTTGCTCTTCCCGCGATCGTGCTGATCGGCATCTCAGCGCTGCTGACGGCCACCGCGAAGAGCACATCCTGGCCGCCGCAGATCCTTGGCACCTTCGGGTTCACGGTGCTGCTGCCCCTGACAGCACTGATACTCGGCACCAGCGTCCTTGGTGCCGAGGTCGAGGACGGCAGCATCGTGCACCTGCTCGCGACGCCGGTCAGCCGGGTCAGCATCATGCTGAGCAAGTACCTGGTCGCCGTCACCTTGACGATCGTGCTGGCAGCGATACCTGAGTACCTGGCGGCCGCGATCGCGACCGGGGCGGGCAGCAAGCTGAGCATCGGCCTGCTCATCGGGGCGATCGCCGCGGCGTTCGGCTACAACGCCCTGTTCATGTTGTTCAGCGCGGCCTTCAGGCCGGGGCGGGCGCTCGCCTTCGGGCTGATCTACGTCGTGCTATGGGAAGGACTGCTCTCCAATCTCGTGCCAGGTGTAGCGCTGCTCTCGATCGGGCACTACGGCCTCGCCATCGCCAACGGCTTCGCCCGCGAGAACGCGTTGCATGCCTACTTGAGTACCGGCACAGGGATCGGGATGGGCATTGCCCTCACGCTGGTCGCGCTGGCCTTCGGCGTCCGCCAGCTCGCAGTCTTTACCATCAAGGGCGACATAGCCTGAGCGCGGCCCGCTAAAAGGAAAAATCCGGCAGGTAGTTCGTTACTTCCCGAATGTTGAAACGTCATCACTCACCGTGTCGTGGTCGTAGCGCATACTGGTCGCGTGGAACCGGCATCTGACTCGGCCGGGAGGGCGATCCACCTCCGCGCGGGCCGGCACAGGCTCGCGCGCCGCCAGCGGCTGGCCGGGCCGTCCGACAGGGCACTTGACCGGCTCGCCGGGTGGTATGCGATAGCACTGCGGCTCGGCGGTGCGGTCTTGTTCAGCGCGGTAGCCGTCCTGGCCGCGACCAGGCAGATCTCCGCCTGGTGGCTGGTTACCTCGCTGCTCGCGCTGTGCTTGTGGTCGGCCGTCTTCACCTGGCTGATCCGCCGGTCAGGGCTGAGACCCGCCGTCGTGCTCGCCGACGCAGCCGTGATCTCCGCGCTGGCGCTGGTTCAGCTTCACCTGGTCCCCGCCGTGCTGATCAAGGACAGCACGACCTGGATGCTTCCGCTGGCCTGCACCTCGGTATACATCCTGCAGATCGCCCTGAGGCCGTGGCTCGGGCTGCCCGCCGCCGCGATCGTGGTCATCGCCTACGGGCTCGGCTCCGGCCATCCGGCCGATGCCTGGCTGCTGATGGTAGAGACAATCGTCGCCGCCGGGCTGGTCGCGGTGATCCGCGGCGGTGCCAGGCAGGCGGACGCGATCGTTGCCGCTGGCCTTGAAACCGAACGGCGGATAAGGGCCGAGGAGGCGCGGCGTGCCGACGAGCGAGAGCAGCACAGGCAACTGCACGACACCGTCCTTTCAACTCTCACGATGGTCGCGGCCGGCGCCTTCGCCGAACGGTCAAAGGCGCTGACCGCGCAGGCAGCAAGAGACCTGCGCGTGCTGCAAGGTCTGGCGAGCGCCCCAGCCGAGGCCGGCGAACTCGCGCCGCTCACCGACCTGCGGCCGAAGCTGGAGCGCGCCGCGGCCAGCACAGACGACCTGGCCGTCCGGCTGAAGCTCGCACCTGTCACGTTGCCGTCGACCGTCACCGATCAGCTCGTCGCCTGCGTTGGCGAGGCGCTGCGTAACGTCGAGAGGCACGCGGGAACCGGCCAGGCCGAGGTCACCGTCACCGGCGGAGCCGGCTGGGCAGTCGTGAAGATCACAGACCGCGGGCGCGGGTTCGACCCGGCCGCCACCCGGCCGTCACGCCGTGGCATCCGCGACTCGATCACCGCGCGGATGCTGGCGGCCGGCGGCCGCGCAGTCATCGCCAGCCGTCCGGGTGCGGGCACCACCGTCACGGTGAGCTGGCCCGCATGATCGCCGTGCAGCCGAGGACGCTGATGTCCGGCCGCTATCAGCGAGCCTTCACGATCGCGGTGATCTTCCTGGTCGCGGGCTGGCATCTCGCCGGAGCGGGAGGACAGCTACTGCACGACAGGTCGGCTTACGGCTCCTTCGCGTTCCAGGGTGCTATGTGGCTGATCATGGCGGTAGCCATAGCGGCCGGCGCGGCGCTCGTGCTGCGCGGAACGCCCGGCTGGCTGCCCGCCTGGACGCTGGCGGTGATCGCGCTTGCCGCGAGCACCGCAGCGGCAGCAGCCAGCCCGGCCGGGCAGATGCTCGCGGTGAACTGGGCATGGGGAAGCGCTGGCTGGACAGGCGTGCTCGTGCTGCTTCGCCGCCGCTTTGCCGAGCTCGCGTGTTTCCTCGCGGCGGAGGCGCTGGCGACCTTGAGCGTGCAGGCGTGGGACGGGCTTAACCGCACCGACCTGGCCGGGTTCTTCGCCGTCCTCGCCTGGTCGACCGGCGCTCAGATCGCCGTCGCCGCCGGGGTGAGGGCACTGGACGCCGCCGCGGGCGAGGCAGCCGCGGCGGTAAGGAGCGAGCACGCCGCGCGCGAGCGGGCCGCCACCGCGGAAGTGATCAGGGCCGCCAGGCACGCCCGCTGGCTGACGCTGCAGGAAGGCGCGCTCCCGGTGGTCGCCGAACTGGCCGCGGGGACGGCCGACCCCGGCGATGAGCAAGTACGCATCAGGTGCGCGGTCCAGGCGGCCAGGCTGCGCCGCCTGCTCGCGGAAAGCGACGAGGAACCAGGGTCGCTTGTGCACGAGTTGCACGCGAGCGCCGATGTGGCCGAGCGGCGCGGGGTCGCCATCTCGATCGAAACGGCCGGGCCGCTGCCGCCGGTACCAGGCCCCGCCAGGCGCGTCATCACCGACGCGGCCATCGCTATCCTGACCGCGGCAAGAAGTCATGCCAGGATCACCCTCGCAGCGGTGACCACGGGGATCGCCGTCAGTTTCGTCGCCGATACCGGCGCGCTCGTCGGGCTGCCAGCCGGGTGCGAAGGAGTTGCCATCGAGCAGCAGCAAGACGGGAGCACGCTCTGGGCGGAGGCGCGATGGAACAGCAGGTGACGGTCGCGATCGTCGAAGATCACCCCGTCGTGACCGAGGGGGTGGAGTCCTGGATCAGGTCCGACCCGGCGCACCGCGTGCGGCTAGTGCAGACGGCGCGGGACCTGACCGGGCTCAGCACCGTACCGCAAGCCGAAGTCGTCATCTTGGACCTGGAGTTGTCCGGCGAACTGGTCACCACGCTGATTCCCGGGCTGGTGGCAGCCGGATACCGGGTGGTGGCCTTCTCCGGGCACAGCGAGCCGGCAATCGTGATGGAGACGCTGGATAACGGTGCGCACTCCTATATCTCCAAGGAAGAAGGCCGCGACCACCTGGTCGAGGCTGTGCTTGCGGCGGCCGCCGACCGCCCGTACGTGACGCGATCGCAAGCCAGGGCCATGCTCGCCGACCAGCGGCCGGCCCGGCCCGTGCTATCTGACCAGGAGCGGCAGGCGTTGCTTTTGTGGTTCCAGGGCATGTCGAAGGCGTCGGTCGCGCGGCGCATGTCGATCAGCGAGAACACGGTGCGGCAGTACATCAGCCGCGCGCGGGCGAAGTACGCCGCGACCGGGAGAATCGCGCCTAGCAAGGACGCGCTGCTCGCCCGTGCGATCGAGGACGGCGTGATCAAGCCGGGCGAGATCATGCCGTACAACTCGTTCGCGCGCACGGCTTACCCAAGCCAAGGCGTCCCGGGCCTGTGAAAGGCCCGGGACGCCTAAGTCCCCCCGGAACTGCCCTCGGCGGGTCAGCCGCGAGCCCGGGGTCTAGCCGCAAGGCCGGGCACCGCGGCGTCATCAAGTGACGGGCTGGCACCTTGCCAGCATTCCCGGTTAACGCGACGCTGTCATGACGCCCGATCGGGTGACACAACGCGGCGGCATCCTCAGCTTGCCTTGTTCATGCTCGCACCGACCCCGGAGTGCCTCTGACCTGGCCGCACCCGCACCGGGGTGGCCTCCTTCATGCTTGGCGCGTCTTGCCACCACTGCGTGGTGTAGCCGGCGGTCGCGCAGCCTGCCTCGAACTTGACCAGGTACCTGCCTGGCGGCAGCGGTGCGATCAGGTAACCGCCGTTCTCGCTCGCGCTTTCCGCGAGGTACGGCGTCGCCGGCCCGCTGACCGGTGTTACCAGCACGCAGATTCCTGGCAGCGGCGCCTTCGCTGGCCCCGGCCCTGTCACGACGCCGGCGATCGACCCGAAGCGCTCGAGTGCCACGTCGACCGATCTGGTGATGCTTCCTGGCGATACGGAGACGGCGGTCGCCTTCGACTGACGCGAGGTGCCCTGGTACCACTGCGACGCCAGCGGCAGATTGGTGTCGCAGTCGGTTATGAGGACCTTGTATTTGCCAGGTACCAGGCCGGCGATGCGGTAGTAGCCGTCTTTGCCTGCGTAGCCTGACCCTTGCTCAAGCTCGCCGACCACGCCGCCCGCAAGCGAAAACGCCTGCACGCATGCACCGCTGGCCGGCCTGCCCTGCGACCCGGCGACGGTGACCCGCCCGGAGATCGCGCCTGCCTGATAGGTCAGCATCGCTACCCGTGGCCCGGCTACCGTCTTGCCGGCGATCGCGTGCACGGTGCCCGTCACGACGGGAACCAGGCGCGACTTGCCGCAGGACGTCACGTACAGCAGGTAGGTGCCGGTGTTCAGCCCTGTGACGACGTAATCGCCTGCACGGTTGGTGCCGCCGTAGCCGTAGAACGGCTGGCCGACGGCGGCTGCCCAGAGGCAGACGCCGGCGAGCGGCTTGCCTGACGCCTTGCTCACCACCCGCCCCGCAATAGCTCCGCCTGCGGTCAGCCAGGCGTCGATGTCGCTGGTAGTGCGGCCAGGCCGCACCAGTACAGGCGTGGCCTTGCCTGGTCGCGACGCACGGTCATACCACTGAACGACGAGGTTTTGCCCGCTGCAAGGGAAGAACTCAACCGCATACCTCCCCGGAGCGAATCCCCAGATGGTGTAGCCACCGCCGACAGAGCCAAGGAAGTCGTCGGAGACGCCGACGCCGGTCTTGATGTCGGTAATCTCCAGGCACACGAACGATCCCTGCTGGCCATGCGGCCCGTGGATCCATCCGCTGATCGAGCCGCCCCGCTGCAGTACCGCGTCGATGCCAGCGACGAGGCCGCCCGAAGGAACGCTGATCTGGCCCGCGGCTGTCTCGTCGGCTGTTACCTTGCCTGGTTCGGCGAACCAGGCGTCTGCGATGTTTGGTCCGCCGCAGGCGAAGTACTGGACCTGATACTGGCCGGACGGCAGGTTCTTGATCGTGTAACTGCCGCGGTGGCTGCCGGCTTGGCCGCCGAAAAGGTCCTCCTCCCAGTTCACCGGTATGGCATCGACGCACACGTTGCTTGGCTTGCCGCCCGTCGTCAGCGTGATCGTGCCGCTGATCGTCGCGCCAGGCAGCAGGGCAGCGTCTACTCCGCTGACGACCTGTCCCTGCCTTACCTTGATGGAATGGCGATAGGTCAGCGGAGCGAAATTCCCCTTGGACGAGCAATTGAAGAACTGAAGCTGAGTCTTGCCAGGAGGGAGCTGGTTCATGGCGTAGGTGCCGCCTGCGCCCGTGACGGCGAACGAGTTGCCATCGGCCGTCGTGACGCAGATCCCTGGCAGTCCCGCGCCGCCAGACTTGGAAGTGACCTTGCCCTCGATGATCGCGCCAGGCTGAAGGTAGGCATTGATGCCGCTCGTCGCCTGGCCAAGGCGCACCGTTACCGCGTGCGGGTAGTTCTGGTACAGGTAGTTGCCGTTGTTGTTGCAGCCAGGGCCGAAGTTCAGCGCATAGCGGCCCGCGGTCAGTCCTCTGATCGCGTACTGGCCGCTGGCACTGGTGGAGACGAGGTAGTCGGCGGCGAAAGGGCGGCCTGACGGGGTCGCGTCGACGCAGATGCCCTTGATCGGCCTTCCCTGCTTGTTCCTGAACTTGACCACGCCCTTGATCACGCCGCCGAGCACCATTTTCTGGTCCACGTGCGTCCGGGCGGTGCCGAAACCGGTCTTGATCAGCCCTTTGCGTGACGCCCTCGTCGTGCCGGGCCACCACGAAGGCAAGTACCCGCTTCCCCCCAGGCAGCCAGGGAAGAAGCCGATGCCGTAGCGGCCAGGATCCAGGCCCTGGAACCGGTACTTGCCGCTGCGCGGGGTGGTGACCTGCTGGACGTTGATGCCGCCCGGTGTCACCGCGACGACGCACACGCCGCCTAGTCCCCGGCCAGACTGCCCGGTCACCGTTCCCGAGATCACCCCGCCTGGTCGCATGACCGCGCTAATGCCCCTGGTGATCTTCCCTGCCTTGACCACAACGTGGCTGGCGGCGGACGGCCGGAACTTGCCCTTGAACCACTCGGGCGCCCAGTTGGCGGACGCGGCTCCGAAAGGATCGCCGCAGGCAGCGCTGAAGCCGACGGTGTAAGTCCCTGGCGGCAGGAACTTCCCTGTGCTGTACCTTCCGCTCGGGCCTATCTGTTCCCCGGAATAGCCGTCACCGGAATAGACGTTGACGCACAGCCCTTTCAGGTGCCGCCCGTGCGGCCCGAGCACTTTGCCCGCGATGCCGCCGAAGTCCTGCGCGCCAGACCGCTGCCGCGAGCGGACCGCGCCGAGCCTGCTGAAGGGCAGTTTCCTGATCGCGGCCCGTGGCGGCATGGTTGCTGCTTGCGCTCGCACCGCTGCCTGCGCTCGCACCGCTGCCTGCGCTCGCACCGTTATCTGGCCGAGCATCGTGACCTGCCCGCCGGCCACGTAGCCGCGAGCGGCGCCCGCCTGCGCGATCAGCGCGCCTTGCATGCCGACCCGCGCCGGCGTCGCAGTCGCTCCGCCTGCCTGGGCAAGGCAACTCCGGTAGCTCAGCCGGTACGGACCCGCGGGCAGGCCGGCGATCAGGAACCTCCCGGCCGCTGAGGTCACGGTCGTACGGCCTGCCGTGCCCGGCACCCCTCGCCTCGCCGGTGACGCCGTGACGCAGACACCGGCCTGGGGCCGGCCGTCGCTGCCGAGCAGCGTCCCGGTCAGGACGCCGCGCTGGTTCCCGGTTCCTGACACCTGGGCCCTGGCCTGCCCGGCGGCCACCGCGGTGCCAGGCGCGACTGCTGGCCCGGCTGCTGATCCTGCTGCTGATCCTGCTGCTGGTCCGGCGGCCGATCCTGCGGCCGGTCCGGCTGCCGCCGCGATGGCCGAGCCTGGCAAAAGCGCGAGGCCGGCCGACAGAATGGCAGCAGCCGCGATAAATCGCTGAGCATTAATCCCGAGAATCACGAACAAAGTCTGCCAGATTTATCCGGTGCACGCTTACCTGAGGTACTGGGGCGCCCGCCGATAACAGCAGCGAAGTTCCACCGATGCGGTTCACAGCGCAGCGGCAACCGCAACGGTGGCTCGGCGATGCTGTTCCCGCGACAACGAACTTCCATCGTTGCGGCAGCCGCGCGACGTTGAACAGCATCAACGGTCCACAGATGCTGTCACGCACTGCAATATGCTCCTTTTGCCCGTCACTCCCCGCCCGCCAATCCCCGCCCGCCACTCGCCGCCCGCCACTCGCCACTCGCCGCTTGTCAACCGGGTGCTGCCCTCACGCGTCTTATGTCCGTCAGGCCGTCCAACGAGGAGCGCGGATGCGAGCAGGTCGATGGGTGGCCGTAGCGGCGGCGACGGCATGGATCGCACCGCTGGTGCTGTCAGCAACGACGAGCGCGGCAGCAACGACGAGCGCGGCAGCAACGGCGAACGCGGCAGCAACGGCGAACGCGGCGGCAACCACGAACGCGGCGGTGCCGGCGGGAACGGGCAGTGACGCGGTAGTTACCTCGGTATCCTGCGCTTCGGCCGGCAACTGCGCCGCGGGCGGACGATACATTGACTCCTCGCTCACTGGTCACGCGTTCGTGGTCACCGAGAAGAACGGCCGGTGGGGAACCGCGATCGAGGTTCCTGGCCTGGCAGCGCTCAAGCCGTCGTACTCGAATGTCAGCGCGGTGTCATGCGCGCCTGGAGCCGGCTGCGCCGCTGGGGGGTACTACCGGGGAGCGGGCACGTCCTCGCACTATCACGCGTTCGTGACCACGGAGCAAAACGGCCGGTGGAGCCGCCTGACCACGGTTTTCACCGCGGGACCGAAGTCGACGACGGTCACCCAGGTTGGATACCTGTTCTGCCGGGTGGCGGGTAACTGCACGGCTGCCGGCGGCCGTCCGCCCTTCATGGTCAGCGAGGCGCAAGGCAAGTGGCGCAAGGCCGTGCAGCTTCCTGTTCAGGGCAGGAGCGGCAGCGTCGTCCTGTCGTGCGTCTCAGCCGGCGGCTGCACGATCGCACTCGGGACCTTGGTGGCCCGCGAGCAAAACGGGCACTTGAGCAAATCCGTCCGCGTGCCAGGCGTGCAAGCACTCGGAAGGTATCCCGCCATTACCTCCGTCTCCTGCACTGCCGCTGTGAACTGCGCCGTCGGCGGCACGTATCAAACCCGCTCTGGCGCCATCGAGATCTTCACAGCCAGCGAGCAGAACGGCCGCTGGGGCAGGGCCGCGGAACTGCCAGGCTTCACGAAACTGAACCAGGAAGGCGACGGCGAACTCGCGGCCGTGTCCTGCGTTTCCGCGGGCAACTGCGTCGCCGGAGGAAGCTACGCGGGGCAGGCCGACTTCCAGGGCGGAGCCTGGGAGGCTTTCCTTGCTACAGAAAGGAACGGCCGCTGGGGCAAGGCCGCGGACGTGCCAGGCTTTCCGCCACCAAGCTCCGGCATCTGCCAGCCCGATTCCAATGCCTGCGTCGCCGGCCAGGTCCAGTCGGTGTCGTGCGCCATCGGAGGCGCGTGCGCCGCGAGCGGATGGTACGACACCACGAAAATAGACGGGGAAGCAGCGTTCGTGATCAGCTTCAAGGACGGCCGCTGGGCCAGGGCAATCCAGGTTCCGGGCCTCGAAGCCCTCGACACCGCTGACTACTCCCAGGCCGACTCCGTCTCGTGCGCGCGTGGCGGCGCCTGCGCCGCAGGCGGTAGCTATTCGACCACGGAGCCGCTGATCGGCCCGGCATTCGTCACCAGCGAGAAAAACGGCACCTGGACCCAGGCACAGACTGTCCGCTTCTGATCCCCCGCATCCGCGCCATGAGCAGGCTGGAGTCCGGCTTGTCTAGCAGGTAGGCCACGGCCAGGAACACGCTGGCGGCGAGGCAGGCCGCGGCCGCCGCGCTGCCGGCGGCCAGCAGCTTCCCTTGTGCATCTACCACGGCGCTGGCCGCCACGCCCGCCGCTCCCCCGGCCGCGCCGGCCGCCAGGCCGGCGACGCCGGCACGCCAGGCACCACGCAACGCCGCCCGGCCGCGAAGGCGGCGGATCGCGAACACGACGGGAACGGCCACGACCGTCTGGCCGAGGGCACCGCCAAGCGCCAGCGCGGCGACCACCAGGTGAGCGGGCGCGAACCCGGTCAGGACCAGGTCGGCCACGATCGCCACCAGTCCGCTCCCCGCGAGCGCGAGTGCGGCAAGCGTGAACCGGCTGATCGCCAGCATCGCACGGGCAAGGTTAGCTGTCAGGCCGGCACCGACCAGGCCGGGGGCGAACAGCAAGAACCCGGCAACGAGCGCGGGTACCTGGTCGGGCTGCCTTGCCAGCACGCGGGCCACAGGCAGCGCAATGGCCGCCATCATCGCCGAGCCGAGACAAGACATCAGCAGCACCGCCCTGGTAGACCCGGCGCAGGTACGGTCGAACTCCTCGCCGTCCGCTGCGGAGAGCGCGGGAAAGGCACTGGTGACGATCGAGATGGCCAAGATCGCGTACATGGCGTTGAACACCAGGAACGCGTAGTTGAAAAGCACGAGCGCGCCTGTCGTTCCCCGGCCGTTCGCCAGCGCGACCACGACAACGGCCGACAGGTCAGCCGCCGCGAACTCCGCCATGCCCGCCGCGACCAGCCCGCCGACTCTGCGCGTCACCCCGGAAGGCAGTCGCAGCCTTGGCCGGAGTTTCAGCCGCAGCCGCGTGGCCGGCACCGCCATGACGAGCACCAGCGCGACGACGCTCAGCGTCGTTCCCGCCGAGAGCAGAAGTCCGGCGGCACCTGGCGTGTTTGCCAGCGGCGCCTGATGAGCCATACCCCAGAAGGCGAGATAAGAGGCGATGAGAATGAGGCTGGCCATGATCGGTGCCGCCGTTGGGCCGGCGAACCTGCGATAAGACTGCAGGAGCCCGATGAACACGACCGCGACCCCGTACAGCAGTACCTGAGGCGAGAACACCTCGATCATGCTGGCCGTGATCCGCAGCACGTCGCCTCGCTGGCAGTGAGCCTGCGGGTTGGCCGGAGTGAGCAGCGAGGCGATCGGCCAGGCCGCTAGCGCGATCGCGACGGCGACCGGGAGCAGGATCAAGATGGCCCAGGTCAGCACCGCGGAGCTGATTTCGCTGACCCGCGCCCTTTCTGCGGGGTCAACGTGGGCCAGCGCGGCCGGCCTGGCCAGTACGGGGACCAAGGCGCTGGTGAGCGCGCCTCCGAGGGCAAGCTCCGCGATCAGGCTAGGCACCTGGTACGCGGTAAGGTACGCCGAGCCGAGACAGGTCGCCCCGATGACCTGCGAAAAAACCAGCGTGCGCACCAGTCCGACGACGCGGGAGGCCACCGTGATCGCGCCGATGACCAGGGCACCGCGCGCGATGGCAGCGTCATCGACCCGCACGCATCGCTCCGCCCGTAACCAGCTAAGAACCAAAGGCTTCAGCAGCCATAAAGCACCAGAGACTCGAACCCTACATCGGCGGCGGTCCGGCCGGCCCGGTCCTGGCCAGCGCGTGGACCACGTTCCGGCCGATAGCTCACTATTCGGCCTGGCACGGCATTAGGCTCGCACCGAACACGTACCGGGCGCCGTCATGAGGGGTCGGAATGGTGAACTCGAGGTGGAGGCCGGCGCGCGGCAGGCGCGTCAGCCTTGCGGCAGGCGTCCTGGTGGCCGGCGTCCTTGCCCTTGGCACCCCGGCGGTGCTTACGGCCGGGGTGGCCGACGCCTCACCTGCCGCCTTGACCGGTACCCACGTCTTCGGCTGGGGCTTCGCTTACCCGGACGCCATCGCCGCCGTCGGCGCGGACGTGTTCGTTGCCAACGCGGTGGGCAATTCGGTCACCGAGTTCAGCGCCTCGACCGGCGGGGTCGTCCGGGTGATTTCCGGCGCGAAGTACGAGTTCGATGACCCCGCGGCGATCACGGCCGATGGCGGCGACGTGTTCGTAGTCAACTCGGCGGGCACCTCCGGCGTCTTCTGCGTGGCTAGCTGCAGCCAGAAGGGCAGCCGCGGCCCCGACCAGCCGGGCTACGCGGCAACCGCCAGCGGGGAGAACGCGCCCGCACGGTCGCTCGCCGGCACGGCACCTGTCAACTCCGTTACCGAGATCAAGGCATCGACCGGCGCCCTCGTGCGGGTCATCGCGGGTGCGGACTATCAGTTTGAGTACCCGGATGCCATCACGTCAGACGGCGGGCACCTGTTCGTGGCCAACGGCGGCGGGAACACGGTCACCGAGTTCACCGCGGCTACCGGGGCGCTGGTGCGGGTGGTCTCCGCCGACCGCTATCAGTTCAATTACCCTGACGCCATCACCGCTGACAGCGGCCACATCTTCGTCGCCAATACCGCGCTGAACTCGATCACCGAGTTCAACGCCTCGACCGGCGCACTGAGCAAGGTGTTCTGGTCGCCCTTGAGCAACGAGTTCGACTACCCTGACGCGTTCGCCGCCGACGGCACAGACCTGTTCGTCACGAACTCAAGCGGCAACTCGGTCACCGAGATCAACGCCAAGGCCGGCGAGGTTGTCCGCACGGTCTCCGGCCCGCGCTACAAGCTCAGCTACCCCGACGCCGTCACCACGCACGGCGGCAACGTGTACGTGGCCAACGCGAACGGCAACTCGGTGACCGAGTTCAGCGCCTCGAAGGGCACCTTCGTGCGGGTCATCTCGTCTTCGGCTGACGGGTTCCGCGAGCCGGTGGCGATCGCCGCCGACGGCAGCGACCTGTTCCTCGCCAACTGGTCTGGCGACTCGGTCAGCGAGATCAGCGCTTCCGCGGGCACCCGCGTGCGAGTGATCTCCGGCTCAAGCTACGGTGTCGACATTCCCTCAGGGATCGCCGCCGACGCCGGAAACCTGTTCGTGGCCAATGGCGGCGGCAACTCGGTCACCAAGATCAGCGCCGCTACCGGCGCCCTTGTCCGCGTGATCACCGGCTCGAGTTACAAGTTCAACCTCCCCTACGCTATCGCCGCGGGCGACGGAGACGTGTTCGTCGCTAACGGCGGCGGCAACTCGGTCACCGAGATCAACCCGGCCAACGGCGACCTCGTGCGGGTCGTCTCCGGCCCGGCTTACGGCTTCGACGATCCGTTCGCCATCGCCGAGGATGGCGGAAACGTGTTCGTGGCCAACTGGGCAGGCAACTCGGTGACCGAGTTCAGCGCGTCGACCGGGTCGCTCGTCCAGGTGATTTCCGGTGCGAACTACGAGTTCGGCGACCCCGCGGGGATCACGGTCGACGGCGGCAACGTTTACGTGGCCAACGCCAGCGGCGACTCGGTGACCGAGTTCAGCGAGGCCACGGGGGAACTCGTGCAGGTGCTTTCCGGCCTTAGTTACGACTTCGACGAGCCGGACGCGCTCGCCGCCGATGCCGGCGACCTCTTCGTCGCGAACTACGCGGGCAACTCGGTCACCGAAGTGAGCGAGTCGACCGGTGACCCTGTCCAGGTGCTGGCCGGCTCGACCTACGACTTCGACGGCCCGGCGGCGATCATCACGGACGACGGCGACCTGATCGTCGCCAACCTGGGCGGCAGCACGCTCACCGAACTCAGCGCGGCCGGCGCCCTGGTACAGGCCGTCTCCGACCCCAGCTATGAGTTCGACGCCCCCGACGCCCTGGCGGCCGACGCGGGGAACCTGTTCGTGGCCAACTTCGGCGGGCAGTCGGTAACCAGCTTCGCTGGCCCCTAGGAAGGTTTGGTGAAACGGTCTCCGCAGGTCGGGGGTAGCGTGGAGGGCTTGTCGATCTTGGTTGCCCCCAGGTTTCTTTGATCGTTACCCCTTGCTCTCCGACGCGCCGGCGCCGGAGATGTTCGGTTGCATCGCGTTCACCCGGCGTAACATAAGTACGTTAGCCGCAAGACACCTCGCGCGGGAGGGCGGGCTGGGAGGGCGGGCGGGATGGCAGATGTCACCATCACTGTGGCTCTGGATGGGCCGGAGATCCCCCTTCCCAGTTTCGCTACGGCGGTGTCGGCTCTTAACCAACTACTCAAGGCGCTATCCGCTGAGGTTGCCAAGGAGTCAAAGCTAGCGTGGGATGTGGAGTCACTTGAAGTAGGCAGCACTATCGCAACCGTGCGAGGTCGCGTCCTCGAAGGTGATCCTGAGGGCACCATCCTTGTAAGTGAGGCTTATGAAGCGGTAGCCGAAGCACTGGCGCGGCGCGCGGTGATCCCGTACTCGCTACGCATCCGCCGCCCGGCGAGACAACTTGCGGGGTTGCTGAAAAATCACGTTACCGCCGTGCGGTTGGAAACTCCGCAGCGGGATTTCACGATCCATGCCGGACCCTCCGAGCCGCAAACCCGACTAGTTCCGGCATTCGGGGCGGTGGAGGGCCGAATCCAGACTCTGAGCAACAGGGGCAGCCTGCGGTTCACGCTGTATGACACCTTGGAAGACCATGCCGTCTCCTGCTACCTAAGCCCCGGCAACGAAGACATGATCCAGCAACTCTGGGGGCAGCTTGCAATAGTCGAGGGCGACATCCGCAGAGACTCGCTGACGGGCCGTCCGAACACGATCCGCCGGATAACGGCGGTTACCCCCATAGAAGTGCTCGGGGCAGGCGCATGGCGCGGGGCGCGGGGCGCCCTGCCGTGGGATGGCATTCCAGCCGAGCAAGCCGTCCGGCAGGTGCGCGATGGCTGGTAAACCCGTCAGGCGAAGTTACTGGGATTCGTGCGTGTTCCTCGCGTGGGTGAAGGACGAACCGGGCCGGGCAAATCATATTGAAGTACTCATGGACGAGGCGAGCGCCGGGCAACTTGAAATTATTACCTCCGTGTTGTCAATCACGGAGGTGTCGCTGGCCGCATCAGCGAAAGATCCGGCAGCGCTGGATGCTGAAGTACTGAGGAAGATTGACGCATTGTGGCAGCCTCCCTCGCCGGTAAAGCTAGCCGAGTTCTATCGGCTCGTTGCGGCAGATGCGCGTGACCTGATGCGCAAGGCCGCAGAACTTCAACGTTCGCTTAAGCCGCCGGACGCAATACACCTGAGCACGGCTGCACGCACCCAGTGCGATGAGATTCTTTCCTATGACGACCTGTCGGCTTTCGCGCCATTAGTCAATATCCCAGTGCGGGAGCCGGACTCGGGAACTCTCCCGTTCGACACTTCAGCCTAAAGCCCCTTGGAGAGATTTAGCATGAGTAATTTTCCCGCCTGGGCTTCCGGTGACCCTTAACTGTCAGTATTCTCATTGCAGCAACGGCGGACGTGGATGGGCAAGGCGCGGCAGGCCACGGGAAGCCGGGACGGTCAGATCAGAGATCGCCCGGCTTCCGGCGTTTCGCCAAGCCCTCCTAGGCGCTCGGGCCGATCGTCAGGCAGGACGGGCACGTGTAGGCGGTAAGGTCGGGCTCGGTGAGCGTGACGTCGAGTTCCTGGCCGACGATCGCGTCGCCGAAGACCTCGATCTCCACGCTGGCTGTCGTGGAGTTCACGATGTCGACCGACTTCACCTCGACCTCGGCGCTCGAGACGACGACGTTGGCCGGCGAGGTGAACCCGCCGTCAGAGGTCAGCGTCAGCGTCACCGTGCTGCCCTTGTCGGCGGTACCGGGAGAAACTCCCATCGGCGTGGCCTGGCCGGGGGTCGTCACCGTGTACTCGGTCAGTGGCAGCGAGGAAGACTGATTGCCGATCAGGAGGTCGTTGCCGTCGAAGACCGGCTGGGCGAAGATGCCGTGCGGCTGGGAGGAGATGTAGCCGATGATGTCGCCGTCGCTGGCATTGAGCAGGTAGACGCCGGTCGCCCCGGTGCCAGGCGCGGCAAGCACCGGCGCGGCGATCACCCCGGCACTGTCTTCCGACGGGCTGCCGACGACCCATCCTGGCAGGCCGGTCGCCCAGACGGGCTTGCCTGTCGTGGGGTTCAGCGCCTGGACGGAGCCGTTGTACTGCGTGCCGTCGATCGTGGTGATGCTGCCGCCGCCCACGATCAGGTTCGTGCCGTCCCAGATCGCGGCCGCGTCGCACTCGTTGGACTCTGGGCCGGTCGTCGGGACGCCCATCCTGCGTTCCCACAAGGGCCCGGCGTCCACGTCGTTGGCGCGGACCGCGTAGTAGATGCCGTTCTTGTTGCAGGCACCGACCATGGGCGTCGCGACCCCGTGTGGGTCGGCCGTGAAGACGGTCGGCGAGCCGCCGAAGTCGGAGTCGCCGATCGCCTGGCTCGTCGGGATCTGCCAGGCGCCGAGCAGCTTCAGCGTCGTCCCGTTCAGCACCGCGATCGACTCGGCGTGCGGGATCTGATCGTTGCCCACCGCGTTGCCCGTGGCGACGGCGATATCGCCGTCCGGCAGCACGGCCACGCTGCTCCACACGCTGGCGCCGACGACGTTTGACGGCAGCGAGTCCCAGTATTCGAGCCGCTTGCCTGTTTGCTGGCTGATCTCGAGAACGCCCGCGCGGACGAGCGGAAGGTCGCAGTTGGACGCGATCCCGATGTAGACCTTGCCGTTGGCGACCGTCGGAGAGCCCCAGGCGTAGTAGTTGTCAGGGCCGCCGGTCAGGCTGCCCGGGATGCCGACGAGCGACTTCCACTCCGTCGCGCCTGTCGTCGCGTTGAGCGCGTACAGGTAGCCGTCAGGCGCGTTCACGTACACCGTTTGCTGGTGCGTGGACGGGTCGGCGGCGATCGCGGCTGTCGAGGTGATTCCCATCGTGCCGCCCTGGCAGGAAGTGGCCACCTCGACGCCGAGGAAGTCCGACCAGAGGATCTGCCTGGTCGCCTCGCTGATCGCATACAGGTAGCCGTCTTCCAGGCCGACGTAAATGACACCGCCGGAAACGACCGGGCTGGAAAGCTCGAACGACAGGCCGCTGTTGGTCGTGGGCGGCGGCGTCCACTGCCAGATCGGCTGGAGGTTAGTGATCGAGCCTGGCGTGATGTCGGTCGGTGCCGGGTTGTAAGAGGAGTGCGAGGCTCCGTCGAGATAGGCCGACCAGTCGGCACGGTAGTAGCTGTACGCCGCCGTCGTGCGGTAAGGGCTCGTCAGGCCGTTCTTGCTGGTGACAGTGACGTCGACGGCCAGCGAGCTGTCAGAAGCGGGAAGCGCGGGAACGGTGGCGGTGATCGACGTAGGAGAGACGACGTCGACGTTCGAGGCCGAGGTTCCGCCGAACCTCACCGTCGCCCCTGCCAGGAAGTTCCCGCCGCTGATCGTGATCGCGCCGCCGCCTGAGGCAATGCCGCTCACAGAGCTCAGCGAGGTCACGACGGGGACGCCGCTGGCCGGATCGACCGAGCCGATGGCGCAGCCGTAGGCCTCATAGCCGCTGGTGCCGCGCTGGTCGGGCACCGGGCACAGGGCGACCGCACCTCCCGCTCCGCTGAAGTCGGCGACGGCCGGGTTCGGTATCTGCTCGAGCACGGGGCTGGTCGGTGACGGCACCATCGTCATCGTCGCGCCGCCGTTGTGCTTCAGCGGCCCGAGGCGCGGGTTGACTCCTATCAGGTCATCGGCCGCGGTAAACCCGCAGCCAGAGACCGAGCTGCTGGCAAGGTTGTAGCCGCCGTCGGCGATGCTCCTCGAGCAAGTCGCCATCGATCCGGCCAGGATCGTGCCGGCGATCTGCACCGACCCGCCTTGCTCATCGATGGCGGAACGGCCGAGGTTGGCGTCGATGGTCGAGTTGAGTACCTCGACGGCGCCGGAGCCCGCCGCGTCCGCGCTGTCAATGACGGAGCCCTGCCTGGTCGCCTTGTTCGCGGTGAAGGTGGAGGTCAGCACCGTCACCGTGCCCTTGCCCCGCTCGGCGTTGTCGATCGCGGCACCGTCGGCGGCGCTGTTGTCAAAGAACACGGAACCGGTCACGGTGAGCGTGCCCTTGCCGCCGGAGTCGGCGTTGTCGATCGCTCCGCCGTTCTTGGAACTGTCGTGAGAGAACGTCGATCCGGTCACCGTCGCCTGGCCGGTGCCGCTGTCGCCGGTGTCGATCGCGCCGCCGTGGGCCGAGGCGCTGTCTCGCGAGAACGTCGAGCCGCTCACGGCCAGCGTGCCCGTGCCGCCGTCCCCGCTGTCGATCGCGCCGCCGCGCGGCGAACTGTCGCCGGAAAACGTCGAGTCGGTCACCGTCACGGTGCCGCTGCCTGGAGTCTTCCCGATGACCGACCCGCTGTTGATGGCGCCGCCGAAGTAGTTCGAGTGGTCACTGGTGAAGGTCGAGCCGGTCACCGTCAGGTTCGCGCCAGGTCCGACTCCTACGCCGCCGCCGACCTGACCATCGCAGTCGCTGATCGTGACCTTGGTCAAGGTGAGCGTGCCCTGGTCAGCCACACCGCCGCCGCCCTGAAGGCTGGTGCCGTCGCCGTTGACCATCGTGACCGACTCGATGTCGGCGAACACGTGCCGCTTGAGCGTGAACACCGATCCCGATCCTTCGCCGTTCACGGCAGGAAAGCGAGTGCCTGGCGCGGGCGCGATCGTCACCGGATCAGCCTGCGACGTGTGCGCGGTGCCGATCACGAAGTTTCCCTCGTACTTCGCCGCCTTGCCGCTGGTGGCGAGCAGGACGCTGCCGCCAGGGGCAACACGGGCAAGCGCCTCGGCAAGCGTGCACTGGTGCTTGACCTGGCTAGTGCGCGGGCAACTCGAAGGCGACTTCGCCCCACCGTGAGCATAGGCGTACCTGCTGGGCACGGACGCGGTCACGGCCACGCCGGCCACTGCCTGATCCGCTCCAGGGAAGGTCAGCGCCCCGAAGCCCAGTGCTGCCGATGCCAGCACCGACACGAGCCGTCTCGCGGGGGATGGCCGGGTCCGGCGGAAAACACGTATCATCGGCGGCAACTTTCCCGTATTAGCCCGATAAGCTGACGCCAGTGATCGTAGAGGACATGTCCCGCCTGTAACGGGGGGTTCTCCGATAAGTCTCGCGCTACCGGCGCGGCCTCTCGGCCAGCACGTAGGAACCTCCGGCAGACTCTGGCCTGGCTCCCAGGCCAGCGACGCAACTGGCCTCCGCCGCGCAGGAAACCGAATACAGGGTTTCGTAGTCCCCGACTCCGCTGATCTCCTTTGCCTGGCCCCACGTCCCGTTGACCTCGCTGACCACGAAGACGACGCTGTGGCCGGAAACCACCGTGTACAGGCCGCCGGCGGCGCAGTTGCCCTTCGAGCGGCACGACACGGAGGCAACAAGCGCAGACAGCCCGGTATTGGGCGTCACAGTGCCTGGCACTGCCTCGCCCGGCTTCCACTTGCCGTCGACCTCGCTGGCCACGAACGCCTGCTGCCGGCCACCTGAGTCGGTGAAGAAGCCGCCCGCGCCGCAGTTGCCCGCCGATGAGCAGGAGATCTGGTCGATGCCGACCGACGGCGCCGCGCTCAGCCCGTTGATGCCGCCGAGTCGCGATGGATGCCCCCAGGCGCCGTTCTTGCTCCCCGCCACGAAGGCCGTGTCGTTGTAGCCGCCGTCCGTATAGATGCCGCCCGTTTCGCAGCTGCGGGCCGAGGCGCACGACATCGCGCTGACCTGCGCGTACTTACCCTTGTTCAACCCTGTCAGGCCGGGCAGGCCGGCAGCGGCATGCCATTTCCAGTCTGCCTGGCTGACGACGAACCCCTGCTGCGCGCCGGTGCCGTCGGTATAGAGACCGCCGCCCGTGCAGTTACCCGCAGAGGAACACGACAGCGCGCTGAGCGAGGCGTAGCCGCCCTTGTTCAGCACCGCGAGGCCAGGTACCTGCTGCGCCTTCCCCCAGGTGCCGTTCTTCCGCATGACGACGAATGCTTGCGTGCGATGCGAGCCGCCGGCATAAGAACCGCCGGCGACGCAATAGCCGGCCGCGCCGCAGGAGAGCGCGCTGACCGTGGCGTTCCCGCCCAGGCCCGGCACCTTTTCCGCCAGCGACCACCGGCCGCCGCGGTCGCCGGAAACGTAGACGACGCCACCGTCGTCGCCGGCCGCGCCGCAGTCGCCCGGCACCGCGCAGGAGACAGACCACTGCACGCCAAGACCGCTGGTCCCCGGCACGGGCTTAGCCTTGCCCCATTTGCCGTTCGTCTCTGAGTCGACGAATCCCGTGCCGCCTGCTGCGCAGTCCCCGGCCGCACTGCACGACACAGAAAGCACCGCGGTGCCCGGTCCGGTGCCTGGCAGCCGCTGCGGCTTGCCCCAGGTGCCGGTCTGCGTGCTGCTCGCCATCGCCTGGCTGGCGCCCCCTCCGGCCGCCGCCAGCACCGAGCCGATCACCAGGGCAGCGGCAGTCGCTGCGATCGCCGGCAGCCGTCCGCGCATTCGCCGCCTCCCAAATTAGCGGTTTACCCAGGTATCTGTACCAAATCAGGCCCGCTAAGGGTATCAATGCGGGGTCGCCCCGCAGTGGCAAAAACGACAGCAGGGCGCCACCGCATCGCGCGGAAAGCCGGCTACGGCGGCGCCCTGCCTGCCTAAGACTCGGCTGGCTCGCTTTCCAGCGGCATCTTGAAGAACGAGGACTTCAGGCCGAAGCGCGCGTAGAACATGAGCACGATGCCGGCGAGCAGGATGCCGATCAGCGACCAACGCTGAGTCCAGGGAGCGGTCTGCAAGGACCGCACGAAGATCCAGGTCAGGAACACTGCCGCCGCCGCGGGCAAGAAGCCGAGGCTGATGGCGTTCTGCCAGCTGCTCATCAGGCGCCGCCGGTAGTAGGCGAGCGTCGCGCAGGCGGTCAGGACATAGAAGATCACGAAGAGCAGGCCGACGATGTACACGATGTCGGTGAACGCGCCCTGCACCGAGGTGATCAGGTAGTACACCGCGCTGAGGATGACGATCAGAAGGCCTACGATCACGCTCGCCGCGACGGGGGTGGCGAACCTGCGGGAGACGTTGCTCAGGAACTCGGGCAGTACGCGGTAGGACGCCATGCCGTACACGATGCGGGCGCTGAGCACGATGCCGGTGCCGGTCGTGGCGATCACGGAAAGGCACAGGCTGAGCGCCATGGCCTTGGCCCAGAAGCCGCCGCCGATGGCCTGCGCGGCCGCCGTGAGCACCGTGCCGTTGTTGTTCGCGATCGCCAGCTTCGCCGGCGAAAGCACGCCCTGCAGGCCGACGATGGACAAGGTGTAGATCACCGCGAGCAGCCCGACAGCGATGATGGCGGCGCGGCCAGGGTTGACCCGGCGGTGCTTGACCTCCTCGTTGACATACAGCGTGCCGTCCCAGCCGGTGAACGCGAACACGGCGGTGAGGAAGCCCGCGACCGCGCTGCCCTTGCCTGCGACG
Organism: Streptosporangiaceae bacterium; assembly: GCA_035509195.1. Taxonomy (GTDB): domain Bacteria; phylum Actinomycetota; class Actinomycetes; order Streptosporangiales; family Streptosporangiaceae; genus Chersky-822. The sequence goes on along the minus strand of DATJLT010000283.1, from coordinate 9,002 downwards.
CCAAGCGGGCTGAGCCAGCCGGTGGTGAAGTGCACGGTGTGGGCGTGACTGCCGATGAAGAACAGGCCCGCGATCGACAGGCCGATCAAGATCGCGTACTCGACAACGGCCATGGCCACCTGCGTGCGGGCGGTGATCTTGATGCCGACGACGGCAATGACGAGCATCACCAGGCCGACGACCGTGCCGATAAGGATGTCCGACGCGGTGCTGTTCGCATTGGAGCCAAACACCGCGAGCACGTTCGGACCGAGCACTTCGACGCCGCTGACCGTCGCGATGACGTAGGCCGCGATCATCAGCCAGCCGGTCAGGAAGCCGAGGTACGGATTCACGGCCCGGCCAACCCACTCGAACGAAGCACCGCAGTTCGCGTTCCAGAGGTTAAGGCGCCGGTAAGCGTTAGCGATGATGAGCATCGGAATGGCCGTGATGATGATGATCGGCCCGCTGCCGTAAGCTGTCGCCGCAGCTAGAGCGCCCAGTGTCAGGCCGACTGACGCGGCGGGCGCCGACGACGCCATGCCGATCACCGTGTCCTGCGCGACGCCGATCGCGTCGGGTTCGAGCCTCGCTGTCGGCGCGGTCACACCGGAAGCCGCGGTCGTTGTGTAATCGCTCACCTGCCATCCCTTCCAAGTCCGCCTGGTACCTGGACTGAATGGCAAGAATGCACGGCACGAACGCCGCCGGACACGCAGCCGCCAGTCAGGCACAGAACAATAACGAATCCGCCGGTACCGACGGCAGCACGGTTCAGTTTGAGTAAATCAGCCATTGCGTGAAAACCTTAGCGACTCGCACGCCGCCTTCGCGAGGATAATGGCCAAATTGTCATGCTTGGTTACTGCCAGTAGGCTTCACGACGTTTAGCGTGTCGAGACGGTAAGCTCGGCTGATGCCGAACGCCATGACCGGCCTGGAAGCCGCCGACCGCGAGCACATCTTCGTACCTCACGCGTTCCCTGAGTCGCAGGCCGATCTCGGCGAGATACGGATGAACTACGCCACCGCCGGCGAACCTGACCGGCCGGCCCTGCTGCTGATCCCCGGGCAGACCGAGTCGTGGTGGGGTTACGAGGCGGCCATGCCGCTGCTCGCCGAGCACTTCCACGTCCACGCGGTCGACCTGCGAGGACAGGGCAGGTCCACCTGGACACCCGGCCGCTACACGCTGGACAACATCGGCAACGACCTGGTCCGCTTCATCGACCTGGTTATCGGCAGGCCAGCGGTCATCAGCGGGCTGTCCTCGGGAGGCGTACTGTCCGCGTGGTTGTCGGCCTATGCCAAGCCAGGCCAGGTACGAGGCGCGGTCTGGGAGGACCCGCCGTTGTTCTCCTCTGAGGTGAACCCGGCCACCGGGCCATCGATCAGGCAGGCGATCGGTCCCATGTTCGCGCTGTGGAGCAAATGGCTGGGTGATCAGTGGTCGATAGGGAACTGGAACGGAATGCTGGCCGCCACGCCACGTGAGGTACCCGAGCGGATCCTCATGGCGCTGGCGGCGATGGCCGCGGCAGGCGGCGGACCGCCTGACCTGACCGAGCCGCCGCAGGCGCTGAAGGAGTACGACCCCGAGTGGGGCCGCGCGTTCTGGACGGGTACCGTCGCCGCCAGCTGCGATCACGAGCGCATGCTGGCCGGCGTCAGGGTGCCGGTCTTGTTCACTCATCATTTCAGGCGGATCGACGAGGCCACGGGCACGCTCATGGGCGCGAGTTCTGACCTGCAGGCGGGCCGCGCCAGGGAACTGGTCGAGGCCGCGGGTCAGCCGTTCGAGTACCGGTCGTTCCCTGAGATGCCGCACGCGATGCACGCCGCGGATCCCGCGCTGTTCGCCCGCACGGTAACGGAGTGGGCGCTGGCCTTGCCGGCCTGAACCCGGCCTTCGCCGGCCGGACGGCGGGCGACGTCACGCGCCGCCGCCGCCCGGCACGAAACGCACCTAAAGCTCATTCATGACCGGCCGCTGATGATCCCGTTGAACGTGTAGCCCTTGATCGTCAGGGAGTAACTGTCGAATGAATACAGCGTGTAGCCAGGTTGAGTGCCGTAGGCACTGCCGAAGGTGAACTTGATGTCGTGTTCGGTCCACTGCCTGATGTAGATGCCAATGCAGTCAGAAGGCTGGCCCGCCCGCCAGCCGACGGTGTTGTCCCAGAAGTAGAAGGCGGTGCCAAACGAATAGCCCATGTACTTGCCTTGGCACGCGGTCACCATATTTCCGGCCGGCCGCCGGCCGAAGTTGGAGCCTTGCACATTGACAAGAGGCGACCCGTTCCCGGCGCTGACCCCTGCGAACACGACCTTCGAGATGAACGCGCCGGGAACGGAGACCGACGCGCTCGCCGTACTGGCGCTCATCAACCCGAGCGCGGTAACGGCGGCCACGGCAAATCCGCTAGCGGCGAATTTGCCGAGATATTTACCGAACGACATTATTACTCCTCCCCTTTGATTCGCCCTGCTAAGGAACATGACAAGCAAACTGATGCTAGCACCACCCACTTCAAGCACGGCCAAAGAATATGAAAGAACTCGGCCGGCCCTGCCAATTCCTGTCTTAATCTTTCTTTTTCTAATGACAGGTCGGGATTTACGCCATGCCCCGGAGTCAACCTCAGGGTGGAGCGGACGCGGCCGCCTCCACCCGTGCGCTGATGCCAGGCGCTCACGGTGCGTTTACTGTGGGCGCATGCCGGATGGCGAATTCCTGGCTATTGCCGGGCTGAGGTGGATCACGACGCCTGTGTGCGTTGCGGTCGTGATCGTCGCCGTCGTCGGGGTGGCCGCGGCCTTGCCTGGCGCGGCGGCCGTGGTCATCGCGACGGCGGCGACTGCCCTGCTGGCGGGCGCGGCGGGCGTCGCCGTCGTGGTGCTAGGACCCGCTGACGCGCCGGCCGCAGACGTAACGGCGCTCATCGTGACCGGCCTCGCGGGCGTGGTGCTGGCTGGCCTGCTGCCGAACACGCCGGGGATCATACTTGTGTACCTGGCGATGGCCGGGCTCGCCATGCGGGCGCAGCTACGGGTGGCGTCCGTGCTCGGCCTGGTGATTTTTGGCGGCCTCAATCTTGCTTATTTGCTCGCCGGCAAGCTTTCCGTCGCCGACCTGGCCAGCCAGGATCTGGGCGTCGTCTTCGTCTTCGCTGTCGGTGCCTTTACCCAGTCGGCGCGGATCTCTCAGGAACGTGCCAGGCAAGCTCAGGCGCGAGCGGAGGACCTGCTTGCCCAGCTCAAGGTATCCCAGGCGGCCGAGGCGCGTGCGGCCGCGCTGACCGAGCGAACCAGGCTGGCGCGGGAAATTCACGACATCCTCGCGCACTCGCTGTCCGGCCTGATCCTGGCGCTGGACACCATGGAACTGCTCGGCAGGCAACCCGGCGCCGGGCCTGCCGCCATGGAAAGGATGCTCGAGCAGGTGAGCCGCTGCCAGCGGATCGCGCGAGACGGCCTGGCGGAAACCAAGCGCGCGATTGCCGCGCTGCGCGGCGACGACCTTCCCGGTCCAGACCTGCTCGAGCGGCTGGTCCGCGAGACAGCCGCAAGCACCGGCGTGCGGGCCGAGCTGCTGGTGAAGGGAACGCCGCGCCCGCTGCCTGCCGAGGTGGGGCTTGCGGTGTACCGCACGGCTCAGGAGGCGCTGACCAATACCGCGAAGTACGCGGGCCGTGACGCGACCGCCGAACTGCGGCTCGGCTACGACGGCGAAGGCGTTGAGCTGGTGATCGAGGACGCCAGTCCGGCCGTGCATGCCGGGCAGGCCCGCCGGGACGACGCGGCCAGGCTGACCTTCGGCGGCTACGGGCTGACCGGCATGCGCGAGCGGGCTGAGCTGCTTGGCGGCAGCCTGACTGCCGGGCCGGCCGGCGACGGATTCGCGGTCCGGTTGCGGTTGCCTGCCCCGGCGGAAGAGGCTGGGGCGGCCGGCCTGGCGGGGGAACTCGCGTCATGAAAGCCGTCCGGGTGCTGGTCGCCGACGACCAGAAGGTGGTCAGGGAGGGGCTGACCGCGCTCGTCGGGCTGCTGCCTGGCCTTGAGGTTGTCGGCGCGGCGACTGACGGCGAGGACGCCGTGCGCCTCTCGGCCGAGCTGAAGCCTGACGTCGTGCTGATGGACCTGAACATGCCGCGCTGCAACGGCGTCGAGGCCACGGAACGGCTGCGTGAGAGCCAGCCCGAGGTGCGGGTCGTCGTTCTCACGACCTACTCGGACGACGCCTGGGTGTTCTCCGCGCTCCAGGCGGGGGCACGCGGGTTCCTGACCAAGGACTCAGGGGCCGAGGAGATCCGCCGCGCCATCATCGACGTCGCCGCCGGGCAGGCGCAGCTCGACCCGTCCGTGCAGCGGCGGCTGCTCGAAGCGCTTGGCATCGGACAGCGCCTCGGGGCGCCCGAGCAGGCGGAAGCATCGCCAGTGCCTCCCGACCAGCTCACGCCCCGCGAGGTCGAGGTACTCGGCCGCATCGCGGCCGGGCTGTCCAATGCTGAGATAGCGACGGCCTTGTTCGTCTCCGAGGCCACGGTGAAGACCCACGTCAATCACATCTTCGCCAAGACGGCGCTGCGCGACCGCGCACAGCTCGTCGCCTACGCCTTCCGCCACGGCATCGCCCAGCCGCGGTAGCAGCGGAGTCCACCTCCGGGTTGATCCCCGACCGCGGGGAAACTCAACTCTCGCGCCGATGGCAAGGCGAGCGCACCGGCCTACCTTCGAGACTGTGGTTCCGACCGGGGCCGCAGATCATCAAAGGAGCCTCCCTTGAGTGCCACGGACTACATCATCAACGCGATCCTCGTCCTGCTCGTCGTGCGCCAGCTCAGGGAAAGCAAGCTGGGCATCGTCAGCCTGGTACTGCCGGTCGTACTCGTCGGCGCGGCCGCCGCCTATTACCTGCGCAGCATCCCGACCGCGGGCAACGACCTCACGCTCGACCTGACGCTCGGCGCGGTCGGCGCAGTGCTCGGAGTCGCCTGCGGGCTCACCACGCACTACCGCCGTGACGCCGGAGGCGCCGTACTCGTCAGGGCCGGGGTCGCAGCGGCGATCTTGTGGGTGGTCGGCATCGGCTCCCGCATCGCCTTCGCGCAGTACTCAGAGCACGGCGGCGCGGCGGCGATCGGCAGGTTCTCGATCGCCCACGACATCACCAGCGCGCAGGCGTGGGTGGCGGCGCTGGTCCTGATGGCGCTGGCCGAGGTCATCGCCCGGCTCGTGACGATACGCCTGCGTGCCATGGCGCTCGCGCCCGGCATCCCGGCATTGACACGAAACTCACATGAAGATCACGCGGCAGCCTGAGGTCAGCGCGCGAGGCTCGGCTGATGATGCGCGCACTGACAGCGGCGGGCCTCGTGATCGTCTGCTGCGCCAGCCTGGCGGCGTGTACGGCGGGGACGCCAGCGGGTCCGAACGTGGCCGTCACGTCGCCGGCCGTCGGCCGGCCGCAGCCGCCTTCGTCCGTCGACGCGGCTTTGTCAAGCCAGGCCTTCACGCCCTACGCGGCTCTCGGACAGTCCGACGATGACGGGCTCGCGTCCGGCCAGTCGTACTTCGCCCTCGCCGAAGCCTGCATGGCCGATTCCGGCTACCCAGACCCTTCCGCTGACGCCATTCCGATCTCGATCAGCCTGAGCCCGGCGAACCTGGCGTTCGGGCAGGCGTGGGGTCAGTGGGGGTACCTCGGGACCGCCCTAGCTCAGCAGGACGGCTTCAACGTGCCGCCCGGCACTTCCGCAAGAACCCTACTCGGCATCAGCGTCCCCGCAGCGAACCTCGGCAGCGTTTCCCAGGCCGAGCAGGCGGCGGTCAGCCGGTGCTTCACGATCATCCATGGCTTCACCGACAGCATGCAGTCAGGAGCGCTGGCCGTCATCACCACGCTGAGCAACGACATCTACCGTGACGTACGGCAGCACCCCGCCGTGATGAAGGCCACCCGTTCCTGGTCGGCCTGCATGGGCAAGAACGGCTACAGCTTCGGCCAGCCTTACGACGCGTTCTTCTCTGAACTGAAGCAGATGCGCCAGACCCAGCAGTCGAGCGGCCAGCCGGCACCGATCACCCCGTCCGTGGATCACGCGCAGCTCGCCACGGCCACTTCTGATGCTGACTGCACCCAGTCGACCGACCTGGCCGGCATTTACTTCGCGGTCCAGGCCAGCTACGAACGGCAGCTCGTCAGCACCAATCAGCAAGCGCTGACCAAGGCGGTCCGCCAGTACCGCACCGCCTACGCCAGCGAACTGCGCAAGCTGCCCGCGCTGCTCCGCACCGCGAGCTCCAAGCCTGCCAAACCTGCCAAGTCCGCGGGTTCCCCCGGCCCGACCAGCGGTTAGCCGGCCGCGGGCGGCGTGATGTTCGGCGGGGTGGTGTTGGGCGGCGTGAACTGCGTCAGGTCGTAAATGCCGAGCGCCTGCTCGATCGCGGCGACCCTGCCCACCATCACGGGGAACCCTGACTTGCCGAACTGCTGGCGCTCGAGCTCAGCGAAATGCGCGCCGAGTTCGGCCACCTCTGGCGGCGTCATCAGGGAGCGGAACGCCGGATAGATAACGGTGTCCTCGCGTGCCTCGTGCGGTTCGTACATGCGGACGAAATAGTCCATGGCACCGACGACCCTGGCAGCCGGCCCTGGCGCCAGCGCACCCTTGCCCCCGGTCTCGGCGAGAATGAGCTGGGTCTGCTGCCGCCCGCGCGCGTGCTGCAGCAGCAAGGTGCTGATCGTGGCTTCGAACTGGCCTGCCTTGCGAACGCGGGGAAAGACGTACGCTTCCTCGAGTTCCTCGTGGAAGTTCTCGACGAAGTCGTGAATGATCACGGCCGCGTCTTGCGCCTGCTCCGCGGGGACGGGACGGCCCGCCGCGTGGTCCGCGCTCAGCTTGCGGTAAATGAGCAGGATCCTGATCAGGAGCCCGTGCTCGCTCATCAGGTCCTCACCTGGCGAGGGCTGCGCCTCATCGGCGACCCAGGCAGGCTGGCCACTCGCCTGGCCTTTCACGGAGAACGCGGCGGTCAGACCGGCCCCGGCGGCGCCGCCCGCGACCAGGCCGCCCCCGGCGGCCAGCAGTGACCGTCGTGGCAGCCCGTGGCCTTTCATGCGATCGGATTGAAGATCAAGGGCTTGCCCGACGGCCGCATCAAGAACCACTCGCCGCCGTTGAGGTCGACCCCCTGCCCGGTGACCTGGCCCATGGACACGTCGCCGTCGTAGGCGTACAGGGGCCAGCCGCCGTAGGTGACGACCCGCCCGCCAGCCGGATCGGGGTCCGAGCCGAGCAGCGATTGCCGTACCCCTGGCCCGGCCACGATCGAGGCACCCGGCTTGACCTTGAGCGGCGGCCAGGTCGCCGCGCACAGCCCAGTGCACGTGACATGTTTCTGATCATCGGGCTGGAAGATATAAAGCGCGTAGCCGCTGCTGTCCATCAGGACCTTCCCGTACCGGCTGACATCACGCACCCGCACGACCACAGCGGGCCCATGGTGCCCGCCGCCGGCGGCTGACGAGACCTGAGAACCTCCGCAGCCGGCGGACAGCATCGCGACGGCCAGCAGCATGGTCCCGGTCAGCAAGATGGCGGCCGATCGCGAGTTCACTCAGTATCAGCTCCCTATCTACTACGACCGGTAGTGGCTGAAACGTTAGCAGATCGCCTTGCGCAGCCATCATGCCACGCTCGGGGAAATAATCTGCGATGATATATAGGGCTAAACCCGGAACATTCCTACTCGGAAAGGCTGGATGACCAACGATGTTACGCAACCTACGCAATAGCCGGTTCATGGTTATCTCAGCGGTACTGTCCGCTGGCTTCTTAGGTCTCGCCCTCGTCGCACCTGCCAGTTCGGCGTCAGGGAGCGTCAGGGCCGCCCACGCTCACGCAGGACACTGCCTGGGGACACGGGCTACGTGCGCCACGCACATCGCGCCCATGACCGCCAAGCACTCCTTGCGGGGCGGCGGCACCGAATACGTCTACAACGTGGGCGGGATGAAGGTTCACAGCGTCGTCCCCCCTGCGGGCTTCAAGCCGGCCAGGGCCTCAGCGGCCAAGCTGAAGGAATACGGCTTCCCGCCACGGCCGGCCAGCGGCCGGGCGCTGCGCACCTGGCTCGCCGCGGTCAGCAAGGCTCACCCAGCCAAGGTGCCTGACCGCCTTATCTTCACTCATCCAGCCCGGCCGAAGACCGGGCAGCTTCCCTCGGTCACGGTCTACGACAACCCGATCTGGGCCGGGAACATGGCGACGAGCGAAACGTACACCAACGTCTACGGCGCCTGGCTAGAGCCAAGCATCACCGAGGCGGAATGCCCCGCCGACTATCAGATGGAAAGCACCTGGGCCGGCCTCGGCGGCGCGAACACCGGGACCCTGGTCCAGGCCGGCACTCAGTACGGTGAAGGCCAGCTCTCGTCGGGACTGGCCAATCACCAGGCCTGGTATGAGCTGATCAGCGGCTCAACCAACGACTTCGTGCACCTTCCTGTGACGGCGACGGTCGGCGGCGAAATGTATGTCAACATTTACCGCGCCTCATCCAAGGGCTACAACATCTACGTCGAGAACGAATACACGGGCTCCTACTGGGGCGTGAACTTCGTGACGTTCTCTCCGTTCGACGGCTCGACCGCCGAATTCATCGCCGAGGACCCGTACGGCGGCGTCGAGAACGGCGTTTACCTCATCAGGTTCGGCACCTTCGAAGTCGAGGACGCCGAAGCCTCGGTCAATGACTCCACCTTCTCTGGCCTGGCAAGCTGGCCCCACGACGACGACGTCATGATCAGCCCGACCATCGGCGACACGATGGCATACGCGGGCTCCGCCTTCAACAGCGGCGATAGCTGGTACGACTACCACGAGCACTGCGAGTAACTAGCGCGGTGGTACCGCACCCGTGCCGCTGGCCGCCAGCCACAAGGCCCGCGGCACGGGCCACCCACCCCACCCGTAACCAGGCAAACCCCCCATCCGGTTGCGCGCCGGGGCACCCGC
>DATJLT010000282.1:0-6017 GCA_035509195.1 Streptosporangiaceae bacterium | reverse complement strand
AAACCGTCGCTTCAGTACGCTTTCAGTACGCTATCAGAACGCTTCTGGTACGCTATTCGCATGATAGACAAGGCGCGGGAGAACCGAGCGAGGCGTGCCGCTGAGCGCCAGGGGCTCCGAGTCATCAAGAGCCGCCAGCGTGACTCGCTCGGGCTTGACTACGGATGGCATATCTGGCGCGGCCGACGTGAGCTAGCGCATTTCCGCGATCTTGACGAAGTTGAACGCTGGCTGGCCGACCCTGCCAGCCGGTCATGATCACGAATCAAGGAGAAGATCACGATGACAAAGCCCTATAGGGCCTGCAACTGCCGGGAGCCAGCCAGGACAGGGCCGGACGGCAAGCGCAGGCCCGGCAAGCTGCTGGGCGGCAGGTGCCCCGACCTCGGAAAGAAGGGTCACGGCGGCTGGTTCGTCCGGTACGAAGCGCCAGCCGACGCAGACGGCAAGCGACGCCAGCCACGGCTCGGCCCGTTCACGACCGAGAAAGCTGCCAAGGACGCCCTGACTGAGGCGCTGGGCGAGGTACGAGCGGGAACGCATACCTCAGACCGGAACACGCGGCTGGCCGACTACCTGGACCGCTGGATGGGCTGGCGCGAATCCGAACTGAAGCCCCGGACCATCGAGTCCTACCGGGAAGCGTTCGACCTGTACTGGAAGCCCGCGCTCGGTCATATGCGGCTGGCTGACCTGCGCGAGTCGCACATACGTGATGTTCACGCCGCGATGCGGAAGCTGAACACCCCGGCCGAGCAAGACGACCGCTCTGAACTGACCCGCAGGCTCGCGGCGGCCCGAGCCACGCTGCCCCGCCTGCCCGGTACGCGAGTCAGGACCGCGCCGCTTTCGGAGACCCGCATCAGGCGCGTGACTGCCCCTCTCGTGACGGCTCTGAACCAGTGCAAGGCACTGCCGGTCAACCCGGCGAAGGGCGTAGGGGCCAAGGTCCGCAAGACAAAGCCATTGCTCTGGACCGAACCGCGCGTCGAGCGCTGGCGTAAAGACGGCAAGCGGCCTGCTGCCGTCATGGTGTGGACGCCTGAGCAGTGCGGCGCATTCCTCGACGCGATAGAGAGCGACCGGCTGTACCCGCTGTACCACCTCGCCGCTTACTGGGGCCTGCGGCGCAGCGAACTGGCGAGGCTGGAATGGTCCGACCTCGACATCAAGGCGTGCCGCCTGCATGTGCGGGGCGACGTTAAGTCCGAGGATTCCGATCGCATCATCAAGATCGACGCCCAGACTGTCGGCGTGCTCAAGGCGTGGCAGGAGCGGCAGCTATTCGAGCGGCTGGAGTGGGGTGACGCCTGGCAGGACAGCGGGCGCGTGTTCACTCGCGAGGATGGCTCTGCACTGCGGGCTGGTCACGTCAGCGAGCACATGGAAGTGCTGATCGCGCGGGCAGCGCTGCCGCCTGTGCGCTTCCACGACCTGCGTCACGGGGCGGCGACGATGCTCATCGCGGCGGGCCAGCCGGTCAAGATCGTTTCCGACATTCTCGGCCACTCGACCTCGGCCTTCACGATGGACGTGTACGCGGTGGTAGCCGATGAGCTAGCTGAGGCTGCGGCGGTCGCGATCGCCGCGTTCGTACCGCGCAAGGCCAGGACGGAGGCAGCATGATGACCTGCCGTGCCAGCAATGTGCCAGCACCAGCCAAGATGATCATGAAGCTCGCGTCCTGCCTAGCGGGCAGAACGGAGTTTGCGCTGGTGGCGGAGGCGGACGGGAATCGAACCCGCCGACGACGCTGCGCGCCGTCCGCCGGTTTTGAAGACCGGGGGGACCACCAGGTGCCCAGACGCCTCCGCCCCCGACCCTATCTAGTCGGCAGAGCCTAGTCGGCGGACTCCTCGTAGAGGGCGTCGATGATGTCGGCGTACTTGCGGTGGATGATGCGGCGCTTGAGCTTGAAGGTCGGCGTGAGTTCCTCGCTCTCGGCCGTCCATTCGACCGGGAGCAGCCGCCAGCGCTTGATCTGCTGCACGCGGGCCAGGTGCTCGTTGGCCTCGTCGACCGCCGCGGTGACGGTGGCGAGCACTTCGGCGTTGTCGGCGAGTTCTGCCAGTGAGGTCGCCTCGATGCCGCGCGTCTTAGCCCAGGCCGGAGCTACCTCGCCGTCGAGGGTCAGCAGGGCCACCACGTACCTGCGCCGGTCGCCGAAGGCGAGCGCCTGCCCGATGAGGGGGTGCGCGACCAGGACGTTCTCGACAGCGGCCGGAGAGATGTTCTCCCCGCCCGAGGTAATGATCAGTTCCTTCTTGCGGTCGAGGACGGAAACGAAACCGTCTTCATCTACCGAGCCGATGTCGCCAGTGTGCAGCCAGCCGTCTTCGTCGAGAAGCTCAGAGGTCTGGGCGGGCAGGTTCCAGTAGCCGGGGGTGTTAAGCGGGCCCCTGGCCAGGATCTCGCCATCGTCGGCGATCATCACCTCGATGCCGCCGACGGCGCGGCCGACCGTGCCCAGCTTGAACTCAGACGGCGTGTTCGTGGTGAAGGCGCCAGTCGTTTCCGTCATGCCGTAAACGTCGAGCATGGCCATGCCGAGACCGGCGAAGAACGAACCGACCTCTGGCGGCAGTGGTGCGGCGGCGCTGACCACGACCGTCGCCTCGCCGAGACCGAGCAGGCTCTTGATGAGGTTGAGGACGCCAGCCTCCGCGGCCGCGAACTCGGCGGCTAGCTCGCTTGAGGTGGTGCGGCCGTACTGCCGGCTCTCGACGTAGCGGCGGCCCGTGTCCATCGCCGCGGCGACCGCGGCCTTCCTCGACTCGTCTTGCTCGGCGGTGAGCAGGGCCTGGATGCCTGCCTGGATCTTCTCCCACACTCTTGGCACGCCGAAGAACGCGGTGGGCTTGACCTCGCCGACGGTCTTGATCAGGTCTGTGGTCGCGTTGTGGCAGAAGTACGTGTGCCCGGCGTTGAACACGGCCAGGTAGACGGAGAACATCCGCTCAGCGATGTGCGCCAGCGGCAGGTAGGAAACCCAGCGCGTGTTCTTGGTAGCGCTGCCTGACCTGGTCGCGGTCACGCACTCGTAAAGCACGCCGCGGTGGGTGATGATCACGCCCTTGGGGTTCCCCGTCGTGCCAGAGGTGTACAGGAGGGTGACGGGGTCGGACGGTGTTATCGCGCCGACCCGGTTGATCACCTCGGCGGCGGCGTCGCCTGCGGCGGCTGCCTCGCTCAGTTCCGTGAACGCGGTCCAGCTCAGGAACCTGTCACCCGGCGGGCAGGCCGCGGGGTCCCTGACGATGACCTTCTTGAGGCCTGGCAGTTCGTCGAGCAGCGGCTGCCATCTCGCGAGTTCGCCTTCGCCGTCGATCACCGCTATCCGAACGTCGCAGTCCCCGGCGACGTACTTGATCTGGTCGGAGGCCAGCGTGGCGTAGAACGTGACGGGAACCCCGCCCGCGTGGACGATGGCCTGATCCGCGAGCAGGTGCTCCAGGCGGTTCGGCAGCATCATGGCGACCCGCTCCCCTGGCCGCAGCCCGAGTTGCACCAGGCCGGCGGCCAGCTTCTGCACGGCCTCGCTGAACTCGCGCCAGGAAATCGTCTGCCAGGGGTCGGCGCCTTCCCGATCTGAGTAGGCAGGGAGATCGCCGTACTCCGCCGCCGTGGCCGCCAGTACGTCACAGAGCGTGCGGCCGCTGACCTCGGCTTCTATCGATGCGCGTTCTTCGGTGACTGATCCGGTCACTTGGGTGCCCCTCCATGTGTTTGGGGTAATGCCACCATGCCTTCGCTGTGCACGCAAGCCTGCCTGGATATGGTTCAGCAATGAAGGTCAGGCTTACTCAGTACGCGCATGGCGGTGGCTGTGCGTGCAAGATCCCGCCCGGCGAGCTCGAGGAGGCGGTCGCACGGCTGATCCCTGAACAGCGCTCCCCTGACTTGCTGATCGGCGTGGAGCACGGGGATGACGCGGCCGTGATCCTGATCGGCGAAGGACGGGCGGTCGTCGCCACCGCGGACTTCTTCACGCCCGTCGTCGACGACGCGCGGACGTTCGGCCGGATCGCGGCGGCGAACGCGCTGTCCGACGTCTATGCGGTCGGCGGCGAGCCGCTCGTGGCGCTGAACCTGCTTGGCTGGCCAAGGGACAAGCTCAGCGCTGACCTGGCCGCTGAGGTGCTGGCCGGCGGGCTCGAGATCGCGGCTGAGGCAGGGTGCCACGTCGCGGGCGGGCACAGTATCGATGATCCGGAACCGAAGTACGGCATGGCGGTGACCGGGCTCGCCGATCCCGCGCATCTGCTGCGCATCGACGCGGGCGAGCCCGGCGTACCGCTCAGCCTGACCAAGCCGCTCGGCACGGGCGTGCTCAACGCGTGGCACAAGGCCACCGGCGAAATCTTTCCTGAGGCGATCGAGGTAATGACCGCGCTGAACGCCGCAGCCAGCCGGGCGGCCATAGCGGCCGGCGCACGATGCGCGACGGACGTGACGGGGTTCGGGCTGCTCGGCCACGCGTTCAAGCTCGCGCGGGCCAGCGGCGTCACCGCGGTCATCGACCACAAGGCGGTGCCTTTCATCGACGGGGCCAGGAAAGCGGCGCAGAACGGTCACATACCGGGCGGCAGCCGGCGTAATCTGGCCTGGGTCGCGCCGTACTCGGATTTTTCCTGCCTGTCTGACGAGGAGCTGCTGTTGCTCGCCGACGCGCAGACGTCAGGTGGCCTGCTCGTAGCGGGGGAAATTCCCGGAGCCCCGGTGATTGGGGAACTTGTTTCCCAGTCAAATACAATACTTAAAGTGAAGTAGCGATTACCCTAAGTAGTAGTTACCCCCGAACACCGGAGGACTTCCCCTTTGCAGGTTGAGGCGGAACTGACTGGCGTCCCTGGTCAGCTACAGCACCGGTCGTTGCCATGGCACCGGGCACTCGGCTTCGCCAGCCTTGTCGTGGCCGCGCTCTTCTTCGCGGCTGCGCTGATCGCGTACCTGGACGACGCGGTCGTTCATCCCGGTCAGCTGCTCAACTGGTTTGACCTCAACGTCTACAACGACGCTGGCCTGGTCACCAGGCAGCTTCCTTCTTACCTGTACGTATGGCAGCTTTCCTCGACGGTGAAGTTCACCTACACGCCGTTCGCCGGCCTCGTGTTCGCTGGCTGCTCGTTCCTCAACTGGGCGTTCCTGCGCTGGCTGATGACCATTGCCAGCCTGGCGTCGATTCCGGTCACTGTATGGCTGACGCTGGGCGCGATGGGCAGACGCGGGATCGGCCGGGCCGCGCTGGCACTGGCCGTATCAGCCGTTTCGCTGTGGCTCGAGCCGGTGACCAAGGCAATGTTCCTCGGGCAGATCGAGCCGCTGCTCCTGCTGCTCGTGGTCTGGGACCTGACCAGGGACGACAGGCGTTCATGGAAGGGCGCGGGCATCGGCATCGCGGCCGGCATCAAGCTGGTTCCCTTGCTGTTCATCCCCTATCTGTTCGCCGCGGGAAAGTTCAGGCAGGCGATCGTGGCGACCGGCGCGTTCGCGGCGACGGTACTTACCGGGTTCATCGTCATGCCAGGGCCATCTGAATCGTACTGGCTGACCGGGTACTTCATGAGGCCCGGCCGTACTGGCGGCGTGAACTCGCTGGTGAATCAGTCCCTGCTCGGCATGCTGGCCAGGCACGCGGGGAGCGGTAACGCGGCCCAGCCGGTGTGGCTGCCGCTAGCGATCGCGGTCGCGGTCGGCGGCGTAGCAGGCGGCGCGCTGCTCAGCCGGGCGGGCAAGACCGTCCCGAGCTGGGTGCTGATCGGCATCACCACGCTGCTCGTTTCGCCGATTAGCTGGGACCATCACTGGGTCTGGATCATTCCGGTGCTCGCGATGCTCGCCGGGCTCGCGGCCGACCACCGGGGTGTGCTGCGCTGGGTGTTCGTTGTCGCCGGCCTGGCTACCGTGGCCATCTTCGGCTCGTGGCCCTCGGAGTGGAGCGGCCCGCTGGCTTTCGTGCCCGAGCGCGGGCTTCTCGGGTGGTTCGTGAAGCCGCCGATTTCCTACCTCGTGACGGC
>DATJLT010000281.1:0-2657 GCA_035509195.1 Streptosporangiaceae bacterium | reverse complement strand
GCTTGTCACCGAGCCAGACATCGAGGTCGTCGGTCAGGCAGGCGACGGCGCAGAGGCGATCGACAAGGCAAGCGAGTTCGTTCCCGACGTGGTCCTCATGGACGTGAAGATGCCGAGAAGCAGCGGCATCGAGGCCTGCCGCGCGATCAAGGCCGCGGTCCCCAGCGCCAAGATCATCATCTTGACGATGAGCGACGAGGAGGAGGACCTCTTCGAGGCCATCAGGGCCGGGGCGAGCGGTTACCTGCTCAAGGACATACCGCTCGATGACCTCGCCGAGGCCGTCCGCTCGGTCCATGGCGGGCAATCACTGATCAGTCCTTCCATGGCAGGCAAGCTCCTCACCGAGTTCGCCACCCTGGCCAAGCGCGAGGCGGAAGAACCGCCGCAGCAAGTGCCCGCTCCCAAGCTCACCGACAGGGAGATGCAAGTACTGAAGCTAGTCGCGCGCGGAATGAACAACCGGGACATCGCCAAAGAACTGTTCATCTCCGACAATACGGTCAAAAACCACGTAAGAAACATCCTGGAGAAACTCCAGATTCACTCTCGCATGGAAGCGGTAATGGTCGCCGTCCGCGAGAAAATCATCGAGCTGAGCTGAGCTGAGCTGAGCTGAGGTGAGGTGAGCTGAGCCCTGCCCCGCCCCGCCCGCCTGGGCCCGCCGAGCGGCGGGCTAGGCCAGTTCCGTGGCCAGGGCCGATTCCAGGCGAGGGCGGAGGGCGGCGGGGCTGACCCGCTCCAGGCGGACGTTGTCGCAGTCGACCCAGGCGGCCGCCTCGACGAGGGCGCGGGCCATTGGCTCGGCGGCCCTGGCCGTGTCGAGCGTGAGCTGCCTGGCGATCAGCGTGCGGCCTTCCCTGGCCGGGTCGACCCGGCCGAGCAGGCGCCCGCCGGCGAGCAGCGGCATCGTGAAATAGCCGTGCACTCGCTTCTCGCGCGGGACATAGGCCTCGAGGCTGTGCTCGAAGCCGAACATCCGCAGCGTTCGCCTCCTGTCCCAGATCAGCGAGTCGAACGGCGACAGGAGCGTCACGCGATGCCGGCCAGACACGCTGGCGAGCGCGTCAGGGTCGGCCCAGGCCCGCACGGCCGCGGCGCCCCTGATCTCGACAGGGACAAGCCCGGCCGCGTCAGCGGCCTCGTCCGCGGAGATGCCCGCGACGTTCCTGCCCGTGCCGAAGTTGCTGACGCGCTGGTAGTCGGTCAGGTCGGCCTTGGTCGCGACGCCGAGTGCGCGGCCGGCGACGCCGGCCAGATGGATCAGGCACTCGGCGTCGGTCGGGTCGGCCTTGAGCAGTTCGGCGGGGAGCACACGTTCGGGCAGGTCGTAGACCCGGCGCCAGCCGATCCGCCGCACGCAGATCGCCTCGCCCGTGTCGAGCAGCCATTCCACGGCGATCTTGGTATCCGACCAGTCCCACCACGGGCCGCCCCGCTTGGCGCCCCCGAGTTGGGTCGCGGTGAGCGGCCCGTCTGCCCGCAGTCGCGCCAGAACCTCCGCTGCCACGCCAGGGTGGTTTTCGTGCCAGCGCTTCCCCCTGGCCACGAACGCGCGGCGCCGGAACGAGTAGTAGGGCCACTCCTCTGACGGAAGCACGCAAGCGGCGTGCGACCAGTACTCGAAGGTCTTGGCCACGCGCGGATGCCAGTACGCCCGCTCGACCGCGGCCCGGCCGACAGGGCCGAGCCTGGCGTAAGCGACGAGCTCATGCGACCTGGCCAGGACGCTGATCGTGTCGAGTTGCACGGCACCGATGCGGCGCAGCATAACTGGAACCCCGCCAGTGCGGGCGCGCGCTCCGATCATCCCTTGGGCACGCAGGGTAATGAGCCTGGCCTCATCGGGGGTGAGCGTCAGCGTGGCCACGCCTGGCAGCGTAGCGGGAGGGTCTGACAGTCGGCTTAATACCAGTCTTCGAACGTGTTGGTGACCAGCGACATGAGCAGGCCGACGACCGCTACGCCCGCGCCGGTCCAGAAGAGCCACCAGATCAGACCGTGGTGCCCGAGAACCAGGGCCAGCCCGCCGATGACGAAGCCCACCATCACGACCGAGACCGCGATCCAGGAAATCGTCCTGCCGTGGAATGGCGGATAAGGGCCTAGCTGGGCGACATTCGCGGTCGCGACGGCGCCTTCCCCCTGGCTGGCCTCGGCGGTGAGAACCTGGCCGTGCGCGGTGGCACCGCCCGATGCCGTTCCCCCCATGGTGGCGGGGTCCACTTGGTGTGCCATGGCGGTGCTCCTCCTGCGTACAGTCCTGCAGACCTTGTCCTGCTGACCTTGTCTTCGGGATCATGTTATTCGGATGGGCCTGGCGAGCGCAGGACAGCCCCTGGCATAGTCCGTCCGCTCGGCATTGGCCGCTATCTCGCCTACCATGGCAGGCGAAGAGTCGTACTGGCCAGCGGCCAGCTCAACCGATCCGCGAGGAGCCGACAAGACGTGCCAGCAATCATTGACAAGGTCCTGCGCGCTGGCGAGGGCAAGATCCTGCGGAAGCTGCAGCGCATTGTCGCGCAGGTTAACTCCATCGAAGAGGAGTACGAGAGTCTGAGCGACGCGGAACTGCGCGCCCTGACCACGGACTTCAAGGAACGTTACGGCGACGGCGCATCACTCGATGACCTGCTGCCTGAGGCGTTCGCCGCGGT
>DATJLT010000280.1:0-19093 GCA_035509195.1 Streptosporangiaceae bacterium | reverse complement strand
CCGGCACTCCGCAGGGAAGCAGGCCGCGCCAGGCGGGCACCCGCCCGCCCGCCGCCCGTCCGCAGGGAACCCGCCCGCCTGCCTCCCGTTCGCAGGGAACCCGCCCGCCTGCCGCGGGAGCGCGCCCCAGGCCACCGAGCCAGTCAGCCAGACCTGGCACCTCGGGCGCGGCTAAGGTAAAGCCGCCGCCGAGGGCCGGGGCCTGGGCAGGACCGCCACGCGGACCGCAACGAAGACCGCAAGCTGCGCAGCCGGCCAGGCAGGCACCCAGGCGCCTCAAGACTTTGCGGCGGTCGCATCCGCACCGCCGGCTTAACGCGGCCCTCGTCGTGGTCGGCGTCGTCGTCCTGGCGATCGTCGTCAGGCTGATCGAGTTCCAGGGCGTGGACGGCGCTCGTTTCCGCACGCTCAGCGAGGAACAGAACGTGCAGACGATCCCGATGCCCAGCCTGCGAGGCGAGATCACCAGCAGCGACGGCACCGTGCTCGCGATGACCGTGCAGACCGACCAGGTCGCCGCCGACCCGCCGCTGATCGAGGATTACGGCATCACGCTCGCAGAGACGGCGAAGGAACTGGCCGGGCCACTGCGGATGAAGCGCGCGGTGATCCTGCGCCTGCTCAGGCATCCGACCTCGCCACTGAACGTGGTGCTCAAGCAGTCGGTCAACCTGACCGTGGCCAACGCGATCGGCAAGCTCAGCAACCCGGGCCTCATCCTCAACCCCGTTTACACCAGGGCTTACCCTGGCGGCGACCTCGCGGCCGGCCTGCTCGGCTTCGTGAATACCAATCAGGATGACGACGCGATGAAGGGCGAGGCCGGCCTTGAGGAGGAGTACAACTCGCTGCTTTCCGGCCAGAACGGCCGTGAGGAAGAGGAGATCGGCCCTGACGGCCTGGTTCCTAACACTCAGACCGTGGTCAAGAAGGTCGTGCCTGCGGGCGATCTGCGGCTGACCATTCAGGCCGACATCCAATGGGAAGCGCAGCGGGAATGCGCGCTCGAGGTCAAGGCGACGAAGGCCAGGAACTGCTCGGTCATCGTCATCCAGCCGCGCACCGGCCGGATCCTCGCCTTGGCCCAGTACCCGACCTTTAATCCCAATGATCCGATCGCCAACCTGGCGCAGACCGCTGACCTGCCGGTTTCCGAAGTCTTCGCACCGGGAAGCACCGCCAAGGTGATCACTGCCGCGACCGCGTTCCAGTACGCGGGGGAGACGCCGCGTACCAGTTACCTGGTGCCTGACCGTATCTTCTGGCACGGCGCCTGGTACCACGACGCCGAGTATCACCCCACGCAGCGGTACACGATCGCGGGAATCATCGCCCATTCGCTGAACGACGGCATGATCCAGGTCGCGCAGCACGTGACCCCGCAAGAGCAGTACAGCGAATTCCTCAAGTTCGGCATCGGCTCCTATACGGGCCTCAACCTGCCAGGCGAAAGCGCTGGCCTGCTTCCGCCGGTGAAGAAATGGACCGGTCCCTACCGCAACGAGCGGTACCAGATCTCGTTCGGACAGAGCGTCGGCGTGACCGCCATTCAGATGGCCGAGGTGTACGCGACGATCGCGAACGGCGGCGTCGCCGTCGCACCGCGGCTCGTCGAAGGACACACGACGAGTTCAGGCAAGTACATACCGGCCAGGCCCCCGGTCAAGAGGAGAGTGATTCCCGCGAAGACCGCGGCGCAACTCATCGACGCTCTCGACCAGGTGTCCCCGGCCTACAACCGTGCCGGGGAGCCGTGGGGCATGATCAACGGTTACACCGTGGCAGCCAAATCGGGGACCTCGCAGGAGCCAGGCAACGTTTACGGCGCGAGCTTCATCGGCATCGCCCCCGCGCCGACCAGGAACAACCTGGTCGTTGCCGTCAACGTCCAAGACCCGCGCAAGGGCAGCTACTTCGGCATTTCCGTGGCCGGCCCCGTGTTCAACGCGGTCATGAAGTTCGCGCTGGCCACGATGAAGATCCCGCCGAACGGCGGCCATGTGCCGTACGTACCGCTCACCACCGCTCAAGAGGGGTAATCTCGGCCCGTGCCAGCGCCTCTACGCCCTCAGCATGTCCCGGTGCGATCGCTCACCGGGCTAGCGGCGCTGCTCGGGCTCAGGCGGCCGGACGGCAGCGGCGAAGATACTCCCGCGCTTCGCGGGCTCACCGGCATCACGCACGACTCGTCGGCGGTGCGGCCAGGGGACCTCTACGCGGCGCTGCCTGGCAGCAAGCATCACGGCGCGGAGTTCTGCGAGCAGGCCGCGGCCGCCGGCGCGGTCGCGGTCCTCACCGATCAGGCGGGAAGGGAACGCGCGGTCCACAGCGGCCTCCCGGTCTTCGTGGTCACCGACCCCCGCGCACGGCTGGGCGAGGTGAGTTCCTGGGTCTACGGGAACCCCTCTGGCCGGCTGCTGCTCATCGGCGTGACAGGGACAAGCGGCAAGACCACGAGCACCTACCTGATCGAGTCTGGCCTGCGCCAGGCCGGGCACCTCACCGGGCTGATCGGCGGCGTGGAAACCAGGGTCGGCAACGTCGCAGAGCCGAGCAAGCTCACGACGCCAGAGGCCACCGAGCTTCAGGCGCTGCTCGCCGTGATGGCCGAGCGGCGGGTAACCGCCGCCGCGATGGAAGTGTCAAGCCACGCACTCGCGCTTGGGCGGGTCGCGGGCACCTCATACGAGGTCGCGGTCTTCACCAACCTGTCTCAGGATCACCTGGACTTCCACGAGGACATGGACAGTTATTTCGCCGCCAAGGCCGAGCTGTTCACGCCGAAGTACGCCCGATCTGGCGTGGTCAACCTGGACGACGACTGGGGCCGCAAGCTGGTCGCCAGGTCCCAGATCCCGGTCACGACGTTCTCCGCGCTCGGCCGCCGTGACGCCGACTGGCGGGCCGTCGACGTGCGCTGCGGTGCGGACGGCTCCTCGTTCCAGGTCGTCGGGCCCGGCGGGGTGGAGGCCGACGCTTCGACCGCGCTGGCAGGTCCCTTCAACGTGATGAACGCGCTCGGCGCGATCGTCGCCCTCGTCGAGACCGGCATCGGCCTGAGCGCCGCCGTGGCGGGCGTCGCGGCCTGCCCTGGAGTTCCTGGAAGGCTGGAGCGGGTCGAGTCCGCGCAGGACCTCACGGTCCTCGTCGACTACTCGCACAAGCCAGGAGCGGTCGAGGCAGTGCTCGGTGCGCTCCGCCCCGTCACCGCCGGCAACCTGCGCATCGTGCTCGGCTGCGGCGGTGACCGTGACAAGGCCAAGCGCCCGCTGATGGGGGAGGCGGCCGCGCGGCTGGCCGACGTGGCGATCCTGACCAGCGACAACCCGAGATCGGAAGACCCGCTGGCGATCCTCGGAGAGATGCTAAGCGGCGCGCTGACCGTACCTCATGGCGACCGCGCGCACGTCATCATCGAGCCGGACAGGGCCGCGGCGATCAAGCTTGCCATCACCGGAGCGGCCAAGGGCGACGTGATCCTGATCGCCGGAAAGGGACATGAGCGCGGCCAGTACATCGGCGGCCAGGTGATCCCCTTCGACGACCGCGAGGTCGCCGCTGACGTACTGAAGGGGGAGTCGTGATCCCTTTCACGATCGGTGAGGTCGCGCGCATCACCGGCGGAAACCTCGACAGCGTAGAAGACCCGTCGAAGCTCGTGTCGGGCCCGGCGGTCATCGACTCACGGCAGGCCGTTCCTGGCGCGCTGTTCGCGGCCCTGCCAGGCGAGCGCGCCGACGGCCATGACTTCGCGCGGCAGGCAACCGAGGCCGGCGCCGCCCTCGTGCTCGCCACCCGTCAGGTCGGTGTCCCCGCCGTGGTCGTCAGCGACGTGCCAGAAGCGATGGCCAGGCTCGCGCGAGCGCTCATCGGCCGGCTGCCTGACCTGGTGATCGCGGGCATCACCGGCTCTGCGGGCAAGACCACGACCAAAGATCTCGCCGCCCAGCTCATTTCGAGCCTGGGCCCGACGATCTGGCCGGAGAACTCCTTCAACAACGAGATCGGGCATCCCCTGACGATCTTGCGTGCCGATGCCGGCACCAGGTACCTGATCGCCGAGCTCGCGGCCCGCGGCCCCGGGCACATCGCCGCACTGTGCGAGGTCGCGCCGCCTAAGCTCGGCGCCGTGCTCTGCGTCGGCAACGCTCACGCGGGAGAGTTCGGCAGCCAGGAGCAGATCGCCGCTGCGAAATCGGAGCTGCCGCAGGCGCTGCCGGCCGACGGTGCAGCGCTGCTCAACGCCGACGACCCGCTCGTGGCAGCGATGGCGAGCCGCACGCTAGCCCGCGTCGTCACGTTCGGTCAGTCGGCGTCCGCCGACATCAGGGCGGCGGACGTGGAGCTTGACCGGCTAAGCCGGCCGCGATTCACGCTGGTGACCGCCGCAGGACAAGCCCCGGTCAAGCTCAGGCTGGCAGGCGCCCATAACGTCAGCAACGCACTGGCCGCAGCCGGCCTCGCCGCCGAGCTGGGAATGAGCATCGAGGCCATCGCAGAAGGGCTGTCACGCGCGGTTGCGCTCAGCAAATGGCGGATGGAGATAACCGAGCGGCCTGACGGCGTCATTGTCATCAACGATGCCTACAACTCAAGCCCGGAGGCCATGACGGCGGCACTTGAGTCGCTACAGGTTATTGCGGCCGGCCGGCGTGCCTATGCTGTGCTTGGCCGGATGGCAGAACTCGGCAGCCGGTCGGCAGAATTTCATCAGAAGGCTGGTATTACCGCTGCGCGGACCGGGCTGGCAGGGATCATCGCGGTCGGCGAAGAAGCGGCACCGATCCTGGCCGGCGCTAAGGCCGAGCCTGGCTTCGGCGGCGAACTGGTCGCCGTCCCCGACGACAACGCGGCCGTCGCGGCGCTGACGGACCGGCTGAGACCAGGTGACGTGGTGCTCGTCAAGGCATCAAGGGCCGCCGGGCTGCAAACTGTGGCCCTGGCGCTTACGGCGCAGGAGAACTCCCCGTGAAGACGATTATCGTGGCCGGCGCGGTATCGCTGATCCTGTCGCTGTTCGGGACGCCGCTGGCCATCAATATCTTCCGCCGCCACGGCTACGGCCAGCTCATCAGGGAAGAGGGACCGGCGGCCCACCTGACCAAGCGGGGCACCCCGACCATGGGCGGCATGGTCTTCGTGATCGCGGCCGCGGTCGGCTATGTCGTCGCCGACCTGGTGACCAGGCAGCCGATGACCGCCTCAGGCCTCCTGGTACTCGGACTGACCGTGGGACTTGGCCTCGTCGGCTTCGTGGACGACTTCATTAAGATTTACCGGCAGACGAGCCTGGGCCTGCGCAGCGGCGCCAAGCTGGCCGGGCAGTCAGTGATCGGCGCGATCTTCGCTGTCGAGGTACTGCACTTTCCCGACGCTTACGGGCTGACCCCCGCCGACCCGCAGTTGTCTTTCGTCCGCGACTTCGGTCCGGTGCTCGGCGTGCTCCCTTTCGTGATCTGGATCGTGATCATGATCGGCGGCTGGTCCAATGGCGTGAACCTGACCGACGGCCTGGACGGCCTGGCCTCCGGTGCGGCAATCCTCGTGCTCGCCGGTTACGTGATCATCGCGAACTGGCAGATACGCAACGACTGCACGGTCGAGCTGGCCAGGAACTGCTACCTGGTCAGGGACCCGCAGGACATCGGCGTGTTCGCCGCCGCCATGCTCGGCGCCTGCCTCGGCTTCCTCTGGTACAACGCGCCGCCCGCCAAGATCTTCATGGGCGACACCGGCTCGCTCGCTCTCGGCGGCGCTCTCGCCGGACTCGCGGTCTGCACGCAAACGCAACTGCTCCTGCTCATGCTCGGCGGCCTGTTCGTGCTGATCACGCTCTCGGTGATGATCCAGGTCGGCTCCTTCAAGCTGACCGGCAAACGGGTTTTCCGCATGGCGCCGCTTCAGCATCACTTCGAGCTGATGGGCTGGGCGGAGACCACGATAGTGGTCAGGTTCTGGCTTATCTCAGGCATTTTCGTCGCGCTTGGCCTTTGCGTGTTCTACATCGAGTGGCTCCAGTGGCTGCCGACGTAGGGTTCAGGGACTCGCTCAGAGGCCTATCCGTCTGCGTGGCCGGCCTCGGGGTCTCTGGACCGCCTGCCGCACGAGCGCTGGCGCGGCTCGGCGCCCGCGTGACCGCGGTGGACTCGCGCGCTGGTGACGCGAGCCGCGCGCTCGCCGCTGATCTGGAAAGCGCGGGGATTTCCGTTCGCCTTGGCGAAAAGGCAACGGAGAGCCTGCCAATAGGCACCGGGCTGGTCGTGACGTCGCCCGGCTGGCCGCCGACCGCCCACTTGCTCAAGGCAGCGGCGGACTCGGGCATCGACGTGATCGGAGATGTCGAGCTGGCCTGGAGGCTGCGCCCTGAGCTGCCTGGCGGCGGCAGGCAGCCCTGGCTGGCAGTGACCGGCACCAACGGCAAGACCACGACCGTGCGGATGCTCGCGCTGATGCTCAAGGCGGCCGGTTACCACAGCATCGCGGCAGGCAACGTGGGTACCTCGCTCGTCGACGTGGTCGCCGAGCCCGACCCTTACGAGGTTGTCGCCGTCGAGTTGTCCAGCTTCCAGCTCCACTGGAGCCCCACGGTCGCGCCGCAGGCCGCTGCCCTGCTCAACGTCGCCTCCCATCACCTGGACTGGCACGGCAGCTTCGCTGCCTACGCGGCCGACAAGGCGAAGATCTTCGTGCCAGGTGCCACCGTGATCGGCAACGCGGACGACCAGGTGTCGGCCAAGCTCACCGCGCAGGCAGACCAGCCAGGACGGGTCGTCATGTTTCGTCTGGGCGAGCCTTACGAAGGCGAGTTCGGAGTCGCTGGCGGCTTTATGGTCGATCGTGCTTTCGCTGTTGAAGAGCGGCTGGCAGCCGTGACTGACCTTTCCTGGTCGGGTCAGCCCGCGGCGCCGCATAACATCGCGGACGCGCTCGCCGCCGCCGCGCTGGCCAGGTCGTATGGCGCCCCGGCCGCCGCGATCGGCGAGGGCCTGCGCCGCTTCAAGCCTGAGCCGCACCGGATCACGCTGGTCGGCACCGTTGCCGGCGTCGATTACGTAGACGATTCCAAGGCCACGAACCCGCACGCCGCCGCCGCGTCGCTGGCGGCCTACTCGCCGGTGGTGTGGGTGGCTGGCGGGCTGCTCAGGGGGGCCGAGGATGACCTCGATGACCTGATCGGCGCGGCGGCGTCCCGGCTGCGTGGTGTGGTACTGCTTGGTGCCGATCGGGCAAAGATCGCGGCAGCGCTTGGCCGACACGCCCCTGATGTCCCTGTCGTTGAGGTCGGCGGCACTGACACTGGAACCATGGAGCTTGTGGTCAAGGCGGCGGCTGAGCTGGCCGCGCCTGGCGATACGGTGCTGCTCGCCCCGGCAGCGCAGTCCTTCGACATGTTCCGCGACTACCCGGCGCGCGGTGACGCGTTCGCTGAGGCCGTCAGGCACCTGGCGGTGCCGGGTTGACCGCGCCGGCGGCCAGCGAACCGCGCGGGCGTTCGCTTCCCTGGCTTCCTGCACTAGGCCGGCCCCGCGCCTGTTACCACCTGATCATCGGCACGACGTGCCTGCTGACCGCGATCGGCCTGGTCATGGTGCTGTCCACCTCCTCGGCCAGCCAGCTTTACGCAGGCCAGTCACCGTACAGCGTGTTCTTGCACCAGCTCGTCGGCGTCGTGATCGGCGTGCCGCTGATCTGGGTGCTTTCCCGCACGTCACCACGGGTACTGCGAGCGCTCGCCAACCCCCTCATGATCGCCGCGATCGCGAGCCTCGTGCTCGTGCTCTTCATCGGGCAAGACGTCAACGGCGCCAGGCGCTGGATCGAACTCGGTCCTGTCCAGATACAGCCATCAGAGTTCGCCAAGCTCGCGTTGCTGATCTGGGGCGCTGACCTGCTGGCAAGGAAAGAAGAACTCAGGCAGCTCAACGACTGGCGCGGGCTGCTGATGCCGCTGCTTCCAGGCGCGGTCCTGCTTGCCCTGCTTGTCCAGGCAGAACATGACCTGGGCACGACCTTCATCCTGCTGGTCATCCTGCTGGCGCTGCTCTGGGTCGTGGGCACTCCAGGACGGCTGTTCACCTGCATGCTCGCGCTGATCGGGTTCGCGCTGCTCGCCTCGATCCTGGTCAAGGGCTATGAGAGCGCCAGGCTCTTCGGCTTCCTGCACCCGGGCGGCGGGCCCACCGGTCCTAACCAGCAGGCGATACAGGGCCAGACCGCGCTCGGCTCAGGCCAGCTCTTCGGGGTCGGCCTCGGGCACAGCAGGGAGAAGTGGGGCTGGGTACCTAATGCCAGCACCGACTTCATCTTCTCGATACTCGGCGAGGAATTCGGCCTGATCGGGACGTTGTGCGTGGTGTTCCTTTACGCCGGCCTCGCCTATGCCGGGCTCCGGGTAGCCCGCCGGATGAGCGATCCTTTCCTTCGCCTCGCGGCGGC
Source organism: Streptosporangiaceae bacterium (assembly GCA_035509195.1). Lineage (GTDB taxonomy): Bacteria > Actinomycetota > Actinomycetes > Streptosporangiales > Streptosporangiaceae > Chersky-822. Next base: position 10,657 of record DATJLT010000280.1, on the reverse strand, counting down.
GGGGATTACGGTCTGGATCGCCGGGCAGGCACTGGTGAACATCTGCACGGTGACGATCCTGCTGCCGATCACGGGGGTTCCTTTGCCGCTGATTTCGCAGGGCTTGTCCTCGCTGCTCGTTACCATGGCCGCCATCGGAGTGCTGCTCTGCTGCGCGAGGCATGAACCAGATGCCGCCGCCGTCGCGGTGAAGCGCACGGTGAAGGGGCCAGTGAAGCGCCCGGTCAAGGCCAGGCAGAACAACGAGGTGTGATGTGCGCAGCGTGGTCATCGCCGGGGGCGGCTCTGGCGGGCACATCGAGCCTGCCCTTGCGCTCGCCGACGAGCTGCGGCGAGCCGACCCCGAGACCAGGATCGTCTGCGTGGGTACCGCGCGCGGGCTGGAGACCCGCGTCGTGCCTGCCCGCGGCTACCAGCTTGAGCTGATCCCGCCCGTGCCGCTGCCGCGCAAGCCGAGCAAGGCCATGCTTTCCGTGCCGAGCCGCATGCTGGCGGCGGTCAAGGCGGCCGGGTCGATCATCGACCGGGCAGGGGCCGACGTGGTCATCGGCTTCGGCGGGTATGTGTCCACTCCCGCTTACCTTGCGGCGAAGCGGCACCGGGTGCAGATCATGGTGCATGAGGCCAACCCGAAACCCGGCCTCGCCAACCGGATCGGCGCGCGGCTGACGAAGAACGTGTTCATCGGGCAGCCAGGTACCAGGCTGCCGCACGCCACCTTGATCGGCATCCCGATCAGGGGCGAGATCGCCGGGCTTGACCGGCTGGCGATGAGCGACAAGGCGCGGGTCCACTTCGGCCTGCGGCCCGACCTTCCCGTGCTGCTGGTGACCGGCGGCTCGCAGGGAGCCGCCTCGCTGAACCGTGCCGTGCTCGCGTCCGCGCCTATCCTGCTCTCTTCTGGTGTCCAGGTGCTGCACATCGTCGGGCCCAGGTCGGGCACCGGGCTTATCGTGCCTGGCGGTGACGTGCCTTACGTCGCGATCGAGTACCTGGACCGCATGGACCTCGCGTACGCGGCCGCCGACTTCGCCTTGTGCCGTGCGGGCGCGATGACCTGCGCTGAGCTGACGGCGGTCGGCTTGCCTGCCGCCTACGTGCCGCTGCCGCACGGCAACGGCGAGCAGCGGCTGAACGCGATCCCGATCGAGAAAGCCGGCGGCGGGCTCATCGTCGACGACGCGGTGATCAGCCCTGAGTGGGTGCGCAACGTGCTGCTGCGTGTCCTGCTCGACCACGACCTGGTCGCCTCGATGTCCCGTGCGGCGGCCTCGGTCGGGCACCCGAACGCGGCTGGTGCGCTGGCCGCGCGCGTCTTCGAGCTGGCATCGCCGCATGCGGCTTCGTCAGCGGGCGCGGCAAGCGCGAGCCGCCACCGCGGCTCGCATCGTGGCCGGTAACCAGGGAGGTGTAAGCAGATGGGACTGGTGACGCCGGTCGAGACGATTCCGCTCGACGAACTCGGCCGCGTTCATTTCGCGGCGATAGGCGGCGCGGGCATGTCCGGTATAGCGCGCATCATGCTGGCGCGGGGAGTGCCAGTCTCCGGTTGTGACTCGGCCGCTTCCGCGCAGCTTGAGGAACTGGCAGGGCTTGGCGCTCAGGTGTCTGTCGGGCACAGCCCTTCGCACGTCCGCGAGGCCGACACGCTGGTGGTGTCCTCGGCGATCAGGCCGGGTAATCCTGAGCTGGCCGCGGCGCGGGAGGGCGGCGTCAGGGTGCTGCACCGCGCGGCGGCGCTCGCGTCGCTGATGCTCGGCAGGCAGTCGATCGCGGTGTCAGGTACGCACGGCAAGACGACGACGACCTCGATGATCACCACCGCGCTTCGCCGGTGCGGCGCCGACCCGAGCTACGTCATCGGCGGAGTGCTTGCTGAAACAGGGACAGGTGCCGCCGAGGGCAGCGGCAAGGCTTTCGTGGCCGAGGCCGACGAGAGCGATGGCTCGTTCCTCATGCTCGCGCCAGACGCCGCGGTCATCACCTCGATCGAGGCCGATCACCTGGACAATTACGGCAGCCTGGCCGAGATTGAGCTGGCGTTTGCCAGGTTCGCGCGGCGGATCAGCGCTGACGGGCTGCTGGTCACCGGCGCTGACGACCCTGGTGCTCGCCGGCTGGCGGCAAGCGCCACAGGGCTGCCGCTGCGGGTCGTCAGTTACGGCTCGTCGCCGTCCGCTGATTACCGGCTGACCAGGGTCACCCCGGCAGGGATGACGTCCGAGATCGAGATCACGGACCGGCGGGGCACGGTTGAGCTCGTGCTCAGCGTGCCGGGAAGGCACAACGCGATGAACGCCACGGCGGCGTTCGCGCTGGCCGTCGAGCTCGGCTATGACCGGGCCGAGGTCGCCGCCGGCCTCGCGAGCTACCGCGGCGCCGCCAGGAGGATGGAGCCCAAGGGCGAGGCAGGCGGGGTACGGGTGCTCGACAGCTATGCCCATCATCCGACCGAGTTGGCCGCCGACCTCGCCGCCGCCCGTGACATCGCGGCGGGCGGTCGGGTCATCGCGGTGTTCCAGCCGCACCTGTTCAGCAGGACCAGGATCTTCTCCGGGGAGTTCGCCAGGTCGCTGAGCGCGGCAGACGAGGTCTTCGTGCTCGATGTCTACGCGGCCCGCGAGGACCCTGAGCCCGGCGTGACCGGAGAGCTGATCTCCTGCGCCGTGGCCGGCGGGCGTGCCGTGTTCGTGCCTGATGCCGGCTCGCTCGCTGGCCTGGTCGCTGACGTGGCGCGGCCAGGCGACCTGGTGCTGACGATGGGGGCAGGGGACATCACCAGGCAGGGTCCGCTCATCGTCGGTGCACTGCGCGACCGGGCGGCGGCTGAGGGCGGTGCTGCTTGGTGAGCTCGGCCCCGCCGTCCGCCGGCGGGGCACCGGGCGTGCCGCCGACGGCGGGTGCGGCAGCCAGAAGCGGTGAGGAAGCCGGGCCAGGCACGCCGCTCAGGAAACGGCGGCATGATCCGTGGCGTACGGCGTTCTTCGTTGGCGTGGTCGTGGCCCTGGTAGCGGGGGTGGCCTGGGCTCTGCTCGGCTCGAACTTCTTCGTGGTGCGCTCGGTGAAGGTGACGGGTACGGCGCGGGTCGCTTCCTCGCGGGTGGTTAAGGCATCAGGGATCAAGCTGGGCACGCCGCTCGTGCGAATCGACACCGGCATCGCGGCCAGGCGAGTGGAGCGGCTCACCTGGGTGCAGTCGGCGAAGGTACGCACTTCCTGGCCCGACAAGGTGATCATCACGACCGTGGGACGTACGCCCGTGTTCGCTGTGCGATCGGGACGTGGCTACGACGTGATCGACAGGTACGGCGTTGTTCTCAGGCACATCGCGCGGATCCGCCCGGAGCTTATCTGGCTGAAAAAGGTACCTGAACCTGCGGCAGGCCTGCGCGGCAGTGCCCTGGTGTATGCGGCTGGCACCGTGGTCAGGGAACTGCCAGGCTGGCTACGGCAGCGGATAGCTTCGCTGCGAGCGCCGGCGTCCGACCGGGTCATCCTGGTGCTGCGGCATGGCATCACGGTCGTGTGGGGCGGCACGGGGCGGGCGCGGCAGAAGGCAGGGGAACTGGCGGTCCTCTTGCGCACGAAGGCCACGTACTACGACGTCAGTGATCCGCAGTCGGCCCAGACGGGCTGGCCGGGAGGGTCGGCGGGTACTGGCTGAGAATCGAATCCTGCGCGTAGTTTGCGAATTACTTGCTGCAACAGGTTAGGAGGGTAACGGCGAGGTTAGTTGACCTCCTATGCCAGGCAACTCTACTGTCCCTATCAATTGACAGCTTGACATAACTGTAAATCTCAACCTGAGGGTGAGACCTGATAGGTGGAGAAACGACATGTGCGGTCGCGGGGGCGTGCTTAAGGCGACCGGCAAACCGAACGGGAAGGTCCCTCCGTGGCAGCACCGCAGAACTATCTAGCGGTCATCAAGGTCGTCGGCATTGGTGGCGGCGGCGTTAATGCCGTCAACCGGATGATCGAAGAGGGCCTCAAGGGCGTCGAGTTCATCGCGATCAACACCGATGCGCAGGCCCTCCTCATGAGCGACGCCGACGTCAAGCTCGACGTCGGGCGTGAGCTCACCCGCGGCCTTGGCGCGGGCGCCAATCCCGAGGTCGGGAACAAGGCCGCCGAGGATCACCGCGAAGAGATCGAGGAAGTGCTCAAGGGCGCCGACATGGTGTTCGTCACCGCGGGAGAAGGCGGCGGCACGGGCACCGGGGGAGCACCCGTCGTTGCCCAGGTCGCGCGTTCGCTCGGCGCGCTCACGATCGGGGTCGTGACCAGGCCGTTCGGTTTCGAGGGCAAGCGCAGGGCCGCGCAGGCCGACGCCGGGATCGAGCGGCTGCGCAGCGAGGTTGACACGCTGATCGTGATCCCGAACGACAGGCTGCTCTCGATCTCCGACCGTAACGTGAGCGTGCTCGATGCGTTCAAGGCCGCTGATCAGGTGTTGCTTTCCGGTGTTCAGGGCATTACCGACCTCATCACGACTCCCGGCCTGATCAACCTGGACTTCGCCGACGTCAAGTCGGTGATGTCTGGTGCTGGCTCGGCCCTGATGGGAATCGGGTCTTCGCGCGGCGACGACCGCGCTGTCGCGGCGGCTGAGATGGCGATCTCGAGCCCGCTGCTCGAGGCCAGCATTGACGGCGCGCACGGCGTGCTGCTGTCGATCCAGGGCGGCTCCGATCTCGGGCTGTTCGAGATCAACGAGGCCGCGCAACTCGTCGCGAACTCGGCCGCGCCCGATGCGAACATCATCTTCGGCGCGGTCATCGATGACGCGCTCGGCGATGAAGTCAGGGTCACGGTGATCGCCGCCGGGTTCGATGAGACGCAAGGCGGCCGCGCGCGGTCCGCTGGCCGGCCGGCAGGCGCGTACCAGCCGTCGCAGGGCTCGGACGCGTTCGGTGCGCCGTGGCGGCCGGTGAACTTGCCGTCGATCAAGGAGCCGCCGTTTACGCCCGCCGCGCCCGCACCACCTGCTCCCGCGCCCGCGGTGTCCGCGCCTGCGGTGTCCGCCCCCAGTCCGAGGGCGCCAGAGCCGCCGGTACACGAGCCGCCGGCGCCGGCGCCTTCGGTTGCCGTCCCCGAGTTCTCTGGTGAGGTAGCGGCCAGCGAGTTGCCCGCACAGCCAGGACCGCCAGGCACGGAGTTCGAGAGCCTGGCCGGAGTCGGCTCATCCGGTCGCGGCGAGGGACCTGGCACCAAGCGCAGGTCGGTCGTGTTCGAGGAAGACGACGAGCTCGACGTGCCCGACTTCCTCAAATGACCTCGGTCAGCCCGGCCGATCTCGCTGCGACCGAGTTGTGTCCAGGTGTCCGCGTGGTGTTCACGACGAGGGCCGGAGGAGTGAGTTCCGGCCGGTACGGATCGCTGAACCTGGGCTTGTCGGTCGGGGACGAGGAACCGGCGGTGCTGGCCAACAGGGAAAGCCTCATCGGGGCGTTCGATGGCGGACCTGCTCGTGTCTCCTGGATAAGTCAGGTGCACGGGGCGGAGGTAACGCGGTCTCCGTCAGCCGCGGGTACCGAAGCCGACGCGCACTTTACCGATGTCAGCGGGGTCGCGCTCGGGGTACTTGTCGCCGACTGCGCCCCTGTCCTTCTGGCGGACCCGGTCGCGCGGGTAGCCGGCGCGGCCCATGCGGGGCGGCCAGGGCTGGCACGCGGGGTCGTACCCGCGCTGATCGCGGCGATGGCCGGCGCGGGAGCCGATCCCTCGCGAATGCGCGCGCTGATCGGGCCCTCGGTGTGCGGTCGCTGCTACGAAGTGCCAGGCGAGCTGAGGGACGAGATCGAGGCCGCCGCGCCAGGCTCAGCCTGCGTGACAAGCAAGGGCACGCCTGGCATCGACATCAGGGCAGGACTGCGCCGGCAACTCGCCGCCGCCGGGGTAGCGGTCGTCGCTGACGACCTGCGATGCACGGTGGAGTCGGCCGAGTTCTACTCCTACCGGCGAGACGGCACGACCGGGCGGTTCGCCGGCCTGGTCTGGCTAGCGTAAATGCACGCGGACCGGCGCGGGGAGCTGGCGGGAAACCTGGCGGAGGTGCGGGCGCGGATTGCCGCGGCCTGCGCGGCAGCGGGGCGGCCGGACGATGAGGTCACGCTGATCGCGATCACGAAAACGTTTCCCGCCGCCGACGCGGCGTTGCTTTACGAGCTCGGCGTCGGCGACTTCGGTGAGAACCGTGATCGGGAAGCCGCTCCCAAGATCTTGGAGGCCAGGGAGCTTGGAGTGCGGGCGCGCTGGCACTTCGTCGGGCAGCTTCAGGTGAACAAGAGCGCGAGCGTGGTCAGTTACGCCGATGTCGTCCACTCGGTGGACCGGCCGAGGCTGGTGCGTGCGCTCGGCTCGCACGCGGTCGCGGCCGGGCGGCCCATTACCTGCCTGGTGCAGGTGAGCCTGGACGACGTCGGCTCCTCTGCTTCCCCTGGCGACGCGCCCGAGGAGAGCGGGCGGGGTGGTGCCAGGCCCGCTGACGTGCCTGCGCTCGCCGGCCTTATCGCCAGCACCGATGGGCTGGTGCTCGGCGGGGTCATGGCGGTCGCGCCGCTAGGTTCGCCGGCCAGGCCAGCCTTCGCCAGGCTCTTCCGTGTCGCCGAGGCGGTCAGGGCCGAACACGAGAACGCGATGATGATTTCCGCGGGCATGAGCGGTGATCTGGATGACGCCATCGCGGAAGGCGCGACACATGTGCGTGTCGGTACGGCGTTGCTCGGCGGCCGGCGGCCCTTCGTCAGGTAATGTCCGACGCGTAGCATGCGGCGTGAGCTGGCCTGCCCACGTTGGCTGTTCGAAGTATTGCAGCACGATTATGCAGCACGGGTTATGCAGCACGGGTTATGCAACACGGGTTATGCAGCACGGGGATGGCACGGCGTGACGGAGGACTGAGATGGCCGGCGCGATGCGCAAGATGGCGGTCTATCTGGGCTTGGTGGAAGACGATCATCGTTATGACGATCCCTACCCCGGCGAGTTCAGCGACGGCGAGGACTACTCGGACTATGTCACCGAGTACGCCGAGCATGCCGACCCGCGCGACGGAGCTGGTTACGCTGACCCGCTCGCGTCTGAGCGCCTGAGGACCGAGCGCCGTGCGGCCGAACCCGTCGCCCAGGCGACCGACCTGGCCAGGATCACGACACTCCACCCGCGCACCTACAATGAAGCTCGCACGATCGGAGAGCACTTCCGTGAGGGCACGCCGGTCATCATGAACCTGACCGAGATGGTCGATAGCGACGCCAAGCGGCTCGTAGACTTCTCGGCCGGGCTCATCTTCGGGCTCCGCGGCTCCATCGAGCGAGTTACCAATAAGGTGTTCCTGCTGTCCCCGGCCAACGTAGAGGTCACGGCTGAGGACAAGGCGAGGATCGCGGAACGAGACTTCTTCAATCAGAGTTAGGCCGAAGTGAGAACACTCCCCGAGCGGCAGACGGTTCGATGAACATCGTGTTCATAGTGCTCTACTACCTGCTCGCGGTGTACCTCGTGCTGCTCATCGGCCGCCTGATCATCGACATTCTCCAGAACTACAGCCGCTCCTGGGTCCCCGGCGGGCCCCTGGTTCCTGTCGCCGAGGTGGTCTTCACGGCAACTGATCCCCCACTGAGATTGCTAAGGCGCTACATTCGACCCCTCCAGCTAGGTAGTGTTGCCATAGACCTCAGCTACACGCTGTTGTTTTTGGTGATCATTGTGTTGCTAGTGGTTGTAGGCAGGGTTGTAGGCAACTTGTGATCACTTGTGATCAGGTAGCCTGCCTAGGGGATCCAAGCGCCAAGGAGACATAGACATGCCACTGACGCCCGCGGATGTGCGGAACAAGCAGTTCAGCACGACCAGGCTCCGGCCCGGTTACGACGAGGAAGAGGTGGACGCGTTCCTGGACGAGGTCGAAGCTGAACTCGACCGGCTGATTCAGGAGAACGAGGAGCTGCGGGCGAAGCTCGCGGAGGTTCTCCGGGGCGGGAAGATGGGTAGCCCGCTGAATTCGCCACATATGGACGGTCCTGACCTCATGGCGAGTGAGCCGTTGCGGGTTGAGCCTGAGCGGCGCCCCGAGCCGATGCCGATGGCTCCGATGAAGTCCTCAGCCGAGGACAACATGGACACCGCGGCTCGCGTGCTCGCCTTGGCACAGCAGACGGCCGACCAGGCGATTGCGGACGCCCGTCGCGAGGCGGATGAGACGCTCAGCCGGGCGCGCCGCGAGGCAGACGACTTGCTGACCAAGGCGCGCAGGCAGTCTGAGCAGATCACTAGCGACGCTCGTGCCAGGGCGGAGAGCCTGGAGCGGGACGCGCAGGAGCGCCACCGTCAGGCGATGGGCTCGCTTGTGCAGTCGCGCGAGGAGCTTGAGCGCCGCGTTGACGACCTGCGTGCCTTTGAGCGTGAGTACCGCAGCCGCCTGAAGGCGTACCTTGAGGGGCAGTTGCGCGATCTTGAGGCGGGTGCTGCCGACAGCGGCGTATTCCCCGCCGTGACCGCGGCGACTGGCCCGCAGCCGGCGATCCCGGTCGGCATGGGCGCTCGGATGGACATGCGGAACGGCGGGCCCTCCACCCCCGCTGGCTCGTTCGCTGCCATGTCAGACCCGATGGTCCACAACGGCGGTTACCACCCGGCCGACACTCAGCACGATCGTCGCTAAGGCACGATCTGCCCCTGACCAGGCGAGCGGAGTCCGCGCGTGATCCGATTCGGCATCGTCCTGTCGGTCGTGGTGATAGCAATAGGGCTGCTGGCGACAGGTGTTGTCGCTGGCAGCCTGTTGCTTGTCGCGATCTCGATCGGCGTCGCTGTCCTCGCAGCGCTGATGCTGGCCGCTGCCGTCGTTATCTGGCGGCACGAGATCTTCGGCGTTACCGAAGGCCAGCCGGCCTTCCGTGGGGCCAGGCCGCTGCTCGTGCCCGAGCCGGAGGCGGCTGCCCCTGCCGGTGTACCGGCGGGCTCTGCCGGCGTAGCGGGGTCGGAAGAAGCTGAGGTTGCCGCGCCCGTTCCTGTTGGCGCGCTGGCAGCCACATCGGGAGACCAGCCCCGTGTCCACGCTTCACATGCGGGCGAGCGGACGGGTCGCCGAGGCCGCGCAGCAGCTACGGCGGCGAGTTCTGGCGGCAGCCGGAGGTCAGGTGAGCTCGGTCTGCTGAGCGACCTCGACATGCCGAAGCTGGGCAAGCGCCGAGCCGCCGCGCAGCACGCCGGCGGGCACGCCGCTCCGGTCAAGGCAAGCAACGGCAAGGCAGGCACGGAGAAGGCCGTAACCGAGAAGGCCGTAACCGAGAAGGCCGGGGCGCCAGGGGATGTACCTGAGAAGGCCATAACCGCGGTGCCAGACGAGGTTGCCAGCACGGCCGACGCAGAAGACGTGGTCGCGGCCGGCACAGGTGCGATTAAGAGTGCTGGCCAGGATGGCGCCAAGGAGAGCGCGGCCAAAGAAGGCGCACCTTCGGTGGCCACTGCCGAGCCCGCTGCCGCATCCGTCGCCGCTGCCGCATCCGCAGCCCGCGCCGACAAGAGCATTCTGGCTGATCCTCTGGGCATCAGTCGCACCCAGAGCCAGTCAGAAAGCGCGACGCGCAAGCCCAGTTCCCGCGACCAGGCCAGAACCGCCAGGCCCGACCCCCTTACGGCCCCGCGCCCGCCCTCCCGGCCTGAGCCAAGGAGCACCAGGCCCCCAGACTTCCGGCGCTCTGAGCCTGCCCGCGCTGAGCCTGCCCGCTCTGAGCCTGCCCGCGCTGAGCCTGGCCGCGCTGATCATGCCCGCGCTGAGTCTGGCCGCGCTGAGCCTGGCCGCGCTGATCATGCCAGCGCTGATCAGTTGCGGCCTGAGCAGTCGCGGCCGGACGCTGGACGGCTCGATCGATCCCGGCCACATCCCTTGGGACGCGATCCCTTGACGCGGGATGCCTTGAACTTGAGTCCGTCGCGGGCAGAATCCAGCCGTGGCGAACCTGACCGTACCGACGCGGGTCGTGCTCCCGTTGGGGGTGCCGACGTCGGCCGAGCGGATTCGGCACGCGCGGATCGCCATCGGACAGGTCCCGCGCACCTCGATGCGGAGAAGGCAAGGCACTCGTCATCAAAGGACGAGCCGGGCAAGGACGACGACCCGTCGCGCCAGGATCGGCCCGCCCGTACCGAGTCGGCGCGCACAGCGCAGTTGCCAAAGACTGAGCCTGCGGCGCGGGCGGCTTCGCCGTCAAGCAGCGGGCGGGCCCGCGCAGATGAGGCCAGGCCGGACAGGCCGCGTAATACGGGTGCGGCACCGCCGAGCAGTTCAAACCGGGAATCGCTCGGGACGGCTGCCCCGAAGGCATCGACGGAGAGCACGGGGAACCGATCGTCACTTGACGAGCCCAGTTCAGCGAGCCCTGGCACGGCCCGGCCAGCGCCACCGCCGCAATCAAGCCCGACCGGACGGTTCGTCCCGCCCTCGCCCAGTGGTCAGTCCTCTCCGGAGGCGGAGCGCTCGTCTGGCCTCCCGCGTGACCGTGCCGCAGCCTCTGAGCAGGATGTCTCTGCCAGCCGCCCAGCTCCGTCGCTGGAAGTGAAGGCTCCTGCGGCTGCGGCGGACGTGGCGCAAACCAGGTCGGCTGAGCGTGGTCCATCGAAGCCAGAGCTCGGCGAAACCGGCCGTGACGGG
>DATJLT010000279.1:0-4731 GCA_035509195.1 Streptosporangiaceae bacterium | reverse complement strand
AGCATCCACGGGGGTAATTGTGGCACAAATCAGTGCAGCGGCGGCAGGTTCTGCCCCGGACCGAGAACTGGACGGAACAAGTCGCCGTGCTCGGCGACCCGGTCGAGCACGGTCCTGATCGTGAACCCGTCGGGCCGCAGGTCAGGATCGTCGAGTTCGTCCCACGCGATCGGTGCCGACACCGGCGCTCCTGGCGCCGGGCGAGGGCTGTAGGGCGCGACGAGCGTCTTGTTCGAGACGTTCTGCGTGTAATCGAGGCGGGCCAGGCCGCCCCTTGCCCGCACGTCCCACTTCCAGCTCACCAGATCGGGAACGACCGCGCCGATCGCCTTGGATAGCTGCTCGACCCACGTCCTGGTGTCCTCGTAGGTGAGCCCGTCGCTGACCGGGATCCAGATCTGGATACCGCGGCGGCCAGTGACCTTGGGCTGGGCCCGCACGCCCACGTGATCAAGGGCGGTGCGGTGCAGCCTGGCCAGGGTCAGGATATCGTCCCATGACGTCGCCTGCCCCGGGTCGATGTCGATCAGCGCGTAGGTCGGATGTTCCGGATCGCTGCCAAGCGACGTCCAGGCGTGCCATTCGAGCGCGCCGTAATTTGCCGCCCAGACCAGCGCCGCCGGCTCGTCGACCATCAGGTACGTCGTCGACCTGTCCTGCCCGGCGTTCGGGTTATGCCAGCGTGGCAGCCAGTCAGGCACGTAGTCAGGCAGTTGCTTGTTCCAGAAGCCGGGCTCGGTCGCGCCGCCAGGAAACCTGTGCATGTTGAGCGGCCGCCCGCGCAGGTAGGGCAGCACGGTCGGCGCGATCCTCGCCGCGTAGCTGACGAACTCGCGTTTCGTCACCGGCGGCTCGCCTTCACGGCAGGGAAACAGGTCCTTGTCCAGGTTGGTGAGCTTGAGCGACCGCCCGAACACGTCCCAGCGCCCGTCTTTGCCGAGGCCGGCCAGCGCGGCCAGTTCGTCCTCGCTGGCCGGCACCACGGGCTCAACCGAACGCAGCACGACAAGCGCCTGATCGGCGGGCAAGTCAGATCGCCAGAGCCGGTCAGGATCGGCCTTGACCTCGTCGTTGGTACGGCCGCTGATCGCGGACCTCGGATAGTCCTCTGGATTCCAGCCCTTGACGGCGAACTCGTCGTCTTTCTTCAGCAGCAGCCACTGTTCCTGCTCCTCTCGCGAGGCCGCCCGGCTGTGGCTTTTAACCAGCACGAACGTACCGCGCAGCTTGGTGCCGGAGATTTCGGCGTGCAACTGCCCTGCCGCGACCGAAGCGACCGGGTCCTCGTCAGGATGCGGCTGCCAGGTGCCGATGTCCCAGACGATCACGTCGCCGCCGCCGTACTCGCCGTGCGGGATCACGCCCTCGAAGTCCAGGTACTCGATCGGGTGATCCTCGACGTGCACGGCCAGCCGCTTCACGGCCGGGTCAAGCGTAGGACCCTTAGGAACTGCCCAGCTCGCGAGCACCCCGGCCATCTCAAAGCGCAGGTCGTAATGCAGTCGCCTGGCCCTGTGCCGCTGCACGACGAACCTGAGCTGCACGTGCTCATCTGCTTCGCCGGGCGCCTGGCCCGCCTGGCCCGCCTGGCCGCCCCGGCCCGCCGGCTCCGGTGTCTTCGCGAAGTCGCGCTTGGCGCGGTACGTGCCGAGCCGCTCGCCAGGATCCTTGACCATGTTCCGATACTCCCACCGCGCCAGTTCGCGGCCCCATGTTTAGACCTCTCAGTGCGGGCATACCAACGGCTGACCCCCACGGAGGCGACGAAACATGACAACAGCGACAATCACCCGGCAGGCGCCGGACGACGTTGCCGATAGTCCAGAACGCACTGACGCCGAACTGCTGGCGCTTGTTCATACTCAGCCGCTCGGCAGCCGGTCACGTGAAGAGGCATGCGAGATCCTGGTCACGCGCTATCAGTCGCTGGTCAGGTCCTGCGTGCTCCGGTACAGGGAGAGCCCCGAGCCGGTCGAGGAGCTGATGCAGGTTGGCTACGTCGGCCTGCTCAAGGCGATCAACAACTTCGACCCCGACATCGGCGGAAGCCTCGCCGCCTACGCCCAGCCCTGCGTGAGCGGTGAAATCAAGCGGCACTTCCGCGACAAGCGCTGGCAGGTCCACGTGCGCAGGTCAGCGCAGGAACTCAGGCTCGAGATCCGCAAGGCAAGGACCGAGCTTGCCCAGCAGCTTTGCCGGATGCCCGCCGACGCTGAACTGGCCTCGCACCTGGGGATCAGCGCGGCTGACCTGCTCGATGCCCAGCGGGCTGACCTGGCCTTCCAGGCTTCCTCGCTCGATGCCCCGCTGTCGTCAGAGGCCAGCGACGGCGGAACGCTCGCCGACATGCTCGGCTGGGAGGACCCGCGGATCGAGAACACGCTGGAGATGGACGCCGTCTGGGCACATCTAGGTGAGCTGCCGGAAAGAGAGCAGAACCTGCTGCTCATGCGCTTCTACGGCAACATGACCCAAAGCGAGATCGGCAATGAGCTCGGCATCTCGCAGATGCATGTTTCCCGGCTTCTCTCGCACGCACTCGGCTTCCTGCGCGACCGGATGCTCGCCGGGGACGACCAGGATCTCGGTGCCCGATGAGAACCGCGACAGGACTGACCCTCATCGCTTTAGGAGCCATACTCGCCTTCGCGGTCAACGGTCACCCGTCCTGGCTCAACATCCAGGTCATCGGCTGGGTCGTCATAGCGACAGGGCTCGCGGGGATGCTGATTCCCGGCAGCCGCTACGCGGCCGTGCGCAGCCGCATCGTGCGGCAGCGCCCGGGGCCAGGCGGGACGATCACCGAGGTCGACGAACGGCGTTACCCGCCCTATATCCGGCTGAATCCGGCCAGCGCCATGACGGGCGATCCGGCGAACCTGGTGGCGAGCAAGGACGACATCAAGGCCGAGCTCGAGAAGGAGTCAGGTGACGAGGAAACCGTCGAGGAGTACCTGGACAGCTAGCCAGGAGGCGGGGGTTCGCCGACCCGCAGCGCCAGCATGGTGACGTCATCGAGCAGCACGCCGTCGGCGAAGTCGGCCAGGCCGCGCTGCAGGCTGCCGATGATGTCGGCCGGGCTCCGGCCTGCCAGGCCGGCCAGCGTATCGGCTAGCTGGTCGCCAAAGTAGCCAGTGTCAGGACTCCGGGCGCCGGTCAGCCCGTCCGTACAGAAGAAGAGCACATCACCTGGACTGAGGTCGAGTTCCTTCACGTCAGCTTCGCCGTCGGGAAAAATGCCCAGCGGCACGCCGCCGCCCTCGATGAGCTGGGCACGGCCGTCGCCCATCACCAGGATCGGGCCAGGATGGCCCGCGCTGCCGAGAACCACGTGCAGCTTGCTGTCCTGCCAGCTCAGGTGCGCGGCACCAGCGGTGACGAACCGGCCGCCGAAGCCCTCGGCAAGCATGATCTCGTTGACGCGCATCAGGACGTGAACGGGGTCGGCGCTCCAGTGCCCGAGCACCCGGATCGCGTGCCTGGCCGCTGCCGTCACCGCTGCCGCGTCCTGGCCCTTGCCCACGACGTCGCCGATCGCGACGCCCCAGCCTTCTGGAGTCGGGTAAATGTCGTAGAAGTCGCCGCCAACCGCGCGGCCCACTGTGGGCGGGAGATGCGCGGCCGCGATCTCCACTCCGGGGATCGGCCTGGGCTCGCGCGGCAGCAAGCTGCCCTGCAGCGCCTCGGCCATCTCGGTGCGCCGGCGCATGCTGCGCTGCACCGCGATCGTCCTGGCCAGTTGCTCGCTCACATCCTCGATGAGGCCGACGTCGGCCAGACCGAACATCCCCGCCGCGGCGCCCCTGACCACGGTCACCGTGCCAACGCACATCCCGCCCGCCGCGGCAGGCACGCAGACCACCCCCGTGCCGCCGAGAAGCAGCAGCAACGGCACCCCTGACTCGCTGACTCCGATCGCCCTGTCGTCCTCAGGGTGCGCGAGCAAGACCGGGCTTCGCGACGAGGCGACCTGAACGGCCAGGGACTCTGGCGAAGGCTCGGCCGCCAGGAGCGCCTGTGCGCGGCTGGCGGAATCCTCGGTTTCCGGTCCGGCCACCGAGTGCCTGCGCAACTGCCCATCGTCGAGCACATCGACGATCACCCACCCGGCCATCGTGTCAGCGAGCAGACGGCAGAATCGCTGCAAAGTCTGGGCTTCGCTTGAGGCCGTGTTCTCGAGCAGAAGGCGGTTGATCGCGGTGACCGCGTCGAGCCGCCTGGTCATGGCCCTGACGACGACGTCCTCTTCTTCGCTCGCCTGCTCCTTCGGCGCGGCCGCCAGGTCATCGCGCAGCGGTACCGCGACGATCAGCAGCCGGTCGTCGTCACCGCGCACGCGCACGGTCCTGATCGTGAGCTGGCAAGCACTCACGCCGTCGGAGCCGAGCAGGCCGCAGGTCAGGGTCTGCTGTTCGCCTGTCCGGCCGACGGCGGCTAGCTGCGACTTCAGCGCCGCCCTTCCCGCCGGGTCGGCGAGGGAGCCGAACATCCGGCCGGTCGCGTAGCCAGGTGCCGCGCCGATCAGCCCGGCCGCGGCCGAATTGGCACGCCTGACCGTACCGTCGCGCTCGAGCAGGAACATCGCGACCGGTACCTGCTGGAAGATCGCCTGGAGCAGATTCCTTTCCGCGCTGCCCGCATCGCCTGCCTGGCCGGCCGCGGCCTCGGAACCGAGAGCGAGGTCAAGGCCGGTAACGGCCGCCTCAAGTTCGGTGAGCGCGGCATCGAGCA
>DATJLT010000278.1:0-2003 GCA_035509195.1 Streptosporangiaceae bacterium | reverse complement strand
TTACATCGCGGCGAAGAAGGGCTACTACGCGAAGTACGGGCTGGACGTCAACATCATCGCGGCCGGCGCGACGACCGACCCCCGGACCGTGGTGGCGAACGGCGGCGCGCAGATCGGCTTCGTGTCGGAAACCAGCGACGTGCTGATCGGCATTTCCCAGGGCGTGCCCTACAAATGCTTCGGCGCGACATTCCAGGCCAACCCCGGGTGCCTGATGGTGCTCGCGAAGTCCGACATCTTCAACGTGAAGGATCTCGAGGGCAAGACCATCGGCATGCAGGACGATGCGCGTCAGCAGGTGCTCGGCATCCTGCAGAGCAACGGCGTGCCGGCCGACAAGGTGAATCTGCAGGTCGTCGGCGACGACCCGACACCACTGGTGCTCGGCAAGATCGACGCGTACACCGCGTACGCGTTCAACGAGCCGATCGCGCTCAAGATGCAGGGCATCGGCACCAGGTGCTACTCGTTCTCCGACATCGGCCTGCCCGGGTACGGGGACAATCTCATCGCGACGAACGACACCATCAAGTCGAGCCCGGACATGCTAGCCAGGTTCATCAAGGCGTCGCAGGAGGCCTGGGCTTACTCGATCGCCCATCCCGCCGAGGCGGTCGCGGTGACACTAGACGACTACCCGTCCGGCCAGAACGCGACCCAGCAGAAGCTGCAGATGCAAGCCCAGATCCCGATGCTTACGTCGGCGGCAACCAGGGCCAACGGCCTGCTGTGGATCGAGCCGAGCGTATGGGGCAAGGCCATCACGACCGCGGAGGCGGCGCACTCGCTGAAGAAGCCGGTCACCGTGGGCGAGAGCCTGACCCTCGAGATCCTGCAGCGCGCAGCGAAGGTCACCCCCAGCTGACCGATGCCGTCGCCAGCGAGAATGGACCCCGAGTTGATCGTCGAAGTGCAGGATGCGGGCCTGCGGTATGGCACACGGCCGCCGGTCCAGGCGCTCGACGGCGTCACCTTCAGCCTGCGAAAGGGCAGCTTCGTCAGCCTGATCGGCCCGTCCGGCTGCGGCAAGTCCACCCTGCTCCGCCTCGTGTCCGGCATCCTCGATCCGACCACCGGCACGGTGCGGGTCGAGGGCGGCTCGCCGGCCGCAGCGCAGAAGGCGCACCGGTTCGGCTTCGTGTTCCAGGATCCCGCGCTGCTTCCGTGGCGGAGCGTGCAGGACAACGTGGAACTCCTGGCCGAGCTGGTCGGTCAGCCGGCGGCCGAGCGGCGCGCCCGCTCGCTCGAACTGCTCGCCCTGGTCGGCCTCGACGGGCGCGAGCGGCTGCGCCCAGCCCAGCTGTCCGGCGGAATGCGCCAGCGGGTGGCGATCGCGCGGGCGCTGGCCATCGAGCCGTCGATCCTGCTGATGGACGAGCCGTTCTCCGCGCTTGACGAGTTCCAGCGGGAGAT
Source organism: Streptosporangiaceae bacterium (assembly GCA_035509195.1). Classification (GTDB taxonomy): domain Bacteria; phylum Actinomycetota; class Actinomycetes; order Streptosporangiales; family Streptosporangiaceae; genus Chersky-822. Next base: position 590 of record DATJLT010000278.1, on the reverse strand, counting down.
CCTCAACGATGAGCTGCTGCGGATCTGGCAGGAGCAGCAGAACTCGGTCCTGTTCGTCACGCACAACATCGAAGAGGCGGTGTATCTCTCCGACACGGTTCATGTCATGAGCGCGAGTCCGGGAACAGTCGTCGAAAGCATCGAAGTGGACCTGCCCCGGCCGAGGACCGGGGCCATGCGGGTGATGCCGGAGTTCCTCCGGCTGAGGAGGCGGCTGCGTGAAGTCCTCGTCCGTTGAACAGCCGCCCGTCAGCAGCGAGGCCGCCGAGGGGGCACGGGCCGAGCAGCGCCCCCGGCTGGGCCGCGGCTCTGCCCTGGGCAAGTGGCTGCTGCCGGTCGGCGTCATCCTGGTCGTGCTGTGCATCTGGCAGGCAGCCGTCGCGATCTTCGGGCTGAAGCCCTACTTCATCCCGTCACCGACGCTGATCGCCCGGACGTTCTGGGACAACGCTGCGACGATCGGCGACAACACGGTGCCGACGGTCCTGCAGGCGCTGACCGGGTTCGCGATCGGCAACGCGCTGGCGGTCGTCCTGTCCATCTGGTTCGTCCATGTCAGGCCCGCCCGCCGGGCCCTGTACCCGCTCGCG
>DATJLT010000277.1:0-5453 GCA_035509195.1 Streptosporangiaceae bacterium | reverse complement strand
CCGGCGTCGAGTCGCGCCACCCAGGGAAGGCCTCAGCGGCAGAGGCGACCGCGGCGTCCACTTCAGCCTCGCCGGAGACCGGGGCGGTCGCGAATACCTCGCCAGTGCTCGGGTCAATCAAGTCGGCCCGATTGTCAAAGGACAAGTCTGTCCATTGCCCACCGACAAAATTCTGGAGGTCATAAGCCACGGTTGACTCCGTTCCGGTTACGAATGGGCTTTATCTTCTCGCGTGGTCAGCCGCCTGCCGGCGTGCGTTCCTCGCACGCCCACGGTGAGCCGTACTCGGTCAGCAGGTCAAGGAACGGCCGTGGCGGCAGTGCTTCGGGGCCAAGCACGCCGGCGCCCGACCAGGCGCCGGAGTCCATGAGCTCGAGCGCGATGACAGGATTCACAGCGGTCTGCCAGACCACCGCCTGCGAGCCGTATTCGGCCATTGTCTGCGCATTGTCGGCCACGTGGTAGAGGTACACCTCGCGCGGCGCTCCGTCCTTTCCAGTGCCGGTGACCCAGGTGCCGGCGCAGGTGAGACCGGTCATCTTGTCGCCAAGCGTGGCGGGGTCAGGCAGGCAGGCGGCGACGACGTCGCGAGGCGAGACCTGAGCGCCGCCGACGCTGACCGGATCGGTCCTGTCAAGCCCGAGCTTGTGCAGGGTCTGAAGCACGCCGATGAATTCATCGCCGAGTCCGTACTTGAACGTGACCCGCTTCGCCTTGACCCAGCGGGGCATCAGCAGGACTTCCTCGTGCTCCACGTTCACGCACTCGACCGGGCCGATGCCGGCCGGGAAGTTGAAGGTCTCTGGCTCGCTGAACGGCGGCGTCGTGAACCAGCCCCGGTCCGCCTCCCAGATCACCGGCGGGTTCAGGCATTCCTCGATGGTCGTCCAGATGGAGAAGGTAGGCGCGAAGTCGTAGCCGGCCACCGCCAGGTTCGCCCCGTCCCTGACCCCGAGCTCGGCTATCTCGCTGAAGAGCTCGTCGGCCGCGTACCTGGCGAACACGTCCGACAGGCCGGGCTCGACCCCGATCCCGGCGAGGGCAAGTTTGCCTGCCTCCTCCCACTGCGCCGACATGGCGAACTGCTCGTCGCCGAGCTTGACGCCGGTCTTGGCGTACGGCTGCGCCGGGTCGGGGTGCGACAGCGACATCGCCATGTCCAGGTAGTGCACCTTGGCCGCCAGCGCGGCGCGGAACAGGGGCATGACGAAGCGCGGGTCGGTCGCGTTCATCAGCACGTCGCAGTGGCGCTCGGTGAGCAGCGCCGCAGTCGTTGCCTCGTCCCGTGCGTCGAGCTGAACTGCCGTGTAGCCGTCCTTGGCAGCAGCGGCGTGCTGTGCCCTTGCCAGGTCGTAGTCGGCAATGACAAGCTCAGCGAACGGGCGGCGGGCGGCGATCCGGGCAAAAGCGGTGCCGACTCCGCCGGCTCCGACGAGCAGTATGCGCATGCAGTGATCCTAGCTGCGTAGTCCACGGTCGTGGCGACGGTACCAGTCGCGATTTGCACACGATACAACTGAAACCGTTGCCTCCCAGCACGAAGCATGCTAGAACCGTGGCAAGTTCAAACGCATACGCTTAACATACGGCTACTCTCAGTGGCCAGGCGTTGCCGTTAACTTCGGCCGAGCTGATCTAGTTCGGGCGCTTTGGGAGGGATGATCTGGTTTATGGCCACCACAGCCTCTGAACTGCAGCCCGTCGAGGAATTCAGGGACAAAGGCCTGAAGTCCGGCGCTCTGGGCCTGATCTCAAGCACGGTTATCGCGACGGCTTCCGTTGCGCCCGCCTACAGCCTGGCCGCCACGCTGGGTTTCGTTGTCCTGGCCGTGGGCCTCAAATCGCCTCTCGTTGCGATACTGGCGTTCGTGCCGATGATCTTGACTTCGATTGGCTATAGCGAGCTCAACAAATCCGACCCGGACTGCGGCACCACGTTCACCTGGGCCACCCGGGCGTTCGGCCCGAAGACCGGATGGGCGGGCGGCTGGGCCATCGTGGCGGCCGACATCCTGGTCATGGCGAGCCTGGCCCAGGTAGCCGGCCAGTACATCTTCCTGCTGTTCAACGCCAAGGGCATCGGCCAGAATCCCGCCAGCGGGTGGGTGCTGCTCACCGGGGTCCTCTGGATCGTCGTCATGACCTATATCTGCTACCGCGGCATCGAGGTCTCGGCCAACTTCCAGAAGGCCCTGCTGAGCATCGAGATCACCATGCTGATCGTGCTTTCGGTGGTCGCGCTGGTCCGGGTCGGTACCGGCCATCACCCGGCGGAGTCAATCCAGCCGTCTTGGTCCTGGCTCAGCTTCTCAGGCTTGTCCTTCAGCGCCTTTGCCGCCGGGCTGATCCTCATGGTGTTCATCTACTGGGGCTGGGACACCGCCCTCTCGGTGAACGAGGAGACCAAGGACGCCACCAGGACGCCCGGCCGGTCGGCGATCCTCTCCACCATCATCCTGGTGGTCACGTACGGCATCGCGATCTTTGGCGCGCAGTCGTTCGCCGGGATCGGAACCAAGGGCATCGGGCTGGCCAACGCGAACAACTCCAGCGACGTACTGTCCGTCCTCGGGCACGCGGTCTTCGGGGCCGGCGCCGTCGGCAACGTCTTCTACCGGCTGCTGCTTCTGATGGTGCTGTCCTCGGCAGCCGCCTCGACGCAGACGACGATCCTGCCGACCGCCCGGACGACGCTGTCGATGGCGACGTACCAGGCGCTGCCGCCGTCCTTCGCCAAGATGCATCGCAAGCACCTGACGCCCACGGTTTCGACGCTGGTCATGGGCGGCATCTCTATCGTGCTGTACGCGGCGTTCAATTACATGTCTGGCGGTCAGGTGATCGCCGACGCGGTGACGAGCTGTGGCGTGTTCATCGCCACCTACTACGGCCTGACGGGTTTCGCTTGTGCCTGGTATTACCGGCGCAGCCTGTTCTCCAGCGCCCGCAACCTGTGGATGCAGGGCATCTTGCCGGTGCTCGGCGGCCTGATGCTCTGGTTCCTCGGCGGCTGGAGCCTCTGGCTTGACTGGGACATGAACAGCGCCAATGAAGCGTCCTACACCAGCTTCACGGTGCCCGGGCTGCACTGGGTGATCGGCGGAGTGTTCGTGATCGTCTTCCTGTCCTGGGTCGTCGGGCTGCTCGTCTTCATCTACATGCGGATCGTCCACCCGGCCTTCTTCCGCAAGGAGACGCTGACCCGTTCGACGCCCACTCTCGTCCCTGACAACTACTAGCAGACCCGCTCGGAGGCCCGCGCCAGGACGACCTGGCGCGGGCCTTCCGCATGTTGGGGCCGCCCGGATTGTCAGCGGCAGGAGGCAAGGTGGCGACCATGACGGAACGGAGAGACCATGAGTGTCATGAGTGCCCCGCAGTTCGTACTGCCAGCCGATCGGCCGCTGACGGTGGCCGACCTGGATCTCACGCCCGACGACGGCTGCCGTTACGAGCTGGATGACGGGGTCCTCGTCGTGACGCCGGCCCCCGTGACCATTCACCAGCGCGTCCTGCACCGGCTCGAAGTCCTGCTGGAAGCCGCCTGCCCGCCGGAGTTCGAGGTGCTGCCCGGTCCCGGCGTCGAGATGAGCGAGATCCAGTACCGCATTCCCGACCTGGTCGTGGTCAGATCCGCGTCCATCGGCGTCGCTGACAAGAACGTGACCCGCCCGCCCGAGCTGGTCGTCGAGATCGCGTCGCCGAGTACGGCGTCCTACGACCGTGGCCGAAAGAAGACTATTTATGCCCAATTCGGCATTCCGGCCTACTGGATCGTGGTGCCGGACCCTGACCAGCCATCGCTGATCGCATACGCCCTGACGAGGGACACATACTCCGAAGCCGGCCGCGCAGCCGGCGAGCAACGGTTCGCCGCGGCTACCCCGTTCCCGGTCGAGATCGTGCCCGCTGCGCTGGTAACCGCGCGCTGGCGGCGCTGATTCGTGAACGGCTGCCGATCGGGCCAGCGCGGGTCCGCGCGGCTGTCGGCGGTTCCGCCTAGGCTTAGGCACGTGACCGCGTTGGTTGTCGACTCCCTGCTGGACGGGCTGAACCCGCAGCAGCGTGCTGCCGTCCTGCATGAGGGCAGCCCCCTGCTGATCGTGGCCGGCGCGGGTTCGGGCAAGACCCGGGTGCTCACCCACAGGATTGCCTACCTGCTGGCCGAGCGCGACGTGGCACCGAGCCAAATCCTCGCCATTACGTTCACGAACAAGGCAGCCGGGGAGATGGCTGCCAGAGCGGCTTCGCTAACCGGCGCGCGGGCACGGGCGATGTGGCTGATGACCTTTCACTCGGCGTGCGTGCGGATCCTGCGCCGGGAGGCCAGGCGATTCGGCTACCCGTCGAGCTTCTCCATCTATGACCAGGCCGACTCCCAGCGGCTGATGGCCATGGTCTGCCGTGAGCTCGACCTGGACACGAAGTTTTTCCCGCCGAAAGGGATGATCAACCAGGTCTCGAACCTGAAGAACGAGCTGATTGACTACGAAACGGTGCTGGCGCGCGCCAGCGGGTACCGCGAGAAGGCCCTCGGTGAGGCGTACGCGGAGTACCAGCGGCGGCTGGTCGCGGCGGGCGCGATGGACTTCGATGACCTGATCATGGTGACCGTCAACCTGCTCCAGGCCTTTCCTGACCTGGCGGCCGAGTATCAGGACAGGTTCCGCCACGTTCTGGTCGACGAGTACCAGGACACCAACCACGCGCAGTACGTCCTGGTCCGTGAGCTCGCCGGGTCGGGCGGTGAGTCCCCGGCCGAGCTGGTCGTGGTCGGCGACGCCGACCAGTCGATCTACGCCTTCCGCGGGGCCACGATCAGGAACATCGAGGAGTTCGAGCGGGACTTCGCCGGCGCGCGGGTGATCCTCCTCGAGCAGAACTACCGCTCGACACAGAACATCCTGGCCGCAGCTAACGCCGTCGTCTCCCGGAATCCGGGCCGGATACCCAAGAACCTCTGGTCTGAGGCCGGCGACGGGCCGCCGATCACCGGGTACGTTGCCGACAGCGAGCACGACGAGGCGGCGTTTGTGGCCGAGGAAGTCGACAGGCTGTCTGACGCCGGCGAGGCGGCGCCCGGTGAGGTCGCCGTCTTCTACCGGACGAACGCGCAGTCCCGCGTCTTCGAAGAAGTCTTCATCCGGTCGGGGCTGCCGTACAAGGTTGTTGGCGGCGTCCGGTTCTACGAGCGCAGGGAAGTCCGCGACTTGCTTGCCTACCTGCGCCTGATCGCGAACGCCGGCGATGAGGTGTCGCTGCGGCGGGTGCTCAACACGCCCCGGCGCGGGATCGGCGACCGGGCGGAGGAATACGTGGCCGCGCTGGCCAGCCGGGACAAGATCAGTTTCGCGGCCGCTCTCGCGCGACCAGACGACGTGCCAGGGCTGGCTGCCAGGTCCGCCCGTGCGATCGAGGGTTTCAACAGCCTGATGGCGGGGCTGGGGGAGCTT
>DATJLT010000276.1:0-17756 GCA_035509195.1 Streptosporangiaceae bacterium | reverse complement strand
CACAAACGCCCGCTGGTCACCGGCGTAGTCGACGTAGAATCCGCCTGCGCCGCAGTTCCCCGCCGAGGGGCACGACACCGAAGTCACCTGGGCGTGCCGCCCCGTGCCGAGGGCGGCGGTGCCCGGCACCTGGACCGCCTTGCCCCACGTGCCGTTGACACGGCTGGCCGCAAAGGCCAGGTAGTCGCCGGCGTGGTCGACGTAGTACCCGCCGGCGACGCAGTACCCCGTGCGGGCACACGACACCGAACTCACCACGGCGTACCCGCCCGCGCCGAGGGCGGCAGTGCCAGGCACCGCGACAGCGTGGCCCCAGGTGCCCTTGACCTGGCTGACCAGGAACGCCTGACGGCGGCCTGAGCGGTCGATGTAGTACCCGGCGGCGGCGCAGTTCCCCGCAGAGGAGCACGAGATCGAGGTGACGGTGGCGTACAGGCGCGCACCGAGCGCGGCGGTGCCGGGCACCTGGACCGCACGGCCCCATCTGCCCTTGACCTCGCTGACCACGAGCGCCATCAAGGTGCCTGCCTTATCGCTGAAGTACCCGCCGGCGCCGCAGTTCCCCGCCGAGGAACACGACACCCCGTTGACCGTGGCGTGCTCGAGCCCGGAGAGCGCGGCGATGCCGGGTACCTGGATCGCACGGCTCCACGCGCCCTTAACCAGGCTGACCACAAACGCCCGCTGGTCACCGGCGTAGTCGACGTAGAATCCGCCTGCGCCGCAGTTCCCCGCCGAGGGGCACGACAAGGAACTGACCCCGCCGAACCCGCCCCCATTGAGCGCGGCGGTGCCAGGCACCTCAAGCGGCTTGCCCCACGAGCCCTTGACCTGGCTGACCACGAGCGCCTGATATCTGTACATGTCATCGGTGAAGTAGCCGGCAGCGGCACAGTTACCGGCTGAGGGGCACGACACCGAATCGAGGAAGAACTCCGTACCGCCATCGGCGGCGCCTGGCACCCGCATCTGGACCGGCTCGCCCCACGTGCCGTTGACCTCGCTGACTATCAGGCCGTCGGCGGCGGCGCAGTTACCAGCCGAGGCGCACGACACCCGGTACACCCCGGTGCCGGCTGATACCTCGACCGGCTGGCCCCACGTGCCCTTGACCAGGCTGACCACGAAACCGTCGTAGACGTTCCCGTTCTCGTCATAGCTATACCCGCCCGCGGCGCAGTTCCCCGCCGAGGGGCACGACACCGAGGTAACCGTAACGTCCGGCCCGCTAACCGCGCTGCCCGACACCTGGATCGCCTTGCGCCACGTGCCGTTGACCTCGCTGACCACGAACGCCAGATAATTATCGTAAAACCCGCCGGCTCCGCAGTTCCCGGCGGAAGGGCACGACATCGAGGTAACCGCCACGGCCTCGCCCGCTGGGACGCCTGGCACCTGGATCGTCTTAGCCCACCTGCCCGTCACCCTGCTGGCAATGAACGCCAGCCGATTGCCCGAGGAGTTGGTATAGAACCCGCCGGCGGCGCAGTACCCCGCCGGTGCGCACGACACCGACTCGACCTCGGCGGACCCCCGGGCTTTGAGCGCGGCGCCCGGCAACTGGATCGCCTTGCCCCAGGTGCCTTTGACCTCGCTGACCACGAACGCCTGATCGACTCCCGAGTGATTCTGGAAGTACCCGCCCGCGGCGCAGTTCCCCGCCGAGTAGCACGACACCGACTCGACCGCCGCCTTCCCGCCCGCATTGAGCACGGCGGTACCAGGCACCTCGACCTCCTTACCCCACACGCCATTGACCTGGCTGACCACGTATGCCTGATAGTGGCCGGAGCGGTCGAGGTAGTACCCGCCAGCGGCGCAATTCCCCGCCGATGCGCACGATACCGAGTTGTTCACGGCCAGCTCGCCCAGGGTCTGCCCGGCTGTATCTGGCACCTCGGCCTTGCCCCAGATCGCCGCCCGCGCCGACGCCGGGGGGACGGGCAGCGAAGCCGCTCTCGCCACGCTTCCTGCCAGCAGTCCAGGGACCAGCGCCACAGCGACCGCGGCCACGACTACCGTCAACCTGCTCATCGCGATCCTCGCTTCCTGTCTCCCGTCGATGGGAAGACGCATGAAGCCGCCGGCCGGTTGACCGCCACCTAGCCGGCGCCGCCGCCGGCCATCACCCAGATCACTAGCATCGCGAGCAAGGTGATACCGCAGGCGACAGGAACCGCGACGGCCTTCGCGGCCTGGATCACGATCCCGCGCCTGGTACCCGTCGCTGTGGTCACGCGGCGGCCCCGCGCGGGCTGAACCGCCTGAGCAGCAGGCTGCTTGACACCACGACCAGCGAGCTTGCCGCCATCGCGAGGCCGGCGAGCAACGGATTCAGGTAGCCGAGCGCGGCCAGCGGAATCGCGACGGCGTTATAGCCAAACGCCCAGGCCAGGTTCAGCCGTATGGTCCGCATCGTGGCCCGCGCGAGCAGCAGTGCGTCCGCGATCGCGCCGGGCTCGCCTGAAATCAGGGTGATGTCGCTCGCGCCGATCGCGGCGTCAGAGCCGGCGCCGATGGCCAGGCCAAGATCGGCGGCGGCCAGGGCGGCCGCGTCGTTGACGCCGTCTCCCACCATGGCGACCTTGCGGCCGGATTGCCTGATCACTTCGACCGCCCGGGCCTTGGTCTCCGGCCGCATCGCGTGGAAGACGTTGGTCGCGGGGACGCCAAGCTGGCCTGCGACCGCCAGGGCCGCGCCCTCGTTGTCGCCGGTCAGGATGACGACCTCAAGGCCGAGGCGGCGAATCCTGGCAATCGCAGCCGCGCAGCCCGGCCGCAGGGCGTCGCCGACAGAGAACACGGCCCGCGCGCACCCCTCCCACCCTGCGAGTACCGCCGTGCGGCCGGCCTGCTCGGCTGACCTGGCGGCCAGCCTGAGCGCGGCCGGGATCTCCAGGCCAGATTCGCGAAGGAAGCGGGCACTGCCGGCGAATACATGGCGGCCAGCAACCACGGCGCGAACGCCCGAGCCTGCGATGCTGATGAAATCGCTCGGTTCGAGCAGCGGCGCCCGCGAAGACGCCTCGATCGCGATCGCCTGGCCAGCGGGGTGGGCAGAACCTTCTTCCGCCGCGCCCGCGAAGGCGAGGGCCTCGGACTCCTGGCAGTCGTCTGTGGCGATCTCACCGACCGACATCAAGCCGGTCGTCAAAGTCCCCGTCTTGTCAAGCACGAGCGTGCGGACGAGCCCGGCCGTCTCGAGCGTCTGCGCGCTCTTGACCAGGATGCCGAGTTCCGCACCCCTGCCGAGCGCCGCGAGCAGCGCGGCCGGGGTGGCAAGGCCAAGCGCGCAAGGGCAGGCGACTACCAGCACCGCCACGGCGGCGCTGCACGCGCTCGTGGCCGGCCAGCCGGCTCCCAGCCAGAAGCCCAGCGTGACCACCGCCATCGCGAAAACGGACGGCACGAAAAGACCAGCCACCCTATCGGCCGTGCGCTGCGCTGACGCCTTGCTCGCCAGCGCGTCCCTGACGAGTCTCGTGATCTGCGCCAGCGTGGTGTCGGCGCCGACGCGGGTAGCTTCGACCAGGAGCCGGCCGGTCAGGTTCATCGTGCCGCCCGTGACCTGGGCGCCACTGACCACCTCGGCTGGCACCGACTCGCCCGTGACCATCGACGCGTCGATGGTCGAGATCCCTGCCGCTACAACGCCATCCGCGGCGATCCTCTCACCCGGCCGGACGACGAAGGTGTCGCCGACGACCAGCGAACTCGACGGAACCATGACTTCGCCGCCGGCGCGAACCACGGCCACCTGCCTGACCGCGAGATTCGCCAATGCCGTGATCGCGCTCCCCGAGCGGGTCTTCGCGGCCGCCTCAAGATAGCGCCCGGTGAGTACCGCGGCCGTGACCCCCGCCGCCGCGTCCAGGTACACCATCTGCCCGCTGGCCTGACCAAGGGTCATCGTAAACGGCATGTGCATTCCGATGCGACCGGCTCCGCCGAAGAACAGGGCATAGACAGACCAGCAGAATGACGCCGTCACGCCCAGGCTCACCAGCGTGTCCATGCTGGCAGCCGCGTGACGCAGGCGAAGCCACGCGGCGCGATGCAACGGCCAGGCTCCCCACGTGGCTACCGGGGCCGCAAACACCAGGCTGACCCATTGCCAGCCAGGGAACTGCGCGGCAGGGACCATCGCCAGCACGACGGTCGCGACGGCGAGTGGCAGGCAGATCACCAGGCGCCGGGCAAGCCGCCGGCGCTCGGACGAGCCAGCGGCCGGGGCCGGTGCCGAGGAAGGCGCGGCCGGCCCGAAGGGCGAGACCAGTTCAGCCCGGTAACCGACCGACTCGATCAGCCCGATCAGATCCTCAGTGCTCCTCGCACCGAGGCTCGTCACGTAGGCGTGTTCTGTGGCGTAACTTACGGTGGCGCTGACGCCGTCAAGCTTGTTCAGTGCCCGCTCCACGCGGGCCGCGCACGATCCGCAGGTCATCCCGCTGATGGCGAACTCAGTCACCGGCGTTGCTCCCGGCACCGTAGCGGGCACCGGCGCGGGCATGGACCGCGCCGGTGCCCGTCATGTGCATGGGGCTCCCGTGAGCATGCGACCGGTCCCTCACCGGCCGGAGTGCGGCACCGGTGGCGTAGGCGGCGAGAAACAGCAGCGCGAGCGCCAGCACCAGCCCGCACACCCGCACGGCCTGGCTAATCTCATTTTGTCCGGGTGCGTCGGCCTGGCCGGGCCCGCCCGGATGGTCAGCGGTCCTCACCATCGCCTGAATTCTGCCACCTGGCCAGGCCAGCCGCCCGGCAGACGCGGACGAGCCCTCATGCTTGGGGGCAGAATACAAAGATGAGCAACGCAGCTGCGGGCAGCAAAATCAAGGTCTTCCTGCTTGACGATCACGAGATCGTGCGGCGGGGGGTTAGGGAACTGCTTGAAGCCGAAGACGATATCGAGGTCGTCGGCGAGGCAGGGACCGCGGAATCGGCGCTCGCCAGGATTCCGGCCCTCAGGCCGGATGTCGCGGTACTTGACGTCAGGCTTCCCGACGGGGACGGCGTCAGCGTGTGCCGTGATATCCGGTCGAAGATGCCGGAAGTGGCGTGCCTGATGCTGACCTCTTTCGGCGATGACGATGCGCTGTTCGACGCGATCATGGCGGGCGCGGCCGGATACGCGCTCAAGCAGATTCGCGGCACCGACCTTGTCGGCGCGGTTCGCGCGATCGCCGGAGGCGCTTCCCTGCTTGACCAGGAAGCCGCCAGCCGTGTCATGCGCCGGATGCGGGACCAGTCGCAGAAGGCCGACCCGCTTGCCGGGCTGACGCCGCAGGAACGGCGGATACTCGACCTGATCGGCGAGGGACTGACCAACCGGCAGATCGGGGAGAAGATGTTCCTCGCCGAGAAGACCGTCAAGAACTACGTGTCCGCGCTGTTCGCCAAGCTTGGCATGGAACGGCGCACGCAAGCGGCTGCCTTCGCCGTCCGCGTGCGCAGCGAAAACGAGCACGACCATCAGTAAGGCAGCGAGGTAACGCCGGGCTGCTACCAGGCCCGTGATGGTAGCGGCACGGCCCATTCGAGCCTCGTGCCTTCGCCTGGGGCGGTCTCAAGACTTAGCTGCCCGCCGAGAGCACTTGCCCTCTTCTCAAGATTGGCCAGGCCGCTGCGGCGGCTCGTCTCGCCGATGCCGGAGCCGTCGTCCTGCACGGTCAGCGTAAGCTGACCGTCCGCGCGGACCGTCACGTCGACCTTGGTCGCCTGCGCGTGCCTGGCGGCGTTCGACAGAGCTTCGCGGAGAGCGAGCAGCAGGTCCTTGGCCGTGCGTTCTGGCACGCCAGCGTCCAAGGTTCCTTCGAGCCGCAGCGAAGGCTGGAAGCCGAGTGCGAGAGCCATCTCGTCGGCCACGTTCATGACACGGGCGCGCAGGCCAGGCTCGTCGGGTTCTGACCGCGACTGCAACGTGAAGATCGTCGCCCTGATGTCACGTATGGTTTCATCCAGGGCATCGACGGCCTGCGAAACCCGGTCGGCGACCGGTCCTTCTGGCAGCAGGCCGGTAGCGGCCTGCAGCGACATGCCGGTGGCGAACAAGCGCTGGATAACAAGGTCGTGTAGCTGGCGGGCGATACGGTCGCGGTCGGCGAAAACAGCGACGCGCTCGGCGTCGCGGCGATGTTCGGCCAGTTCAAGTCCGATGCCTGCTTGCGCCGCGAACGTGGTCATCATCTCGACGGACGCCGCTGACAGCGGCTTGGATCCCGGCCTTCGCCCGGCGGTCAGCACTCCTCGCACGTCGCCGCGCGGCCCGAGCGGGAAGACTACAGCGGGCCCCAGCGCCAGGTGCTCGCGCGCGGCGGTCGCTACCCGCGGATCGCTGCTGAAATCGGCCACAGCCAAGGGCTGCCCGTTGTCCATCACGATGCCAGATACCGACGCTCGCGCCGGGAGTGTCAGCCCGATGGCGTCCGCGGCTCCCGTGCCGCTGGCATGCTCGATGATCAGGTGCTCTCCCCCGGCCGCGGGCAGGGCAAGCACCGCGAGGTCAGCCGCCGAGAGGTCCCTGGCCAGATCGGTAACCAGGCTAAGGATCTCCGCTGGCGGCGCTTCGGAGAGCAGGCGCCTGGTGACCTCGGCGGTCGCCCTCAGCCATTGCTCCTGCCGGCGCGAGTCCGCGTAGAGCCTGGCCTTGTCCACCGCGGCGCCCGCCGCCGCCGCCAGCGCGATGACCAGGGCCTCGTCGTCTTCGTCGAAGGGCTCGCCGGTGCGCTTGTCCGTGAGGTACAGGTTGCCGTAAACGACGTCGCGGATCTGCACGGGCGCTCCGAGGAACGTCCGCATCGGAGGATGACCTGGCGGGAAGCCAGAGGAGTGCGGGTGAGCGGCGATATCTGGCGTCCTCAGCGGCTTCGGCCGCGTGATCAGCTCACCGAGCAGCCCTTTGCCCTCCGGCCAGTGATCGATCGCGATGATCTCGGCTTCGTCAAGTCCGACCGGGATGAATTCGGCAAGCCTGCCGTCCTCTCCGATCACGCCAAGCGCACCGTACCTGGCGTCCACAAGCTGCACGGCGGCCTCGGTGATGCGCCGCAGCACGGACTCGAGTTCCACCTCTGACCCGATGCCGACTACCGCCTCGAGCAGCGCGTTGACTCGGTCCCTCGTGTCAAGTACCGCCTGCAGGCGGGACTGAAGCTGGCTGAGCAGCTCATCGAGCTTCAGGTGCGGCACCACCAGCGAGCTCCGCTCAGGTGTACCCACGCAGCGACTCCCGCCTGTGCACCGATCCGGCCGACAGACATGTTACAGGCCGAAAGTCCCGGCGTTCAGTGCTCTATGCCCCATCTCGCCAGGTGGCCGCGCGGGTGATGCTTGCAGGAAGCCGGCCGGGCGTGACAGGACGGAGGTGCGGACATGATGGCTAGAGCAGGGGACCAGCTACTTACGGCTTCGGGAAGCACCGCGCTGATCCTCGATGTCGTCGGAGCCGACGGTCATCCGCCGTACATCGTCAAATGGGTACGAAGTGGACATATCGCTATGGTCGATCCCGATCAGTACACGCGGGTCATCCCGGCCGTCCGTCCGGCCGGCGCCGAAGTCCCTCACCAGTCATGACGGCACCGGCCGGGGCAACAGCCGCGGCAACAGCGCCGGCGCTGACTCTGGCCGAAGCCGCCGCCATGGACTCAGCGGACGTCCTGGCCAGGCTAGGGTGCGGCCCGAGCGGCCTGCCAGCCGAGGAAGCGGCGCGCAGGCTGCTGGCAACAGGCCAGAACGCGGTCCGCTCTTACCGGGCACGCGCCCTGCCTGTGCTGATGAACCAGGTACGCTCGCCGCTGCTGCTCCTGCTCGCGGTCACCGCGGTAGCGTCGGCCTTCCTCGGTCAGGCTAGCGACGCGATCATCATCGGCATCATCCTCGCCGCCTCTGTCGGACTCGGGTTCGCCAACGAGTACAAGGCCGCGAAGACGACGGAAGCGCTGCACTCGAGCGTGCGGCACAGTTGCGTCGTCCTGCGTGACGGTCATCCCCGCACCGTCGACGTGACCGAGCTCGTGCCTGGCGATGTCGTTGACCTGCAACTCGGACAGGTAGTTCCCGCAGACCTGCGGCTGCTGACAACGGCGGGCCTCGAATGCGACGAGTCGGTGCTGACCGGCGAGTCGCTGCCCGCCGAAAAGTCACCGGAGCGCGTGGCCGCGGGTACCCAGCTAGCGGAACTGTGCTCCTGCGCCTTGATGGGGACCGTCGTCAGGTCGGGCTCGGGCACGGCGGTCGTCGTCGCGACAGGGAGCGCGGCCGAGTTCGGGCGGATCGCGGTCGGGCTCGGCTCCCGGCCGCCAGAGACCGAGTTCCAGGTCGGCCTTCGCCAGTTCTCGATCTTGCTTGTCGTCGTGGCCGGCGTGCTGACCAGCGCGATCTTCGTCATCAACGTGGCACTGCACAAGCCGGTCATCGACGCGCTGCTGTTTTCGCTGTCGATCGCGGTCGGCATCTCGCCTCAGCTACTTCCTGCCGTGGTCTCGACCAGCCTGGCCGCGGGCTCGCGGCAACTCGCGCAGCGCAAGGTCCTGGTCAAGCGCCTGGTGTGCATCGAGGATCTCGGCAACATCGAGGTGCTTTTCACCGATAAGACGGGCACGCTGACCGAGGGCAGCCTGCACTTCATGCGCTCGGCGGACGCGGAGGGCACAGCCTCGGACGAGCCTTTGCTGCTCGGCTTGCTGTGCAACGAGGCAGTGGTCGAGAACGGCGAGGCGGCGGGAGGCAATCCGCTCGACGTCGCCTTGTGGGAGTCACCCGCGGCCGGGCGGCAGGAGGCCGCGCTCGCTCGCTGGCACCGCCTGGCCATCCTGCCGTTCGACCATGAGCGCCGCGCGGTCTCTGTGCTGGTAGAAGATGACCAGGGCGATCGGATGATCATCACCAAGGGCGCGCCTGAAGGGCTGCTCGAACGCTGTACCGACATCCCCGCCGCTGTCCGCCAGGCGCTTGACGAAGAGTTCGCGGCGGGGAACCGCGTGATCGCCGTCGCCACGCGCGACGCGCCTGGCCTGACCGCGATCACTGCTGGCGATGAGCACGGCCTGCGGTTCCGCGGCTTCCTCGTGTTCCTTGACCCGCCCAAGCCGAGCGCGGCGAAGGCACTGCGGCGCCTGGCCGGCCTGGGAATCACGGTCAAGATCCTGACCGGCGATAACCCGGTCGTCGCCGCCAAGGTGTGTGCCGATCTCGGCCTCGAGGCGGGCCAAGTGGCGACCGGGGCCGATATCGACAAGGCAGGCGACAGGCTAGGCGAACTGCTGGCACGCACGACCGTGTTCGCCAGGGTCAGCCCTGAGCACAAGGCACTGGTCGTCAGGGCACAGCGGCAGGCGGGCACTGATGTCGCTTTCCTTGGCGACGGCGTGAACGACGCCGTCGCGCTGCATGCCGCCGACGTCGGGATCTCGGTCGACTCGGCGACCGACGTGGCCAAGGACGCCGCTGACGTGCTCCTGCTGGAAAAGAACCTTGACGTGCTCGCCGACGGCGTCGTGGGCGGCCGGCGGATCTTCGCCAACACGATCAAGTACGTGCAGATGGGGACCTCAAGCAACTTCGGTAACATGTTCAGCGCCGCGGGCGCCTCGCTGTTCCTCGCCTTCCTGCCGATGCTGCCGTCCCAGATCCTGCTCAACAACCTGCTATACGACTCCAGCCAGCTCACGATCCCCACCGATGACGTTGATCCAGAACTCGTGGCCAGGCCCACCCGCTGGGATGTGGGCTACATACGCCGGTTCATGCTCTTCTTCGGCCCGATCAGCTCCGTGTTCGACTTCGTCACGTTCGGGATCATGCTGTGGATCTTCCACGCCGGGCCTACCGAGTTCCGCTCAGGCTGGTTCGTGGAGTCACTGGCCACCCAGACGCTGGTGATCTTCGTGATCCGCACCAGGCGGATACCGTTCTTCCGCAGCAGGCCGAGCGTGCCCCTGCTGCTCGCCGCCTTCGGCGTCGTCGTCGCCGGCATGGTGCTGCCCTACAGCCCGCTTGCCAGGCTGCTTGGCTTCCGGCCGCTGCCCGGCCTGTTCTTCCTTGCCCTTATCGGGATTGTGGTCAGCTACCTGGCACTGATCGAACTTGGCAAGTACGTGTTTTACCGCTGGCGTCCGGCACCGGTCAGTACTGGTCCCCGGCACCGGACGCCCGGTTATCGCATCCGCAGGCGCGCTGCCCGCTTCGCCGCTAAGAGCCTGCACCGGCACCGGTGAGCGCCTCTTGCCTGGCGACGACAACGGGCACGCCCGCCAGGTGCAGCAGGTGCGTGGCGACGCTGCCGGCAAGAACATGGCGTCTCGGCGCGCAAAGCACGATCAGCCGGGCATTGAACTCGGCCGCGGCGTCAAGTATGGCCGAGGCCACATGGCCGGCGTCGGCTTCCCTTACCAGGCCGCAGGCGTTCACGCCCGCGGCACGAAGGCTCGTCACGATCTCGTCGACAGCGCGCTGCCCGTCGGCTCCGCCATGCTCGTTCATCATCGGCAAAAGCCGCGCCACCGCGAACTCGCGAACGTGCAGAACGATGACCTGGTCGGCATAACAGCGGGCGGCCAGTTCGCTGGCCATCTCAATGGCGGGCCGCTGGCGCCCGCCCGGCTCGCGCGGCCCGGTGTCCACGGCGAGCAAGATGCTGGTCTTGGCATTCGTGTTCATCACGACCTCCAGGTCACGTCGTGCTCGGCGGCTCATCAGGGTCATGATGCCCGCGGACGATGACCACCGGGCACTTGGCGTGATGCGCGCAATGCTGGCTCACCGAGCCGATCAGCGCATCGGTGAAGGTGCCGTGTCCCCTGCTCCCGACGACAAGCAAGTCTGAACCTGCGGCCGCGTCAAGCAGAACCTGAGGCGGATACCCCTCCACGACGTGCTGCTCGACCCGGGCAGGAGAACCTGCCCTGACGGCTTTGGCAACGGACTCGGCGAGCACCTTCTCAGCGAGGGAACTGAAGTCGGCATCGTCGACGACCACGGGCGCCCAGCCATAGCCGCCAAGCAGGACAGGGAACTGCCAGGCGATGACGGCCTTGACCACGTCGCCGGTTAGCTCGGCTTCCCTGACGGCCCAGCGCAGCGCCTCGTCCGATGACGGGGATCCGTCAACACCAACAGTGATATAGCGAACCGCATTCTTAGATGATTCCGACATTTCCTTATCCTTTCTCTGCTAGACCGTCCCTCAGCGCAGCTGGCGCAGGAACGGATCTCTCGGCTCCGCCGGGGTGAGCCTGACGCGCGCGTCGACGGCAACGCAGCCATTGGCCATCGCAATGACCGGGTTGAGGTCAAGCGCGGTTACCTCTGGCAGATCATCGGCCAGCCGGGAGACCCTTAGCAGCAGGTCGGTGACCGCACCGAGATCCGCCGCAGCGGTGCCGCGGTAGCCTTCGAGCAGCCGGGAAACCTGCGTCCCAGCGATCAGGTCGCGTGCGTCGCTGTCCGTCAGCGGGCTAAGCCTTGCGCAGTGGTCGCCGACGATGTCGGCGGTGATGCCCCCGGCACCGAACACGATCAGCGGGCCGAACACCGGCTCCTGCGCGACTCCGATCAGCAGTTCAACGCCGCCGTGGACCATGGGCTGCACCAGGACGTGGCTGAGATCCTTGCCGAACCTGGCAGCCAGTTCGCGGTAGGCGCCGGCGACGGCAGCGGCATCGCGCAGGTCGAGGCGGACCGCCCCGGCCTCGGTCTTGTGGATGAGGCCCTTCGCCTCGGCCTTGAGCACCACAGGACCTTCCATGCTCGCCGCCGCGGCGGCCGCTTCCTGCTCGCTGGCGGCCAGGACGGTTCTGACCTGCGGGATCTGATAGCAGTCGAGCAGGGCGCGAACGCCAGAGGCAGGCAGCCAGCCGCCTGACGGGTTCCCTGCCAGGAAGCCGTCTGCCAGCTTGCGGGCATCCTCGGCCCGCACCTCGGGCAGTTCTGGCACATGTCCAGGCTCGCGGTCACGCCAGATGCCATAACGAGCCGTGCGGCCAAGCGCACGGGCAGCGCTTTCCGGATAGGCGTAGCAGGGAACCGCGTTGATGAGATCGAGACCCTGGCGCGTCCGGCTGCTCGGGAGCAGCCGGACATCGGCTTCCTGATCGAGCAGCGCCGCGCTATGCGGCTTGGCCAGATCGGCGGCGGCCATCGCCCGCCCGAGGTCCGCCAGGGCAGTCGGCGCGGCGACGCTGATCACGGCGTCGACGCCGTCATCCGCGGCGACGGCTTCCAGGCAGCCGCGGAACGCCTCCTCGCTCACGGCCGCGGAAGTGTCCACAGGATTCGAGATCTCGGCGCTGCCCGGCAGCAGTTCGCGCAGGCGAGCGAGGGTTTGTTCAGACAGGTCAGCGAGCAGCAGCCCGTTGTCAGCGCAGGCATCGGCCGCGAGCACGCCGGCACCGCCGGCGTTAGTGACCACCGCGACGCGGTTGCCAAGCGGATGCGGCTGGCAAGAAAGCAGCGCCACGACCTCGATCAGTTCGCCGAGGCTGGCCGCGACGATCACCCCGGCCTGGCCGAACAGCGCCTCCCTGGTCACTACCGGCGTCGCCGCGGCCGCGGTATGGGAAAGCGCGGCCCGCTGCCCCCCGTCAGAGCGGCCAGCAAGCACCGTGACAACGGGCATCACGCGGCCGACCCGCCTGGCGGTCCTGGCGAACCTGCGCGGGTTGCCGAACGACTCCAGGTAAAGGACGGCCAGCTTGGTCTCGTCGTCTTGTTCCCACCAGGTCAGCAGGTCGTTACCTGACACGTCGTACTTGTCGCCCATGGACACGAAGGACGAGATGCCGATGCCGAGCTTCGACAGGTGCTCGGTCAGGGAAATGCCCACGCCGCCCGACTGGACAGCCAGGCCCGCGATACCCGGCGCCGCCCGGTGCCGCCCGAACGTGGCATCGAGCCCGGCGTGCGGCATCGCGACGCCGAAGCAGTTGGGCCCGACGAGCCGCATCCCATGCCTGCGGCACGTCGCCAGCAACTCAGAGCCCAGGTCACCGAGACCCGAGGTGATCACCACGAGGCACCGGACGCCGCGCTCGCCGCACTGCCCGGCCACCTCTACCACGGCGGGGGCGGGTACCGCCACGATCGCGACATCGACGCCGGGCGGCAGGTCGCCGGCGGAAGTCACGCAAGGCAGGCCGCATAGCTCGGCCGCGTGCGGGTTCACCGGATAGACCGCGCCATCGAACCCGCTGGCGATGATGTTCCTCAGCACCTGCGCGCCGACCGAGTTTTCCCTGCGGCTCGCTCCGACGACGGCTATCGACGCGGGAGTGAACAGGTGCCGCAAGCTGGCCACGTCCGCGTGGCTCTCACGCCGGTCGACGGCTTCCAGGTACCTTGACAAGCTGGCGTCTGCGTCGTTTGCCGGGAGCGGAATCGTCAGCTCGACGACGCCGTGGTCAAGTGAGCGGTGTACTGGCAACCCGGCAGCGGCGAACACGCCGAGCATGGCCGAGTTCTCGACGAGAGTCTCGGCCGTGAAGGCCTGTATATGCCGCTGCCGGGCGATCGACACCAGGTAGTCGAGCAGCAGCGTGCCGATGCCGTGCCCGTGCATGCCGTCGGCGACCGTGAACGCTACCTCGGCCGTCCGCGACGCACCGTTGACCTCGTAGCTGGCCACGCCGACCGCTTCGGCCCCCCGCCACGCGATGAGCGCGACGTGATCGGGGCCTGGCGCGCGGCAGACCCTGACGGCCTCCCGTTCGGCGCTGACCGGGCTCAGGCTGAAGAACCGCAGGTAAATGTTGTCCGGAGACATCCCAGCGTGAAGGTCACGTACCGCATCGGCGTCCTTCTGCCTGGCCGGCCTGATCTCGACCGTGCTGCCGTCAGTGAGCAGCGCGTAGCGCGCCTGGTCCTGGCCGGACCTGGCGGCCGCTTCCTGGTGTACACCTTTCATGCTTCCAGGCTGCCGGACAAGGCCGCGACGGCACATGAGCAGTCGGTCCCCCGCTCAAGGGACCTTCGGCCCCCGGCACCGGCCGCCCCGCGCGCGACCCTAGAGGAGCACGTCCTCGACCGGGCGCCGGACGCTGACCGCGGTCTGGCCCGTGGCACCGAACCTGATCACCATCTGCGGGCTGGCGCCGTCGCAGAAGTGAACCTTGACGAAGTCACGTAGTTGCGGCACCTCGAGCGGCTGGCTGTGCAGGGCGGCGGCCAGACCGCAGCTAGTCGCGTAGAGCAGCGTGCGCTGGAGCGCCTGCCCGGCGCTGATCCAGTCCGCGGGCCGGTCTCCGCTGGTCGTCAGCAACGTGACCAGGCCGGCGGACTCGGGCACCTGTCCTTCGCCGCTCGGGGGAAGTCCCCAGCCGTGCCCGCGGGCGAAGTCCCTGGCGGGAAAGTTCGGCTCGAGCCTCGGCGGCTCAGCCAGGTAGGCGGTCGGCGGAACTCCGTCGCGGCGCCTGCTGCCCGGTGCCGGTGACCAGTGGGCCTGCTCGCGTGCCCTGGCCTTGTCGTGCCGCAGCGCGTAATCGCCGGCCTCGACCACGGCCGCCAGGGCGTCTCGCTGAGCTTCGTCATCGACGATCTGGAGGTTCGCTCCCTCCTCCTCGGCCTCTGCTTGCAGCGCTCCGGCCATCCCTTCGGGGAGCGGACCGGCCTCGAAACCGCCCCTGTGCGTACGCCGCCGTGAGATCTGGGCGAACAACTCGTTCTCATAGTCGCCAGGCGGGATCTTCTCCGTCCAGTTGATCTTGGCAACCAGCGTAGGCAGATCCTGCTCAGGAAGCAGCCTGACCTTGGGGACGATGCCAAGGTGGCGAAGCGCGACCCGCGCGGTGAACAGCGCCGCGCCGCAGCTTATGAGCATCTCCCTGCCGTCAGGATCGGCAACGGGCAGCTTGCGCTCGTCGTCGGCGTGCAACCCGATCTCGCTGTCAATACCGTAGAACCACCACGGCTGGGTGTTATTGACAGAAGGCGCGCTGATCGCGGTCTCGACGACGAACCGCGCGGTCTCCTCCGGCGTGCTCACTTGGTCGGCGCTCATGAGATCTCCCATTCCGGCTGCGGAACTCACGCTTCGGTTTACCACGGCCCGAGGCCGAGATTGGCGGACTTGAGCGCCGTGACATACGTGGCGCGCTCGAAACCCGGCTCCCCCGCTTCCGCGGGTACGTGCAGCAGCCCGCGGACGTCGGAAAGGCTCGCGAAGCCCTTGCGTGACATCCAGGCGGTAAGCCCGTCAAGCAGCGCCTCAGCGTAGGTTGGCCCGTGCCTGATCAGAGCCGACGCGGTCATGACGACATCGGCACCAGCGAGCAGGTAGGCCGCGACGTCGACCGCGTCGTAG
This sequence comes from Streptosporangiaceae bacterium, assembly GCA_035509195.1. Lineage (GTDB taxonomy): Bacteria > Actinomycetota > Actinomycetes > Streptosporangiales > Streptosporangiaceae > Chersky-822. The sequence goes on along the minus strand of DATJLT010000276.1, from coordinate 2,461 downwards.
ACGCCGGTCGTGGCGGCAAGCGAGGCCTGTACCCGGCCGTAAAGCAGGGAAATCCACGCGCGCGGCAGGCGACCTTCGTCCGGGTGTGACAAGTTGAAGCCGCCCGTCACGGTCAGGGACTCCGCGTCTATGTCCGGCTGGAGGAACCTGTTGAACAGCACAAGCCCGTCCGCCCCTACCCGGTCGAGCCGCAAGGCGAACTCGCTGACCGAACTGAAATAGGGGTGCAGCTTGACCGCGACGGGCACGCTGACCACGGCCTTGACCGTCGTCAGGATCTCGATCTGGCGCTGTTCGCTGTCACGTCCTGACAGGAAAGGGCTGCCGAAGGACGGATAGATATTCAGCTCGATCGCGGCCGCGCCCGCCTGCTCGAGCGCGGCGGCATAATCGGTCCAGCCGCCAGGCGTGGTTCCGTTCAGGCTGGCGATCACCGGTATGTCCACGGCAGCGACGGCTCGCTCAAGCAAGCTCAGGTAGTGGCGCGGCCCTTCGTCCGCACCTGCGGAGTCAGGGAAGTAGGAAAGCGACTCGGCGAAGCTTTCCGTGCCCGCCTCGGCCCGCGCCGCGTTCTGCTCGGCTTCGCGCCGCACCTGCTCTTCGAACAGCGAGTAGAGCACGATCGCGCCGACGCCGCCGTCGGCGAGCCCGCGGATGCCCGCTAGCGTGTTCGACAGCGGTGACGCCGACGCGACGAGCGGGTTCCGCAGCTCGAGCCCCAGGTACCTGGTCGTGAGGTCCATCAGCTCTCACCAGCCTTTCTCGCGTCGGCCTGGAACCGTCCTGGCCCGCGTCCTGCCATCTCCTCGTAGGTGTCCCAGCGCTGGTCAACGGCCTGCTGCGCGAGCACCCCCAGCCGCTCGGCCTCGGCGGGCTCGGTAGTGGCAAGCGCACGATAGCGAAGCTCGCGGCCCGAGTACTCGGCAAGCGGCATGCGCGGCCTCGGCGAGTCGAGCAGGAACGGGTTGCCGCCTTCCGCGTGCAGCACGGGGTCATAGCGCATCAGCGGCCAGTAGCCGCTGGCGACCGCACGGTACTGCTGGTCAAGGCCGTCGCGCATCTCGATGCCGTGTGCGATGCAGTGGCTGTAGGCGATGATCAGCGACGGTCCGTCGTAGGCTTCCGCTTCGCGGAACGCCCGCAAGGTCTGCTGCGGGTCAGCGCCCATCGCGACCCTGGCCACGTACACGTACCCGTACGCGATGGCCTGAAGGGCCAGGTCCTTTTTCGGCATGGTCTTGCCTGAGGCCGCGAACTTGGCGACGGCGCCGAGCGGCGTCGCCTTGGAGGCCTGGCCGCCGGTGTTGGAGTACACCTCGGTGTCGAGCACGAGCACGTTCACGTTACGCCCGCTGGCAAGCACGTGATCAAGTCCGCCGGCGCCGATGTCGTAGGCCCAGCCGTCGCCGCCGACGATCCACACGCTGCGCCTGACGAGGTGATCGATCACGCTGAGCAAATCCGCGACCGGCTGGCCAAGATCGCGCAGGCGCTCAAGCCGCTGCCTGAGCTCGGCTACCTTGTCCCGCTGCGCGCGCAGGTCAGACTCCCGCACCTGGGGCGCGGCCAGGATCGCACTCGCGAGGTCGGGCCCGACCTGCTCGCTGAGTTCCGACAGCCGGCTCCTGGCCAGATCGGCGTGCCGGTCGGCGGCAAGCCGGAAGCCGAGCCCGAACTCGGCGTTGTCCTCGAACAGCGAGTTCGACCAGGCAGGCCCCCGTCCTTCGCCGTTGAAGGCCCAAGGCGTGGTCGGCAGGTTGCCGCCGTAAATCGACGAGCACCCGGTCGCGTTGGCCACCAGCAGCCGGTCGCCGAAGAGCTGGGAAAGCAGCTTGACATACGGCGTCTCGCCGCAGCCAGCGCAGGCACCGGAGAACTCGAAGAGCGGCTCGAGGAACTGGGTGCCTCGCACGGTGCCGAAGTCCACCCTCGACCGGTCGGCGACCGGCAGCGTCTCGAAGAACGCGACGTTCTCCCTCGCCTGCTCGACGATCGGCTCGCGCTCTGTCAGGTTGATCGCCTTGCGTTCTGAAGTACCAGGTGCCGACACCGGGCACGCCTGCACGCAAAGCTCGCAGCCGGTGCAGTCTTCTGCGTAGATCTGCAGCGTGTAACGGGTCTCAGGCAACCCGCGGGCGTTCAGCGGAGCTGACTGGAAGTCCGGCGGCGCCTGCGAGAGCAGCGAGCCTTCGTAGTACGTGGACCTGATCACGCTGTGCGGGCAGACGAAGGAACAGTTACCGCACTGAATGCACAGCTCAGGATCCCAGGCCGCGACCAGGTCGGAGATGTTGCGCTTCTCGTAGGCGGCGGTACCGCTCGGATACGTGCCGTCCGCGGGCAGCGCGCTGACCGGCAGCTCGTCTCCGCGCCCCGCCAGCATGGCCGCCGTCACGGTCCGCACGAACGCGGGCGCGGTCGCCGGAACGACAGCGGGCAGTTCCCTGCCGGAGGAGACCGA
>DATJLT010000275.1:0-14604 GCA_035509195.1 Streptosporangiaceae bacterium | reverse complement strand
TCCGCGCGATCGATTCGATGATCCGCAAATTAGCCTGGTGCGGGACGAACACGTCAAGCTCGGCCGGGTCCACGCCCGCATCGGCGCACGCACGGAGAGCGACCGGGTGCAGGGCGGTCGTCGCCCACCTGAAGACCGACTGGCCTTCCTGGAAGATGAACGAGTCGCGGTCCTTGATGAAGATCTTGTCGGCCATGCTGCCGTCGCTGCCCCAGGCAACGGGTCCTATGCCAGGCACCTGGTCGTCGGATTCCTCGGCCGGGCCGACAACCGCCGCGCCTGCGCCGTCAGCGAAAATGATGCAGGTCGACCGGTCGGTCCAGTCGACCCACTGCGACAGCTTCTCTGAGCCGATCACCAGGACGTGCCTGGCCGAGCCCGCTCGAATGGCGTCGCTGGCATTCGCCAGCGCATAGCAGAAGCCCGCGCAGGCCGCGTTCAGGTCGTAGGCGCCCGGCGCGCTGATGCCGAGCCTGCGGGCCACCACGGCCGCGGTGTTCGGGATCATCACCTCTGGCGTGCAGGTCGCGACGATAACCAGGTCAATGTCGGCGGGGGACAAGCCGCTTCCTGCCAGTGCCTTGCCTGCCGCGTTCACGGCCATGTCGGCCACGGTCTCATCGGGAGCGGCGATCCGGCGGCTCTCGATGCCAACCCGGCTCCTGATCCACTCGTCGTTGGTATCGACCGTCGCTGACAGGTCGTCGTTGGTCACGACCTTGGCGGGCTGGTATCCGCCGAACGCCAGCACTTTCGCGCCCGCGCTGCCCTGGTGGGTTCGCATCCGCTTGCTGCCCTTTCCCTGGTGAGCGTTGCCTTGTAGTGCCGCGACAGTGCGGCGCGAAGCTAAGAGTCTGACCTGGCGTGCTCGGCGACCAGTTCCTTCGCGGCGTCGAGATCGGCCGGGGTCTTGAGCGCGAGCAACGCCACTCCGGGCAGCGACCGCCTGGCCAGGCCGGTCAGCGTCCCAGCGGGCGGCAGTTCGATGAACGCGGTCGCGCCTCGTTCGCGCATTCCCGCCATGCACAGGTCCCACCTGACAGGGGCACTGACCTGATTGACGATCCTGGTCAGCCACTCGGTGCCGGTCCGCACCGCCGCGCCGTCCGCATCCGACAGGACGGTAAGCACCGGGTCGTGCACCTGGACGGCCTGTGCGGCTTCCCGCAGCTCTTCCGAGGCCGGAGCCATGTGCGCGGTGTGGAAGGCCCCGGCGACCTGGAGCGGTCGCAGTCTCGCCCTGGGCGGCGGGTCGCCCGCGAAGGCGGCCAGCTGCGCCGTCGTGCCGGCCGCGACGATCTGCCCGGCACCGTTAATGTTCGCCGGCGTCAGGCCATGCTTCGCGATCACGGCGAGCACCTCGGCCTCGTCGCCGCCAAGCACTGCCGTCATCGAGGTTGACTCAGCCGCGGCCGCCTTGGCCATGGCGCGGCCTCGCACGCCCGTCAGCCGCATCGCGTCGTCAGCGGAAATGACCCCGCCGATCCCGCCCGCCCCGAGTTCGCCGACGCTGTGCCCGGCGACGATACCTGAGCTTACGCAATCGGCGACACCGAGTACCTGGGCCGCGGCCAGGGCGGCGGCGACAAGCAGCGGCTGCGCGACGGCCGTGTCCTTGATCTCGTCCTCGTCACCTGCGGTGCCGTACCTGATCAAATCGCAGTCGGCCAGGTCTGACCAGGCACCGATCTGCTCGGCCACGAAGGGAAACTCCAGCCAGGGGCTGAGGAACCCCGGCGTCTGAGCGCCCTGCCCAGGCGCGGCGATCACGAGCATCTTCTAACCTTGCACTGTAGGAGTCCGCCATACGAATAGATAAGCCTACGAACTTCTCGCCGTAGAAATTGTAGATACCCCACAAGGATAGGGGAGCGGCAGGGGTCAGGTTGTCCGCTTGGGCGCCAGCCGACCGTACACGACCGCGAGCCAGAGGGCGAAACCGCCGCGCCCGTCGCCGGGGTTGAAACCGGTCAGTACCGTCGCCCGGCGCAACCGGTAGCGGACCGTATTGGGGTGCACGAACAGCATCCTGGCGGTGGCTTCCAGCGAATGCCCTTGCTCCAGGTACGTAGTGACGGTATCGAGCAACGCGGCTCCTCCGCGCTGCAGCGGCTCGTAGATGTGCTCGATCAGCTCGGCCCGCGCGCCCTCGTCGCCATCGAGCGCACGTTCGGGCAGCAGGTGCGCGGCCAGTACCGGCCTCGGCGCGTCTGGCCAGGCCGCGGCCGACCGAAGGCCGGCCAGCGCGGCCCTTGCTGATCCGCCCGCGCTCTCGATGTTCGGTGCCGCGGGTCCGACAACCACGGGACCAGGCCCGAACCTGGACGCGAGCTGCCTGGCCACCGGCATCGGATCGCCAGGGCCGCCGAGCACCACGACGAGCCTGTGCCCGTGCACGCCGGCCAGGAGGTCGAACTTGGCCCGCCGCGCCAGCAGCCGCAGCTCATCGATCAGGCCTTCTGGCTCGTTGCCGTCGGCATGGCCGGCGAGGACGGTGACCGGGGAAGGCGGCCAGTTCAGCGCGGAGGCCCAGGACGGCAGGCTGTCGTCGATCTCGCCCCGCACCAGGGAGTCGACGACCAGCGCCTCGAGGCGCGCATCCCAGGCACCCCTGGCTTCGGCTGACCGCGCGTACACCTGGGCGGCGGCGAACGCGACTTCCCTGGTGTAGCGGAGAACGGCCTCGCGAAGCTCGATCTCTCCGCCCGGTGCCGCGAGCTCATCGGTCTTGGTCTCGACCACGTCCACGATGATCCGTACCATCTCGACGGCTTGCTGCAGGCTCACGGCCCTGGCCAGCTCGCGCGGAGCGGTGCCGAAGACTTCGCCGGCCACGGCCGGCCGGTTCCGCTCGGGGTGCTTCACCCAGTCAATGAACGCGGCCACGCCCGCCTGTGCGACGAGGCCGAGCCAGGACCTGTTCTCGGCCGACAGGGCGCGGAACCAGGGCAGCCTGGCCTCCATCGAGGTCATGGCCGCGGTGCCAAGCGCACTCATGGATTGCTCGAGCCGCTCGATGGTCTCAGTCCGCACCCGGCTGCCCCGGGTAGCCTTCCCGCTCACGTGATCAGGGTGCCACGACGCAAGACCTGCCAACACCACGGCCTGCCCGGACGTTGTAACTACGTGAGGTTTTACAGCACAGTGTCTTTGCGACCCTCGCCCGCTCACAGAGAGGACTGCCCGCCATGAGGAAGCACCGCGTGGTGCGCACCGGCGTAGCCGTCGTCGCCGGGATCAGCATCGGGCTGACGGCATCGGCCATTCCGGCGCTGGCCGGATCTTCGGTACCTGCCAGTTACCACTTCAGGACGCTCAACGATGCCTTCGACGGGACGTTCAACGAACTGTTCGGAATCAACGACCACAAAAAGATAGTCGGCTATTACGGCTCGGGCGTTCACGGTGACCCGAATCGGGGCTACACGATCGTTCCGCCGTACCACCAGTCAAGCTACCAGTCGGTTAGCATCGCCGGATCAGCGCAAACGCAGGTCGCCGGCGTGAACGACAAGGGGATCTTGGTCGGGCTCTTCTCGCGTACCAACCGCCCGAGCGACGTGAACGGGTACACGGGTTTCTACCTGAGGAATGGCGTGGCCCACAAGGTCACGTATCCAACGGGAAACAACTCGAACCCGCCGTACAACGAGTTGCTCGGCATAAACAACGCGGGCGTCGCGGTCGGCGACTTCGAAGATGCCAGCGGCAACATGCACGGATACCGCTTCAACATCAATACGCACAAGTTCACCAAGATCACGATCGGCAGGATCGGCAGCCTGACCGCGACCGCGATCAACGGAGCAGGGACGGTGGTCGGCTACTACACCAACGGAAGCGGCCGGATTCTCTCGTTCCTGCGCCGTGCCGACGGGAGGGTCGTCACCATCGCCAAGTCAGGGGCCGGCGTGACCCAGGCCTTCGGCATCAACAAGCGCGGCGTTGTCGTGGGCGACTACACCATCGACGGCAGTTCGCACGGCTTTGTCTGGCTGGCAGGCAAGTTCCACACCGTGAACGAGCCTCAAGGTGCGGGCGGCACGGTCATCAGCGGCATCAACAACGCCGGCGACATCGTCGGCTTCTACACCGACTCGCGCGGTAATACCGACGGGTTCCTGGCAACGCCGTAGCCGCATGATTCCTGCGGACGTGTGGCGAGGGCACGTCCGCAGGAACCATGGTGGCCTTTTAAAGCTCGCTCACCGCCACGTTGAGCTGGTACTTGGCGATGGCTTCTTCGAGTACTTCAGGCTTGAGCTCGCCTTGCCTGACGAGCTGGCTGAGCACGGCGAGCGTGATCGATTCGGCATCGACGTGGAAGAACCGGCGCGCGGCCGCCCTGGTGTCAGAGAAGCCGAAACCGTCGGTGCCAAGAGAGCTGTAGGGCGCGGGCACCCAGCGGGCGATCTGGTCGGGCACTGCCTTGATCCAGTCGCTGACAGCGACCACGGGGACGGGCTGGTCGCCGAGAGCGCTGGCTACGTAAGGTACCCGGACCGGCAGGTCGGGATGAAGCAGGTTCCACTCTTCGCAGGCGAGGCCGTCCCGCCGCAGTTCGGTCCATGACGTCGCCGACCAGACCTCTGCCGTCACGTTCCAGTCCTGCTCCAGCAAGCCCTGGGCGGACAACGCCCACCGCATTGCTACGCCCGAGGCCAGGATTCTGGCCTGGAGGTGCCCATTGGAAGATGGGGCTGAAGGTTCTTCCTCAGTTCCCCCGGCGAAGCCTGCTTCCGCGTACCTGTAAAGGCCGCGAAGGATGTCCCTCTCGAGCGCCTCCGCGCCGCCAGGGTAATCGGGCTGCGGCGGCTGGACATAGGGCTCGTTGTAGACGGTCAGGTAGTAGAAGATGTCCTCGCCGTGCGGGTGCTCGATCGTCGACCCGTACATCCGGCGGAGACCGTCCTTCAGTATGTAGGCCAGCTCATAGGCCCACCCCGCGTCGTAGGCCACGCAGGCCGGGCTCACCGAGGCGAGCAGCACCGAGTGGCCGTCGTTGTGCTGCAGGCCCTCGCCGGTGAGCGTGGTACGGCCGGCCGTCGCGCCGAGCAGGAAACCGCGCCCGAGCTGGTCGCCGAGCGCCCACATCTCATCGCCTGTGCGCTGGAACCCGAACATCGAGTAAAAGACGTAGACCGGGATCATCGGGGTGCCGTGCGTTGCATAGCTGGTGCCCGTGGCGACCACCGACGCCATCGCGCCCGCTTCGCTGATGCCCTCGTGGAGGATCTGGCCTTGCTCAGATTCCTTGTAAGACAGGAGCAGCGCGCGGTCGACGGCCTCGTACGTCTGCCCGTGCGGGCTATAGATCCGCGCGGTCGGGAACAGCGAGTCCATGCCGAAGGTACGTGCCTCGTCCGGGATGATCGGCACGAACCGATCGCCCATGCCCTGGTCCTTCATGAGGTCCTTGAGCAGTCTTACGAACGCCATCGTGGTGGCGACGGCCTGCTTGCCTGAGCCGTTCTTCAGCTCGTCGAACACGCTGTCGGCGGGCTGGGGGAGCGGCTTGGAGCGTACTACCCGCTTGGGCAGGTAACCACCGAGCGCCTGGCGGCGCTCCTTCATGTACTTGATCTCCTCTGAGCTCTCTCCAGGGTGGTAGTAAGGCGGCAGGTCGGCTTCGAGCGCCGAGTCGGGGATGTCCAGGTAGAGGCGATCCCTGAACTCCTTAAGCTCGGCGATAGTGAGCTTCTTCATCTGGTGAGTGGCGTTGCGGGCCTCAAAGTCGGGTCCGAGAGTCCAGCCCTTGATCGTGTGGGCGAGGATCACGGTCGGCTGTCCGACATGCTCGGTCGCTGCCTTGAAGGCGGCGTAGACCTTGCGGTAGTCATGCCCGCCCCTCGACAGGTTGCGCACCTGGGTGTCGGTGAGGTTCGCGACCATCGCGCGCAGCCTCGGGTCGCCGCCGAAGAAGTGCTCGCGGGTGTAGGCGCCTGACTCGACGGCGTAGGTCTGGAACTGGCCGTCAGGGGTGGTGTTCATCTTGTTGACCAGGACGCCGTCTACGTCCTGCGCCAGCAGCGGATCCCAGTCGCGGCCCCAGATGACCTTGATCACGTTCCAGCCGGCGCCCCTGAAGAACGACTCGAGTTCCTGGATGATCTTGCCGTTGCCCCTGACCGGGCCGTCGAGGCGCTGGAGGTTGCAGTTGATGACGAAGATGAGGTTGTCGAGTTCCTCGCGTGCGGCCAGCCCGATCGAGCCGAGCACCTCAGGCTCGTCTGTTTCGCCGTCGCCCAGGAACGCCCATACTCGGGACCTGCTGGTGTCCTTGATCTGCCGGGCCAGCAGGTAGCGGTTGAAGCGGGCCTGGTAGACGGCGTTGATCGCGCCGAGGCCCATGGAGACCGTGGGGAACTCCCAGAAGTCGGGCATGAGCCTGGGGTGCGGATAGCTCGGGAGGCCGCCGCCCGCGCTGGAGAGTTCCTGGCGGAAGCCGTTGAGCTGGGCTTCTGACAGGCGGCCTTCGAGGAACGCGCGAGCGTAGATGCCGGGGGCCGCGTGGCCCTGGAAGAAAACCTGGTCGCCTGACTCGCCGTGGTCCTTACCGCGAAAGAAGTGGTTAAATCCGACTTCGTATAGACTCGCCGCAGACGCGTAAGTCGCGATGTGGCCGCCGACGCCGAGACCCTGGCGATTCGCGCGAGAGACCATTATCGCGGCGTTCCACCGTATATAAGCTCTTATGCGCCGTTCTACGTACTCGTCGCCGGGGAACCAGGGCTCGCGCTCGGGCGGAATCGTGTTGATGTAGTCGGTGCTGCGCAGGCCTGGCACGCCCACCTGCTGCTCGCGTGCGCGTTCTAGCAGCCTGAGCATCACGTACCTGGCTCGCGACCGGCCCCTGGTCCGCACCACGGTGTCGAACGACTCAAGCCATTCTCTGGTCTCATCGGGATCGATGTCGGGAAGCTGGTTGGGCAGGCCATCGGTGATGATCGGATACTGCTGGCGCCTCGATGCCACAGGTAAATCCTCGCCTTCCAGGCGGTTCGCTATTGGGTTACAAGTCAATCCTGATACGCGGACCGGCTTAGCGCATCTACGGCCAAGGCTAGGCGCGCTGGCTGCCTGCGTCGACCAGGGGGCCTAATCCATACTTATGCGCTTAAATCTGGTGGCCGGCTGTCGCGGAGTAAGCTATCGGCTGACGGGGGAAGATCGAATGATGACCTTGGTTAACTGGCTCTGCACGAATTGTGACTTGCGCAAGACGCCGAGCGAGTGTGAACTGTCCCAGCAAGAGGTTCAGACGCTGGGACAGGGAGGACGTTAGTGAGCGCGACCGCTGGCCAGGCGGCCGATCAGCAAAGCCTGGCCGAGCGGCTCGGCATTAAGCCGGGCCATGTAGTTCAGGAGATCGGCTGGGACGAAGACTGCGATGAGCAGCTACGTGACATGATCGCCGCAGGAGACGGCGTCGAGCTGGTCGACGAGGACTACGACGATGTCGTGGACGGTGTCCTGCTGTGGTGGCGGGACGACGACGGCGATCTGGTCGACGCGCTGGTTGACGCGCTGACCCCGCTGGCCGATGGCGGCTACATCGTGCTGCTGACCCCGAAGGCGGGCCGTGAGGGTCACGTCGAGCCGAGCGAGATCGGGGAAGCCGCACCGACCGCGGGATTGTCGCAGACGTCCACGGTGAGCGCAGGGAAGAACTGGTCGGCCAGCCGTCTGGTCGCGCCGAAGGCCCGACGCTGAGCACCGCGATGTCGTCATTAGCCGCCCGCCGGATGTTACGGCCGGGCGTCGCCCGCCGGCGTGCGCCTTTCGTGCTCGCGCCGGACGGTCAGGTGATGCTGGCCTAATCTCGACTGGATGCGGTGCTTATCGTGCGGGCGTGGCAGACTCGGTTACGTACCGCGCGGCAGCGCCTGGCGCAGGTTGGTCGCCGCCTATCGCTGCTCGCGGCGGAGGAGAATCCCAATCTGCGGTCCCAGCGTCAGTTCACGGCCTGACCGGGTATCCGCGCGAACCGCTGAAAGGACCAAAATGGCGGTAGAGATCGGCGACGAAGCACCGGACTTCGAGCTTAAGGACCAGCACGGCACCCCGGTCAAGCTGTCCGGGTTCCGTGGCGAGAAGAACGTGGTGCTCGTGTTCTACCCGCTGGCATTCAGCGGGGTCTGCAGCGGCGAACTATGCGAGATGCGTGACTCGTTCCCTGAAGCCGAGCGCGAGGACGTCGAGTTGCTGACGGTGTCGGTGGACTCCGTTTACGTCCACAAGACCTGGGCGGACACGGAAGGCTACGAGTTCGGCTTGCTGTCTGATTTCTGGCCTCACGGAGAGGTAGCCAAGGCGTACGGCGTCTTCGACGACGAGCGCGGCATCGCGACGAGGGGCACCTTCATCATCGACAAGAACGGCGTCGTCAAGTGGAAGGTGGTCAACGCCATTCCGCAAGCGCGCGACCTCGCCGATTACCAGAAGGCGCTGGCCGAGCTCTCCTGAGGGCTCCTTTCCTGGCAGGCGGCTGATGCCCTGTTATCGGTGCGGCACCAGGCAGGTCGATCCTGACCGAGGTAGCAGCCCCTGGCTGCGCGCGGTCAGGGCCGACCGCCAGGTACTGATCTGTCCAGCGTGTCAGGCCAGCGGTGAGTGGGTGACCGATCTTGACCGCTGCTCACTGTGCGCCAGCGTGCACCTGGTCAGGCGACTCGGCGAGGTGGAATGCCGGGACTGCGGCGCCGAAGGAGCCGGCGTTACCGTGGCTTCGGGGCACGGCTCCGCGACCGTTGATGCGGGTGCGCCTGCCGGGCTTGCCGAGGAGGTAGAGCAGGCGCTGGCGCGCGTGCTCAGGCCGACGCCCACCCGGCCGCCGACTTCTTCGGCCTCGAACTGGGGCTGATGTCAGCGGCCGCCCGCGCCCGCTTGGCGGGCGGGTGGCTCGGGCGGGCTGCGCCGCTGGCTCGGGCGGGTGGCGCGGGGCGGGTGGCGCCGCTGGCTCGGGCGGGTGGCTCTGGGCGGGTGGCTCGGGGCCGTTGAGGCCCCGTGTTGTCCGAGCCCGGGGGTTGTAGCTCGTCGGCACGCGAGCCCTACATTGTCCCTGCGTAGGTATTCCGGGTGCGTGCGTTCTGGGTGTTGGTGCTGAACGTGCCGGGCTGGCTTCTGGCCGGTATTTCCGGGATCCGTGCAGCGCGGCCGTGCCGCGCGGGTCGCGGGCCGGGGAAGTTGGCTGGCCGCGATCACTTGGCCACGTAACGTCGCGCCGGGATCCGGCGGGCCGGCCTGCCCGCGGGAATACAGCATCGCTGACCACTTGATGTCGTAACCCGGCCCGACTGAACGACAACGTTGGCTACTTGACGTTGTGCCCGCAGCATCAGGTAGCCAGCGTTGTTGTCAGCCGGCCCTGGCCAGGGACATCGGTGGCTCCTTGTTGCTGCTGGACCTGGCGATTAGCCGGATTTGCCCGGACCGGAGCGCGCGCGCCCGTTGTCACGTTCAGCACTCCTGTCGCCCATGTAGTGCCAACGTTGGGGACTCGGAAAGCGCAGCCGGGCCGGTTTCTTGATCACGAAAGGTTTGGTGTGGCTTGGGTCACCCGAGGAGGCCGTAGTGAGTTGCTCCCGATCCCGCCCGGCCAACACCAAGCCCCGGTTTGATGGGGTCAACCCGCCCCGGCACCCTGGCCTCGGCCACCCGGAATGCCCGGAGTCTCACGCCACACGCGACAGGAGCGCCTCTGGCGAGCCTGACACGATAAGCTTGGGCGGTCGCGAATCGCGACAGTCTAGGGTGCATAGCTCAGCGGTAGAGCACTCGCCTTACAAGCGAGGGGTCACTGGTTCGATCCCAGTTGCGCCCACCCAGAGGTCTTCACATTTCACCAGGTTCCATGTTCACATTTGGGTCACTGGTCACGATGCGTAGCCTCGTGCCTGGCTTGTCTTGTTATCCGGGCCGTGGGTCTGGCTAGCTCTGGTTCAGGTGCGGGAACGGCTCGCCTGGTACCTGCGCGGCAAGTGCCCGGCACAAGGGCTCCCAGCCGTCGCTGACGGTGTATTCCACGAGCCGGCCCGGCGGGCAGGTTTCCCGTACTTCCTGGTTGTGCCGCTCGTAGCAGGCGATGGCGTGGTCCCGGTCCAGCACCCGTTCCCATCCGCCGAACTCGCGGTCCCACAGATAGCCGAGCAGCCGGGCTACCGGTGCCGGGCCGACATCTTGTCCCGGGGCGGTCCAGGCGTGAATCGACCTGCGCACGCTGTCGTACCATCCGGCCGGATCCCGGACAGTGAGGATCACCGGCGCCGCCGGCCACAGGTCGGCGAACTCCCGCCACTGCCAGCAGCCTGGCCAGTCGACCGTGGACTGCCAGTCCCGCAAGGCCGCCCGCCAGTCGGCGGGGCTCCCCTCATGGTGACTGTTCCACAAGACGGCCAGGTCCTGATGCTCCCACATTTCCCGCATGCGCAGGCACGGGCCGTATCCCAGGCGGTCCAGCGCGGCGGCCAGCGAGGTCGTCCCGGTCCGGCCCCAGCCCGCTCCGATGACCTTCACAAGACTAACTATGACGCACGCCCGCCCGGTCATCCCGCCGGAGAGCACAAGCGGATCCGCTGGCGCGAGCTTCGGGTTCTTCTTTGCGTGAGCGCGCACGGCACCGTTTGAGCCAGCGGGACTCCCGCCCGCTCCCTCGGATCCGCCGGAACTGATCGGGCACGTCGACATCACGCCGGAGAACGTCGTATTCCGTGCTGGCCAGGCCTTCGCGCTGATCGACTTCGACCTCGCCCGTCCCGCCACCAGGGTCGACGAGATGTTCAACGCGATGATGTGGTGGGCACCGCTGTTCGATCCGCGCGATGCCGATCCGCTGCTGCGCACCGTCGGGCACGCCTACCTGTGGCACGACCCCGGCGGACTGACCCTCATCGACACCGGGCTCCCGGTTCCGCGCCGCTGATCGCCGACGCGATCCGCCAGGCCGGACACCAGCCCGCGACCTTGCGGCGGCTGGTGCTGACCCACTTCCACGCCGACCACATCGGCGCCGCAGGCGACACCGCCGGGTGGGGCGACGTTGAGGTGCTCGCACATCACGCCGACGCACCATTCATCCAAGCCGCGGCGGCCGGGCCGGCGCCAGACCTGACCGACCGCGAACGGCCTATCTACGCGCAGGTCATGAGCCAGGTCCCGGCCGAGCCGGTGATCCCGCCGCGGATTGATCGCGAGCTCACGGACGGCGACGAACTCGGCTTCGGCGACGGAGCCGTGGCGTTGGCCGTGCCCGGCCACACACCCGGCAGCATCGCGCTCTACCTCCCCCAGCACCAGATCTTGTTCACCGGCGCTGCTGCGGCGCGCAGTCCCGACGGGACAGTCATCTGCGGCGTCTTCAACGTCAACCGCGCCCAGGCAGCCGCCTCGCTTCGCCGGCTGGCCACCCTCGACGCCACGGTCGCGTGCTTCGGTCATGGCGAGCCGCTCACCCACCACAGCGCCGCCGAGCTGCGGGCCGCCGTCCAGCGGATGCCCGCCGACTCGGGCCAGCGGGCACCCGACACGCCAGGGAATCAGCCCTGACGCGTCCACCACAGCCGGCACCACGGCCGCTAAAGCTAATGTCTTCGGGACCTCAGTCCAGTCGAGCGCCGTTAGCGGGCCGGGTTCGCGGTCTGCCGGTTCAGGTGCTGTAGGTGGCCTTCAGGGGGGCGGGGCGTGCGGTTCTTGTGCGGCGCCAGGCTGCCCAGGCGCGGCCGGCGCCGTAGGACAGCGCGGCGAGGGCGCCGACGAAGAAGCCGATGGGCCAGTTGCAGAGGTAGGACGCGGCGATCGCGACCCAGACGGTCACCAGGGCGATGACGACGGACAGGGCCATGGCGAGCAGGGGCCTGCTGGTGAGGGAGCGGGCGGCGGCCGGGGGGCCGATCATCAGGCTGAAGATCAGCAGGGCGCCGACGACGGGCACGGTCATGGCGGTTGCCAGTGCGAGGACGATGAGGAAGCACAGCTCGATGCGGCGGCTGGGGATGCCCCTGGCTTCGGCTATCTCCGGGGTGACGGAGGAGAGCATGAGCGGCCGGTAGATGACGGCTACCGCTGCGACGCAGATGATGCCCAGGCCGGCGGTGGGCAGGATCTCGCTGGTGCTTACGCCGAGGACCTCGCCGAACAGCAGGGAGTAGATCTCGGGCTCGTATTCGGTGGTCCTGGACAAGAACGCGGCGCCGAGGGCGAGCATCAGGACCAGCGCCAGCGCGGTGGCTACGTCGTGCCGGCCGCGGCGGCTCATCGAGCCGATCCCGAGCGCGCCGAGCAGCGCGAAGGCTGCCAGGCCGATGAGCGTGCTGATGCCGAGCAGGGCCGCGCCGGCGGCGCCGGCGAACGCGCCCTTCGGGATGGCGTGGGCAGGGAACGCCGAGCCGCGCAGCACGACGAAGTAGCCGACGACGCCGCCGACCACGGCGACGATCGTCGCGGTGATCCAGGCGTTCATCATGAAGCTCGCGAACATGCGGCTCCCTTCCCGTGCGGCTGCACGCGGGTCATGCCGGCAGCTTGTCGCGCTGTCCGGCAGCGGCGGGCAGCGCCGGCACGGAGTTGCTGACGCGGGCCCTGGCCTGACGAAGGCCGGAGGCCAGGTAGGTGACGAAGATGACGGCGACGATGAAGAAGCTCACCGGCAGGCCCGCGTGACTGGATCCCCAGTAGTAGCTGTCGTAGGCGAGCAGGACGCCGAGCCAGGTCGCGAGCACGCCGGTCATGCACGCCAGGCCAAGCGCCCAGCCGACCCGCGCGGTGAGCCGCAGCGCCGCGGCGGCCGGCCCGATCAGCAGCGCGGTCGACAGGATGGCGCCAGTCGTCAGTGAGGACAGGCCGACAGAGACGGCCAGGGACAGCATGTAGAGGACGCCGACCAGGCGGACCGGCACGCCCCGTGCGACGGCCAGGTCGGGGCTGATGGTGCTCAGCAGCAGCGGCCTGCCGATCAGCGCGAGGCTGGCCAGCGAGATCCCGCCGAGAACGGCCACCGCGGGAATGGTGCCGCTGGTCGTGGTGAAGATGGAGCCGAACAGTATCTGCTGGACTGCGCCTGTCGTCGCGCCGGTCGCGCTGGTGAGATAAAGGAACAGCGCGGACAGTCCGATCGCGGCGCCGAGCACGATCCCGGTGGCCAGGTCCCGCCCGCGCAACCGCTGGACCCCGATCAGGTCCATCACGGCGGCCCCTGCGATTCCCAGGCCCACGAACCCGGCGACGGGGCCCAGCCCGATCAGCAGTGCCCCTGATCCTCCGGCGGCGGACACGTCACCGAGCGCGTGGCCGGCAAAGGACTGGCCGCGCATGACGGTGAACACGCCGGTCACGGCGCAGACAACGGCGACGACCCCGCCGATGGCGGCGGCGATGTGAACCTGCGAGCTGGCGAAGAAGCCGGGCTCGAAAACGGCGGTCCATGCCTGGTGCACGCCGGTCAGCCCGCCTCGGAGGCCTGGCTACGGGACATGGCCGGCTCGTCGCCCGTTGCGCCGGCCACGACCAGGACGCGGCCGTGCACGCGCAGCACGTCGACGTGCTGGCCGTACAGCCGGCTGAGGACCTTGCTGGTGACGACCTCGTCGGCGGGGCCGCTTGCCGCCCGGCCGCCGGCCAGGTAGACGATGCGGTCCATCACCGGCAGCAGCGGGTTCATTTCGTGCGCGGACAGCAGCACCGCGATGTGCTGTTCCCTGGCGATCCGGGCGAGCAGCTGCACGATTTCCTGGCCGCTGCGCAAGTCGAGGTTGGCCAGCGGCTCGTCAAGCAGCAGCAGCCGCGGCTGGCTGATCAGGGCGTGCGCGATGAGCACCCGCTGCTGCTCGCCGCCGGAGAGGTTCCCGACCCTGCTGTCGGCGAATCGCTCCGCGTCGACAGCGCGCAGCATCTCGCCGACGGCCTCGGCCCGGTGCCTGGAAGGCAGCCGTATGCCGTACTGGTTGCCGTCCAGGCCCAGCGCTACCAGGTCCCTGGCCCGCATCGGCAGGTCGGGGTCAAGCAGCACCTTCTGCGGGACATAGCCCACCGGCTGGTTCCGCAGTGATCTCGGCCGCCCCAGGACCGCCACCTGACCCTGGGTGGGCCGCTGCAGGCCGAGGATCACCCGCAGCAGCGTCGTCTTGCCCGCTCCGTTGGGGCCGATCAGGCCGGTGAACTCGCCGGCCCTGATGGTAAAGCTCACCTCGTCCAGGA
Source organism: Streptosporangiaceae bacterium (assembly GCA_035509195.1). GTDB lineage: Bacteria > Actinomycetota > Actinomycetes > Streptosporangiales > Streptosporangiaceae > Chersky-822. The sequence goes on along the minus strand of DATJLT010000275.1, from coordinate 414 downwards.
TCTGCCGCCCGGACAGCCACACGCTCACGCCGTCGACCGACAGGATCTCCGCCGGCACGGCGCCGGCCAGCGCCTCGCCGGTCATCACAGCTTCTGGGTGGAGATCTTGTCGGCCACCGCCTTGGTCAGGGCGTTGACCTCGGCGAGCATCCACGACTGGTAGTCATAGCCTGGCGTTGGCATCGTCTCGTAGACGCCGACCACCGGCACCCCGGCCTAGAGCGCCGTCTCGCGGATCGAGGTGGTGAGGGCGTCGACCACCTGCTGGTTGTAGCAGAACACCTTGACCTTGTGCTTGGTGAAGAAGCCGTTCTCCAGCGCGATGTCCTCCGGTGCCGGGTCGACGCCGTTCATGATGTCCGCCTGGAAGACCCACGGGGTGAGGTTGTCGGTCCCGGCGGCCTGCAGCATGTA
>DATJLT010000274.1:0-2032 GCA_035509195.1 Streptosporangiaceae bacterium | reverse complement strand
TGGATCAGCTCAGGCACTTCCTGACCTCCCCTGCGCGTCCGACGTCGGGTAACGCCTTGCAGGTAGAGGCCATCAGCCGGGATCGATCCCGGCGGTACGCGAGCCTCATCGCGTGATTACCGCTAACGATACATGGCCCTTTTGTGCCGAGCCAGTGGCTTTCTAGGGGGCCAGCAGCACCGGCAGTGCGGCCTTGCGGGCCGCGGTCGCCGCGACGTGGCCGAGCCGTGGGTGCAGCACGCCGCCCGCGCCATGCCGGCCGAGGACCAGCAGGCCGAAACCCTGTTGCTGCGCGTACTCGCAGACGGTGCGCGCGGGGTCGCTGCTCTGGGCGAACCGCAGGGTCAGCCGCGCCCGCTGAGCGTCCGGCACAGCCTCACAGGCCTTGGCGAAGGTCTGTTCGGCAAAGCGCTGGCGGCCGTCGAAGTCGGCGGCGCCCTCCGCCGCCTCCTCGGTGTGCGGTGCCGGCTTGAGCACCGCGAGCGCCACCACACACGCCGCCTCATCGGCGGCGATCGCCGCCGCGATGCGCAGCGCGGCGGCGGCACCCGGCGAGCAGTCCCAGCCAACCAGGATCCGGCGGAACGGCCCAGGAGTCATCGGCGGCCTCCTCGCCTGCCGAAGCCAGTCAGGACGCAGAAGCCGTTAGCGGAAACCTTCCGCGGTTCCGGTGCCGGACCCCCCTGAATGCCGGACCGTGGCGAGCTTCATCGCCAGTGCCGCCATTGTGGGGCCGACCGGTACCGGCCCGCAAGAGGCGTTCTCCTCACGCGGGCGCCGCCACATGCTCGGGGCCGAACACCTGCCGGTACAGGTCCTCGCCGTAGCTGGTCGGAAGCGGCTCGCCCTCGGGCAGCCGGAAGGTCCGCTGCCCGTCCGGCCGTCGCTGCGCGCGCAGGAACAGGGTCTCGCCGGCGTTGTGCGCGTAACAGCTTTCTGCCAGGTCGTACAGGTGGGTGACGAATGCGACCCGGATCCCGGCCTCGGTGCAGGCGCGGATGATCTGGCGGGCGATCTCCGAGCCCTCGCGCTCGTTGGTCGACGCGAACGATTCGTTGCCCAACAGCAGCGCGCCCGGGGTGATCTGGCCGGCGATCACGCTCATCCGGTCAAGCTCCTCGTCGAGCTTGCCCTTCTCCATCGTGGCGTCTTCCTCGCGCTTGAAGTGGGTGAAGACCCCGGAACAGACGCTGGCGTCGAACGAGTCCGCCGCGACGAACATGCCGGCCTGCATCATGAGCTGTGCCTGGCCGAGGCTGCGCAGGAAGGTGGACTTGCCGCCCTGGTTCGCACCGGTGATCATGATGAGCTGTTTGCCGTCGGCGGCCACGTCGTTGCCGGTGACCCCGGCGCGCTCGCCGCTGCCCGGCTGGGTAAGCGCGAGGCTGGCGTCGTACAGCCCGTGGGCGCTGAGGCGGTTTTCGCCGAGGGCGGCCGGCGCCGGGTAGCACACTGGCTCGCCCCGGTTGGTCAGCTGCTCCCGCAGGTTCAGGCAGCCGACGTAAAAGCCGAGTTCGGCGCGGAGCATGCTGAAGAAGCTCTCGATGTGGTCACAGGACTGGGCGACCGAGTTGGCGGTGTCGTTGACGCCGCGGCTGCTCAGTTCCGAGAGCTTGCGCAGCCCGGCCTCGTCCCGTTCAGCGACGGTAAACGTGTAAGCGCCGCGGTTCCTGATGCGCAGCCGGTCGTGCCAGCCGCGGGCCGGCGGGTGGCGGCGCAGCACGAAGCCGGCGCCCTTGCCGCCCCGGCCGAGCCTGGCGCTGATCAGGGTGCCACGGCGGAACTGCAACTCGGTGAGGCGTTCCTCCATCTCGGCGAAGTACTCGTCGCTGAGCTCGCTGGCCAGCATCGCGAAGAACCGGGTGAAGCCCTCCGAGCGGAAGCTCGCCGCGTGCTCGCCGGCGATGCCGGCCAGGCGGTGCAGATGCTCCACATAGAGCCGCATCAGCTGCAGGGACCGACGCAGGATCGTGTCCGGCGAGTCGCGGAACAGGAAGCCGAACACCTGCCGTTCGGCACTGACTCCGGCGAC
>DATJLT010000273.1:0-5360 GCA_035509195.1 Streptosporangiaceae bacterium | reverse complement strand
GCCTGGCCTGCCAGGCCTGCCTGGCCTGCCTGCTCCGCCTGCTCCGCCTGCTCGGTGACCGGGACACCGCCTCTGGTGCGGCGCCTCGGGCGCTTGCTCGCGCCGGCTGCCTTGGGCGACTGGCCGCCCGTCGCAGCGGGCTTGGTAGCTTCGCCGTGGGCGGGGCGTGCGGTCTTTGGCTTGGAGCCGTGGCCACTGCGGCTGCTCGGCTTGCGGGTACGCGACCGGTTTTTGCCGGTCTCGCCTATGTCCTCAAGTGCCTCGGCCTCAAGTCCTGCCCGGTCGCCACGCTGCACCACCGGCAGCGAGCCGGTGATCCCGGCCGGAATGCCCAGCGCGCTGAACAGGTGCTCTGAGGTCGAGTAGGTTTCCAGCGGCTCAGGATGACCGAGTTTGAGCGTGTCGTTGATGACCTTCCAGCGGGTCAGGTCCTGCCAGTCGACGAACGTGACAGCTACCCCGGTGCGGCCCGCGCGGCCGGTGCGGCCGATGCGGTGCAGGTAGGCCTTGTCGTCTTCCGGGCACTCGTAGTTGATCACGTGCGTGACGTCGTCAACGTCCAGGCCCCTGGCCGCTACGTCGGTGGCGACGAGCACGTCGACCTTGCCGTTGCGGAAAGCGCGGAGCGCGCGCTCGCGCTGGCTCTGGCCGAGGTCACCGTGGACAGCGGCGGCCGCGAAGCCCCGATCGGCCAGGTTATCTGTCACCTGGTCACACGCTCGCCTGGTGCGGCAGAACACGATCGTGAGACCGCGGCCATCGGCCTGGAGCGCGCGGGCGAGTACCTCGATCTTGTCGAGCTGGTGGGCGCGGAAGACGTGCTGGTCGGTGGTGGGGACGTGGGCTGGCTCGTCATGCAGCTCTGCCCTGATATGGGTAGGCCGGTGCAAGTGCCGCCTGGCGAGGGTAACCACCTCAGGTGGCATCGTCGCCGAGAACAGCATCGTCTGCCGTGCGGGCGGCGTCAGGCGAAGCAGCGCCTCGACATCGGGCAGGAAACCCAGGTCGAGCATGCGGTCGGCCTCGTCGAGCACCAGGGTCTGCACCGCGCCCAAGTCGAGCACGCGCTGCCTGGACAGGTCGAGAAGCCGTCCTGGGGTGCCGACGACGATGTCGACGGTCGCCAGCGCTTCGATCTGCGGTTCGTAGGCGCGGCCGCCGTAAAGCGTCACGACGTTGAGGTCGCTGCGGGCAGCGGCAGTGCGCAGGTCATCAGCAACCTGGATGGCGAGTTCCCTGGTCGGGACGATCACCAGCCCGCGCGGAGCGGCAGGCTTGCCCCGTTCGCCGCCTGCCATGCGCTGCAGCATCGGGATGCCGAAGGCGAGAGTCTTGCCTGTGCCTGTTCTTGCCTGGCCGATGACGTCGTGCCCGTCAAGCGCGATCGGCAGCGTCAGTGCCTGGATCGGGAACGGCTTGGTGATCCCTGCGGTGCGGAGCGCGGCACAGATCGGCTCTGAGATGCCGAAGTCGTCGAACGTCTTCGCTGCCGACGTAGGTTCGTCGGTCAGTTCAAGTACGTCAGCTTCGAGACTTGCCGCTGTCGGGTGCGTGTTGGCGGATAGGTCTGAGGTCTTTGATTCGAGTTGGTCTGTAGTCAAGTTCTCTGTCGTCAAGTCTTGGGTAGTCAGGGCTTTCGCCTCCATGGGGCCGGCCCGGTATATGTAGCAACGCGTGCTCGGGTAGTCGCATTCCAAGGCCAAGCTGCAACTGAGTGTAGCAATACGCCTGCCCCTAGTACGCTTCCTGTGTGCCTGAGGAAACGTCCGAGCCGCCCGCTGACGGCGTGATTGACCTGCTTGGCCTGCTTGCCTACGCCTCGCTGGTCGCGTTTTTCCAGCTCTCTGACGATGCGGCGCTCGCGGCCTCCCTGGCTGACAAGGCTGATCTCGCCGAGCTCGCGGTCGCTGAGTTCGGCCACTTCCAGTTGCTGCGGGAGCGGATCAAGGACATGGGGACTGACCCGCAAGAGGCGATGCGGCCCTTCGTCGATCCAGTTGATGCCTTCCACGCGAGGACCGCACCATCTGACTGGCTCGAAGGGCTGATCAAGGCGTATGTGGGCGACGGCATCGCAGACGACTTCTATCGTCTCGTCGCCCAGTTGCTTGACGCGCCGACGAAGGAACTCGTGCTTGAGGTGCTGGCCGATTCCGGGCACGCCCAGTTCGTGATCAGCCGGGTGCGCGAGGCGATCAGCGCCGACCCCGCCGTGGCCGGGCGGCTGGCGCTGTGGGCGCGTCGGCTTGTCGGCGAGGCGCTGAGCCAGGCGCAACGAGTCGCTGCGGAGCGTGAGCCGCTGGCACGGCTGCTCGCTGGAGCGTCGCCCGCGCAGCTTGGCGAGATCGGGCGGATGTTCGCGGCGCTGACCGACGCGCACGCGGAGCGCATGGCGGCGCTCGGGCTCGGCGAGTGATTTGCTAGCGCGCGCCGAAACCCACCTGCCGCTGGCTGGTTTCGTTGAGCTCGAGATAGGCGATCTTGTCGGGCGCCACGAGTATCGTGTTGCCCTTGCTGTCGGCGAGCTTAAGCGGGCGGCCGTCGGCGAGGGCTTCCTCGACCGCGTGCTCGACCTCCTCGGCTGACAACGCCGTCTCGATCACGAGTTCGCGTTGGGCGAGCTGAATTCCGATCTTGACTTCCACGGCTCTGTCCTGTCCTGTCTTAATCGCTAGTCGTGCGTCGCTAGTCGTGCGTCGCTAGTCGTGCGCCTCGGCCAGCGGCCAGTCGCTGATACCGCGCCAGGCGAGGCGTGCCAGGAGGTCTTCCGCGGTTTCCTGCCCGATCCTGCGGTCGGTGCTCAGCCAGTAGCGGGCGCTGACCTGTGCCATCCCGACGAGGGCCATCCCCAGCAGGTCGGCTTCTGAGTCGGAGACGCCGGCGTCTTCCTTGATGAACTCGGCGACCATGGCGCCGCACTCGGAGATGGCACGTTCCAGGCGTGCCCTGACAGCGGGCTCGTTGCTCAGATCGGACTCGAAGACCAGGCGGAAGGCTTCTCCTGCGCCGCTGACGTACTCAAAGAACGCGCGGAAGGTCGCAGGGACGCGCTCCCGGTTGTCAGTCGTCGAGGCAAGCGCGGCAGAGACCGCCCCGACCAGTTCGGCGACGCTCTCATCTAGCAGGGCCAGGTAAAGCTCGAGCTTGCCGGGAAAATGCTGGTAAAGCACGGGCTTGCTGACGCCCGCCCGCTCGGCGATCTCATCCATCGCGGCGGAGTGATAACCCTGAGCGACGAAGACCTCGCGGGCCGCCCCGAGCAGTTGCTTGCGCCTGGCCGGGCGCGGCAGCCTGGTGCTGGCTTGTCTGGCCTGCGACGTCGCGATCACAAGTTTCTCCGAATGTTTCAGCGGGCGAAGGTTCGCCGATCCCGACTGCCATCCTACGGCCGGGTAACGGCGGGCCACCTGCTCTCGACGGTTGCCGTGCGGGTCGTCAGCGGTGGTTGGCCTACCGCTAGCGAGTCGCTAGCGGTAGTCGTCGTCGTCGAGTTGCACTTCCCTGGCCTGTTCGGCCGCGTCGGCTTCATCGGCTTCCAGGGGTATCCTGCCCGGTATCTGTGCTTCGCTACCTTCCTGTGCACCTGGGACGGCTGGTTCGTTCTGCTCGATTACGTCGGTGATTGGCTCTTCTTGGTCGCTGTCAGTCATTGCCGACCTCCGTAGGCGAGTCCGAGGGCGAGGAGGATTCTCCAGGTATTCGAACACAGTTGCGAATAGCTACATTAGGGCTAGGCTTGTTGTATCCGCGTCAGGGTAAGGACATGTCATGCGCAGCATGTGGAAGGGCGCGATCTCCTTCGGCCTCGTCATGATCCCCGTGCGACTTTACGCCGCGACCGAGCAAAAGGACATCTCGTTCCGTCAGGTACACAGGGAGGATGGCGGCCGGATCAGGTTCCGCCGGTTCTGCTCCATTGACGAGCAGGAAATCCCTTACGAGGACATCGCGAAAGGCTACGAACTCCCGACGGGGGAGATGGTTGTCCTGACCGACGAGGACATGGCTGACCTGCCGTTGCCTACCACCAAGGCGATCGAGGTATTGCAGTTCGCGCCGGCCGAGCAACTGGACCCGATCTTGTTCAACCGCAGCTACTACGTAGAGCCAGAGCAGGCGGGTACACGTGCATACGTGCTGCTGCGCAACGCGCTCGAGCAGTCGGGTCGCGTGGCCCTCGCACAGGTCGCGCTTCGGCAACGCGAATCGCTGGCGACGTTGCGGGTGAGGGCCGGGGTGCTGGTCCTGGAAACGTTGCTGTGGCCGGATGAGATCAGGCCGGTCGACTTCCCCTTCCTTGAGCAAGACGTGGAGGTCAGGCCGGCCGAGCTGACGATGGCCTCATCGCTGATCGACTCCATGACCTCTGACTTCGACGCCGATGCTTACCACGACAACTACCGCGAGGCCCTGATCGAACTCGTCGAGGCGAAGGTCGAGGGCAGGGAACTGCTGCAGCCAGGCACGCTCGAGATCGCCGCGAGCCCGGCTGTCAGCCTGACGGACGCGCTTAAGGCGAGCCTTGAGGCGCAGAAGGCGTCCGGCGGTGGCCGGGGTTCGGGCGAGGGCCGGGGTTCGGGCGGTGGCCGGGGTGCGGGCGGTGGCCGGGGTTCGGGCGAGGGCCGGGGTTCGGGCGGCGGGCGGAAGGCGATCGGGTCTGGGTCTGATGAGTCTGATGGGTCTGATGGGCCGGGGGCTGCTCGGTCTGGGTCGGGTCGGACAAGTGGTGCTAAGAAGGCTAAATCGGGCACGGAGGGATCGGCCGAAGGGGCGGGGACGGCGAAAACCGGCCGATCCAAGGCCGGTGCGGCCAAATCCGGCACCCCGAAGCCAGGCCCATCGAAAAGCTAGCGTCGGCAGTGGGGGTGGCGGGGGGCGGCGGGAGTGGCGCGCGCCGGGACGGCGGGTGGCGCGGGAACGGCGGGGTTTTCCTACTTAACTTTGGCGGTCGGCGGGGCGAACTCAGGCTGTTGCTGGCTGTGCGCCGACCGTATACAACCGGCCAGGCCCACGTTGGCAGGACGCGGGGGTCAGGGTTACTTGTGGCGAACGCGGCAGTGGCCGGGCTGGGCCGGGGCCGGGGCATGGTGCCTGGGCACCTCAGGGCATGGTGCGGGGGGCGGGCAGCATCGGTGGCCCCGCGTTGCTGCGGGCGGGGTGGATTTAACCGCAACGGTGGTTATTTGATGCTGTCCGGGTGACATCGCTGGGGCTTTATTGCTGTAGCCGGGGCGGGGCGGGCAGCATCGGTGGCTACTTGATGCTGCTGTCCGGGGCCGGGGCCGGGGCCGGGCCGGGGCCGGGGCACGGGTCGGGGTCGGGGCCGGGGCCGGCAAGGCAGTTGAAGTGCGGGGGTGGGG
>DATJLT010000272.1:0-5084 GCA_035509195.1 Streptosporangiaceae bacterium | reverse complement strand
ATCGCCTACTGCCGGATCGGCGAGCGGTCCGCGCACACCTGGTTTGTCATGCACGAGCTGCTTGGCCAGCCGAACGTGAAGAACTACGACGGCTCATGGACCGAGTACGGCTCCCTGGTCGGCGTCCCGATCGAGCTCGGGGACGGATCATGAGCGGTGACACGCAGACTGCGGCGGCGTCAGGTCAGGCGGTGGCAGCCGGCTGCGGCGCGCCGGCTGGCGGCGCTCCGGTCACCAGCGGCGCCGGCAACCAGGCGATCGTGCAGGGCAAGGTGACGAAGGACGGCGCGCCGGTTCCGGTCGGATACGCCCGGCTGCTCAATTCCGGCGGCGACTTCGTCGCTGAGGTGCCGCTCGGCGAGGACGGCGGGTTCCGGTTCTTCGCGGCACCAGGCGACTGGACGCTGCGTGTGCTGGCTCCCGGCGGCATCTCCGCTGACCTGGGCGTGAGCGCGGCAACGGGCGAGATCAGCGAATTCGAGGTGGCGGTCTAGCCGCGCCTCTGTCAGTTCAGCTCGGCACAAGCGGGGCAGTGCGACCGGAGACAATCTGGACGCACTGCCCCAAATTGTTCCCCTACCTGCCATCTGGATGTTGCCTGCTTGTCTACCAGCAGTTCAACATTCGTTAACTTTTGCCGCCTAGAAATGGACCCGCCAGCCGGCAGACTGCCGGTCGGCGATTACCGAACGTCAACGGCGAGACGGCAGGATGTCAACTCAAGCTGATCCAGCTCAGTCCGGCGACGCAAGCGGCATCACCGCGAGTCAGCCGGAAATCCCCAGGTCCCCCCTCACGGGCGGGACTGGCAAGGCCACGGTCGCCCAGACCGTCGCCGCGGACCTCGGCTCGCCGCCAGGCGGCGACGTGGTGATCTCCACCAGGGACTTGACACTCAGTTTCGGCCAGCGGGCGATCCTGTCGGATATCACGACGGATGTTCGCCGTGGCGCGGTGACTGCCCTCATCGGACCGACCGGTTCCGGCAAGACAACCTTGCTGCGCACCTTCAACCGGATGAACGACAAGGTGACGGGCTACCGGCACGCCGGCGACGTGCTGCTGGACGGTCGCAGCATCTGGAGTCCTGGCGTCGACCTCATGACCCTGCGCCGGAAAGTCGGCATGCTGTTCCAGCGGCCGAACCCGTTCCCCATGTCGATCATGGAGAACGTCACGGCAGGAACGCGCGCGCACCGCATGGTCAGCCGCAACCAGTTGCGGAACGTCGCCGAGGAGCACCTGACCGCCGTAGGTCTCTGGGCCGCCGTCAAGGACCGGCTCAAGGACTCGCCGTTCCGGCTCTCCGGGGGCCAGCAGCAATTGCTGTGCCTTGCGCGCGCCCTGGCGATCAACCCCGACGTCCTGCTGCTAGACGAGCCAACTTCGGCGCTCGACCCGAACGCGACCGAGTCGATCGAAGCGCTCATCAGGACTCTGGTGCCGAAGCTGACCGTGGTGATCGTGACCCACAACCTGGCCCAGGCCGGCCGGATTGCGGACCGGACGATCTTCCTGAACCAGGGCCGGCTAGTCGAGCACGGCGAGACCAAACAGGTATTTGAACACCCGGAGCACGAGGAGACCGCCAACTACGTGGGCGGTCGCTTCGGCTAACAAGACCACCCGAGCGGGGCGGACAGCACTCCCCCCCCGCACGGGCGCAGGGCCCGTGAGGCGGACAGCACTCCTCCGCACGGGCGCCCGGCCCGCAACGGCGCGGACCACACGCTGGCGCGGACCACAGTCGCACGCATCCGCGTGCGAGCCGTGAAGCGCACGCCTAAGCGTGCAGAACTAAGGAGTATTACTAGGTGGCGAAGAGAATCCGCTTGGCGTACACAGCGGCCGCCTTGATCCCGCTATCGGTCCTGGCGGCGGCTTGTGGCTCGTCATCGACGCCCAGCTCGACATCATCATCCACACCCGCAGCAGCCGCGAAAATGGTCGGCCCTGGCCTGCCCACCTCGCCGGCGAAGACGCCAGAGACCATCACCGAGACGGGCAGCACGCTGCTGTACCCGCTGATGGGCACCTGGACTGAGGCGTACCAGAAGGCGTTCGCAACCAGTGCCGGTGCGCCCTACGTCACGATCGAGACCGGGGGTACCGGGTCCGGTACCGGCATCAGCGACGCGGCGAATGGCACGGTCAACATCGGCGCCTCGGATGCCTATCTGAGCAGCAGTGACACTGCCTCCTACCCGACGCTGAAGAACATCGCCCTGGCGATCTCGGCGCAGCAGATCAACTACAACCTGCCGACCGTCAAGACGCCGCTGAAGCTCGACGGCACGGTCCTGGCAGAGATCTACGGCGGCAAGATCACCAAGTGGAACGACCCGGCGATCGCCGCTCTCAATCCTGGCGTGAGCCTGCCGGACCTGACAATCGTGCCGCTGCACCGCGCAGACGGTTCCGGTGACACGTTCCTGTTCACCAGCTACCTGAACGCCCAGGACCCGTCGGCGTGGTCGTCGGCCAACGTCGGTACGACGGTGAGCTGGCCGAGCGTCAGCGGCGCGCTGGCGGAGGAAGGCAACGGCGGCATGGTGAGCGGCTGCGGGGCCACGAAGGGCTGCATCGCCTACATCGGCATCAGCTACCTCGCCAAGACGCAGGCCGCGGGCCTCGGTCAGGCGGAACTGAAGAACGGCGCAGGTCAGTACGAGGCGCCGACTTCTACCACGATCTCGGCTGAGGCGAACGCGCTCACCAGCAAGACGCCGCCCAGCGAGACGCTGTCGATGATCAATGCCAACGTCTCTGGCGGTTACCCGATCATCAACTACGAGTACGCGATCGTGAACGACAAGCAGACCAACGGGACAGCCGCCGAGGACATCCGCGCGTTCCTGTACTGGTGCGTTCACACCGGCCAGAGCGGCACGAACTACCTGGACGCGGTGGACTTCCAGCCGCTGCCAGCGTCGGTCGTGTCGCTATCCGACAGCCAGATTGCCCAGATCGGCAGCTGACACCTATGGCAGCGGTAGCCAAGCCAGGCGGTCCGGACGGGGGAGCGAGTTCGCTCCCCCGCCGGGCCGGCTCGGCCTTCCGTGCCTCAGTCCGGCGTGGCGCGATTCTGCGCTGGGCAGGCGCGACCGGAGCAATCATCCCGCTGCTGGCGCTCGCGTTCATCCTCGTGGCGCTGCTGATCGACGCGATCCCGGCGTTCCGGCTGAACGGGCTGGGGTTCTTCACTAAGAGCATCTGGAGTCCGGGCGGCTACAACTCCACGATCGTGAGCACCGACGGGATCAAGCACCTGTCCGGCAGTTCGTTCGGCGCGGTGCCGGAGATCGCCGGGACGCTGATCACTTCGGCTATCGCGCTGATTGTCGGCGTGCCGATCTCGATCGGCGCGGCGCTGGCGATCGTCGAGCGCCTGCCCAGGCGAGTCGCCAACGGCGTCGGCATCTTCCTCGAGCTGCTGGCCGGTGTCCCGAGCGTCATCGTCGGCCTGTGGGGCGCGCTCACCTTCGGGCCGTTCATCGCTGACCACATCACACCGGTCATCGCCCGCAACATGCCGGACGTGCCGGTGCTCAACTACTTCCGCGGCAATCCGGGCAGCGGCGAGGGCCTGCTCACCTCGGGCCTGGTGCTCGCCATCATGATCATTCCGATCGTGGCCGCCACAACGCGTGACCTGATCAGGCAGGTGCCGATCCTGCCGCGGGAAGGCGCGATAGCGCTTGGCATGTCCGACGCGCAAACGGCCCGGAAGGTCACGCTGCCCTGGGTGAGCTCGGGCATCGTCGGCGCGGTCGTGCTGGGCCTTGGACGCGCCCTCGGCGAGACCATCGCGGTCGCGATGTGTTGCGGTGTCGCCCTCAACGCGGTGCCTGGCAACATCTACGCGACGCTGACCACGATTTCGGCAACCGTCCTCACTCAGCTTGACAGCGCGTTCACCGACGGCACCGGGTTCGCGGTCAAGAGCATCGCCGAGCTCGCATTCGTCCTCATGGTGATCACCCTGGCAGTCAACATTGCGGCTAGGTGGCTGGTAAAGAAGGTCTCCGGCACGGCGTTGCCGGTGGGCCGGGGCGTCTGAGCACGGGACAATCGGGCAGCAAGGAGGATGGCGATGGGCGGCGTACCGGCACAGCCGAACGTGACGCGCCTGGGGACGGGTGATGCTGGCTACTGGCCGGCTGTACCCCGGCGCAGAAAGGTCGGCAACCTCCTGTTCTGGGCGCTGTGCTTGATCGCGCTGGCACTCGTCATCGTTCCGACGGTCTGGCTGGCGGCTGGCATACTCGCGCGCGCTATCCCGCACTTCCACCTGAGCGTGCTGTGGACGCAGACGACGGCGGCGCAAGGCGGCGGCCTTCTTCAGCCCATCATCGGCACCGTCGCTATCACGCTCGGTGCCATGATCATCGGTGGCGTGATCAGCGTGCTGACCGGCCTTTACTTGAGCGAGTTCGCGGCCGGGTGGCATCGCGGCATATTGCGTGGCGCGTACGAAGTGCTGGCCGGGATCCCGTCGATCGTGCTCGGCTTCGTGGGTTACATCGCGCTGGTCGTCGACCTGAAGATGGGGTTCGGCCTGCTGCCGGCCGTCCTGGTCATCTCGGTCCTGACGGTTCCGTACATCACGAAGTCGACCGAGACGTCACTCGCGCAAGTCCCGACCGGCTATCGCGAGGGAGCCGAGGCGCTCGGGATTCCGACCTCGTGGGCGATGCGCCGGATCGTGCTGAAATCGGCGCTGCCTGGCATGATCACCGGCTTCCTGGTCGCTGCTGCCATCGCGATCGGCGAGACCGCACCGCTGATCTACACGGCTAACTTCTCGGATCAGTTCCCGTCGCTGGCGCACGCTACTCATCAGGGAGTGCCGTACCTGACCTACGTGGTCTATGACTTCTCCCCGTTGCTTAGCCAGGTGAACAGCGCGAACGTGCTGTCGTACGATGCGGCGCTGGTCCTGTTCGTCTTCGTGCTCGTGCTCATCCTGCTTGGCCGACTAGTCGCCGCTCTCGCGCGGCGCAATTCCGAGTGAGCGGGACATGGGCACCCCGCACGTCGGCTGGGCGATGGCTGCTGACGATGACGAGAGCCCGCCTCAGTCG
>DATJLT010000271.1:0-4273 GCA_035509195.1 Streptosporangiaceae bacterium | reverse complement strand
GGAGCCGAGGAACAGCGGAAGCCCGGACCGGCGGGACGCCGCGACCAGGCCGTACGCCAGAGCGGCATTACCAGTGATGTTGCGGTACTTGCCTGCCTTCAGCGGTGCGGGCTTGACCTCGTACTGGACGGAAAAGGCCTCGGTCGTCTCGCCGTAGTTCCAGCCCGCCTGGAAGGCCGCCTTGTTGGCGGCGAGGATCTCCGGGCGCTTGGCGAACCGCGAGTCCAGGTACTTCAGCGTGCCCTCGACCGGCCGGTTATACAGCCATGAGAGGAGCCCGAGCGCGAACATGTTCTTTGCGCGCTCGGCATCCTTGCGGGTGATGTCGAAGCCCTCGAGGGCCTTGACCGTGACCGAGGTCAGCGGGATGGCATGCACCTGATAGGCCTCGAGCGAGCCATCCTCGAGCGGGTTCGCGTCGTACCCCACCTTGGCCAGGTTCCGCTTGGTGAACTCGTCGGTGTTGGCGATGATGTCGGCCCCGCGCGGAACATCGGTCAGGTTCGCCTTCAGGGCTGCCGGATTCATTGCGACCAGGACGTCAGGGGCGTCGCCTGGGGTCAGGATGTCGTGGTCAGCGAAGTGCAGCTGGAAGCTGGACACACCGGGCAGTGTGCCGGCCGGGGCTCTGATCTCCGCTGGGAAGTTCGGCAGGGTGGAAAGGTCGTTCCCGAAGGTCGCCGTCTCCTGGGTGAACCGGTCCCCGGCGAGCTGCATGCCGTCGCCAGAGTCCCCGGCAAATCTGATGATGACACGGTCAAGCTGCTGGACCTGCTTGGTCACAGTTTCCCGGCCTCCTCCACGCGCCGAGGCCGGGTAGGACGCGGTGACGGCGTGCATCTTTGCGTGTTTTCTGTTAGCAGACATGCCAAACGGCCAGGTGCCGACTCATACGGCACTCCTGCCTGCGGCTTTAACGTAATTCTAGTACACATGCCTGGTGAACCATGTTCGGTCTCGGTGATAAGACGCGTACGCAGGTCACATGGTTCACTCTGTGCGGCCCGCGCTCCAGGCGCCTCGCGGGGCGGACGCGCGGCCCTCTGACGGGATCGGCCTCAGCTCGATAACTGCCAGCACGCCGAGGTGGTCGGTCCCGGGTATGTCGACGGTGCGCGTCTCGTGCACACCCGCGCCCGGCCGCGATACGAGTATGTGATCCAGCCGCATCACCGGCGGGAACCTCCGGTTAGCCGGCCACGTGAAGCCTGGCCACGGCCGGTGCTGCGCGGCATCGGCGCAGTCGATGAAGTCGGCGGCAAGCAGCCGCCTGAAGGCCGCGTGGTCGCGGCTGGCGTTAAAGTCGCCGGCCACGATCTGCTGCCCGGTGGTGCTGGCGAGCACAGCCAGCAGCCGGTCCATATCCTGCTGCCAGCGGGGCTGGTTCCCTCGCAGCGGGGCCGGGGGGTGCACCACGGTGATGGTGATCGGCCACCCGACGTCCAGCTGGGCGCGAGGCATCGGGTTCCGGGCGCCGGGCACCGGCGGAAGCTGACTCAGCGGTCGGCTCGACCAGAGGCCGATGCCGGTGTGGCCGGGGCGAGGGTCAAGACAGGAGAACGGCAGCAGCTCCGCCAGCCCGGCCTGTTCCAGTCTTCCTGCCAGCCCTGGAGTCAGTTCCTGGACCGCGAGCAGGTCGAGTTGCAGCTCCCGGACCTGGCCGACGATGGCGGCCGGATCCGCCCTGCCGACGAGGGCGTTCAGCGTCATGAAGCGGACGGTCACTGTTTCTGAGGCCGCCGCTGCTGAGGCCGATGTCTCGGGACCTGATTCTGGAACCTGCCGCGTCCTCGTACGCCTGCGTGGCGGCACTTGCCAGCCGATCAGGAAAAGGGTGGGAATGGCGAGCGGTACTGCGAGCCACCACTCAACGGCTATAGCGACCAGGGTGGCCGCCACGGCAACCAGTGCCGCTATCGGGGCAAAGGCGGCAAGTGGCGTGCGAACGGGCGACGAGCCGCCCAGAGCGCGGGCGATCAGGGGCAACGCGAAGGCAACCGTGAGGATGAGCGTCACTGCGACGATCACCCGTGCCCTACCCCTCGTGCTTTGCACCGGCGAGGTCATCGTCGGCCAACTCAACCAGCTGCGCCAGGGTGTCGAGCCGCTGGCTCGGGCTGCCGCCTAGCTTCGCCTGCAGCGTGGTCACGCCGGCGTCGCGATATTGACGGAGCCGATCGCCGATCATACCGGGTGTGCCGATCAGATTGGTCTTCGCGCCGAGCTCGAGGGGCACTCGGTCGGCCGCTTCATCTCGCCGGCCGGCCAGCCATAGTTCCTGGACGGCGCGGACGTCGTCGCCGAATCCCTGCCGGGTGAAGGCGGCGTTGTAGAAGTTCTGATTCAGTGAGCCCATCGCGCCGATCGTGAACGCGTAGCCGCGCGCATGCCGCCGGACGGCCTCGTCCACATCGTCGGTGATCTCGACGGCGACGGGGATTACCAGGTCCAGGTCTGCCAGGGACCGGTTAGCGCGGCTGGCACCCGCTCGCAACCGGTCCAGGAACACATCGGCGTGCTCAGGCATGAACGTGTTGCCGATCCAGCCGTCCGCCATCTCGCCGGTCAGCTCGAGGTTGCGCGGGCCGAGCGAGGCGACGTAGATGGGAATGGCGGTGGCCGGGAGCATCGAGTGGATGGCCTTGCCCTGACCGCCGGGCAGCGGCAGCTGATAGGCCCGGCCCTGATGACTGAGTCGCCGGCCGGATGCGACTGTCCGGACGATCTCGATGGTCTCGCGCGTCACGGCCAGCGGGGCATCGAACCTGACGCCGTGCCAGCCCTCCATCACCTGCGGTCCGCTGAGGCCGACGCCGAGGCGGAACCGCCCGCCTGACAGGAGCTGCATCGACATCGCGGTCATGGCAAGGTTCGCGGGGGTGCGGGCGCCGAGCTGAGCGATCGCGGTGCCGAGCGCTATTCGCTCAGTCCGTGCGGCAAGATAGGCCAGCGGCGTGAAGGCGTCCTGTCCCCAGGCCTCGGCGATCCACACCGAGCTGACGCCGAGCCGCTCGGCGTCCCGGACGAACTGTGCGTCCTCCGGCCCGGCAACATGCGCGGCAATCCCGACCTGCATGCTCTCTATTCTCACGCTCGCTGGTTCCTGTTACCGATCTCCCTGATAGCTAGTGCTGCGGCCACGCAAAAGAATGGCACGGTAGGCACGACGTAGCGTGCCTCATAGCTGGACACTGCGGCCGGGAATGCAAGCATCAGCACGCCCGTGATCCACGGCAGGAACGCCGGACCTCCGCGACGGCGGAACGCCAGGCAGATGCCGATGAGGCCGATGATCAGGAGGCCAGCGAGCGCTGGCGGGGGTACTACGGCGACGTCCTGGTAGGCCCGGAGTATCCCTGCCCATGGCTGCCGGAACTCCGTGTCGGGATTACGGCCGCCGTTGTACTGATAGAACGAGTGGTCAGTAGTACCTCCACGATTGGCTCGTGCAAGCTGAGCCACAGTCTCAGGCTGGTGGGCCGGGAACATCCATGTTTGCTGACCATTGGTATAGGGACCACTGTTCCACTTGAAGGTCTGGAGGAACATGCTCCAGACGCTCGCGCTATAGGCCAGCGGTTGGTGCTCAATGGCATGAATAGCGAACTTCTCAGCGACGGTGCTGGTTTCGGCGCTGAATTCAGGTCCCGTCGGAGGATTAGCAAGGGGCGTGACCGGCGCGGGCCTCCACAGGTAATCATCTGGTTCGAGCCTGCGTGACAAGGGCGTGGTCAAGCACAGCCATCTCTCATCCGCAGGGGGATGGATGACCGAGCACTCAGCGAACGGCTCGACCCGCGCTGCTAGAAACGCGCCTCCGAAGGTGGAGTCCGGCTCGAAACTGCCGTGGACATCCTGAAACCAGGTGGCATAAACCAGCAAGGGGAAGACGAAGCTGACACCGAGAGCCACGATGCGCACCAGGCGCTCAGGAAAGCTCGCATACGAGATAAGGAGAGCGAGCGCGAATGTGGCCACGATCGGCAGTCCTTCTGTCCGGGTGATGGCTGCTGCAGCGAGAAGCAGCCCAACCGCGATGCATGCCAAGATGGACGGGACCTGGCGCCAGAGGGCGATGACCAGAGCAGTCACGGTGAGAATCATGAACAGCGCGTCGCTCATCATGAAGTGCTCAAGCTGGATTTCGTAGGCGGACAGCAGCACAGGGGCCGCGGCTAGCGTCGCTGTCCAGCCTGCGAACCGGAAGCGGCGGCGCAGCAGCACATAGATCAGCGTGCCTGCCAGCAGGCCGAACACATGCTGAACGACAGCT
>DATJLT010000270.1:0-3335 GCA_035509195.1 Streptosporangiaceae bacterium | reverse complement strand
CGGGCGGGACTGGATTACCGAGACCGGAGCCGACGTCGCCTCGCTCGGGGAGCTTGCCTATTCGAAGGCAACCTCGGATCCGGTGCGGGTAGTGCTTGCCGTGCCTGCATCGTCCGGGTGGGATTCTTTGGCCGACCTGCCAGACGGGATCAGGATCTCGACCGAGTTTCCGTCGCTGACCAGGCGGTTCTTGTCTGACAATGGAATCAAGGCGGTCGTGACACCGTCTTATGGTGCCACCGAGGCCAAGGTGCCTGACATCGTCGATGCGATCGTCGATCTCACCGAGACCGGTTCCTCGCTGCGGAGGAACGGGCTGAAGATCCTGCACACGTTGCTGACGAGCTATACGGAACTGGTCGCCAACCCTGATTCTTACGCCAACGAGGAGAAGCGTGCGGCGATGGAGGACGTGGCCCTGCTCCTGCGCGGGGCCATCGCGGCGCGGGGGCACGTGCTGGTGAAACTCAACGTGGCCGCCGCTGACCTCGATGCCGTCGCCGAAATGCTGCCTGCCATGTCGTCGCCAACGATTACGTCCCTGGCCAGGGGAGACATGCACGCGGTTGAGGCCGTCGTGCCCAAGCGCGGTGTCAACACCTTGATCCCAGCGCTCCGCGCGGCCGGAGCTCGGGACATCCTCGAACTGCCGATCTCCAAGATCATCGAGTAGCCCGCCGGGGGAGCGGGAGGATGCGTGGGCCCATTACTGCTGCGAAAGCGGCAGCGGGGCGTTCGCGCTGCGAACCCGGCGGTGCCGGGTCGGGCCGGCGGGTCGGCTCGCCGGGGAGAACTCCCGGCTGGGAGGCCCGGCCGGGATGCGGCCCCCGCATGGACAGGCCCGGCACGCTCAGCACACGCACCCAGGACACCCGCGCGGGAGCAACCCGCCGGCCGGACCACGCCCTAGGCGTAGTATTCGGGGCATTCCGGGCGGCGGGGGCGTGGTGCCGGGGGGCGGGGCGTGGTTCCGGGCGGCGGGGGCAGTGCCGGGCGGCGGGGGCGTGGTGCCGGGGGGCGGGGGCAGTGCCGGGCGGCGGGGGCGTGGTGCCGGGTCGGCCGCAGCATCGTTGGTTCTGCGTTGCTGTTGGCGGGGCGGATCCAGGGACAACGGTGACTACTTGATGCTGTGCCAGCGACATCGCTGGTGCTTTGTTGCTGTAGCCGGGGCGGGGCGGGCAGCATCGCTGGCTACTTGATGCTGCTAGCCGGGCCGCGCGGCCCGGCGGTGCGGCGCGGCGAGTGCCCGTCGCGCACCTGAATGGGTGGTTTTGCCTGGTTACGGGCCGGGCGGCAGGTGCCGCGGTGGCGTCCGGGGCCACTGCCGGCCAGCCGGGCCAGGGCCGTGTGTTAGCTGCTGGGTGGCGGCGGTGACACTGAGCCGGGCGGGGGGATCGTGCCCGGGCCTGACACGTTGCAGGCCAGTGCCTTCTTGTCGGTGCCGGTCAGGGGTTCGGCCAGTTTGGGCGGCTTGAGGAAGGACGGGTGCCGCAGGTCGATCAGGTCGAGCATGTTCTCGGCATTGGCGTCACGGTAGGTCATCGCCGGCAGGTTCCACTTGGCCTCGATCAGCGCGCAGATGCTGGTGTGGTCGAAGACCCGATGGGAGACGTAGTCTCGCCTGGCCCACGGTGAGATTACGGCGCAGGGGACACGGAAGCCGTAACGTCCGAAACCGTCGTAGGCCGACTCGCCTTTAGGGACGTCAGGCTTGATGTTGTCTGGCTTGATCGCCTTCGGCGGCGGCACGTGGTCGAAGTAGCCGCCATGCTCGTCGTAGTTCCAGATCAGCAGCGTCTTTGCCCAGCCAGGGCCGGTCATGACCGCGTTGATGACCTTGGCGGCGAACTGCTCGCCCTGGGCGATGTTCTGCGGATCCTCTTCCGAAGTGGTGCCGTAGTCCGGCTCGACGAGGCTTACCCCTGGCAGCTTGCCCGCGGCGGCGTCGGCGAAGAAATGCTTGATCCCCACGACCTTCTTGCCGGAATTCTTGATGTAGAGCTCAGGGTAGAGCAGCGCGGTAGGAAGCGTGCTGTAGTAGTCACGCCAGGTCACGTGAGCGGCGTCAAGATGATCGAAGATGGTGCCGCCTGCCGGGTAGTCGGTCAGGCCGGGCGTGAAGTCGTTGACCTTCCCGAGCGACGTCGCCGAGATCAGGAACCGCCTGTTCGGATCGGTCTGGCCGAGCAGCGAGCAGAAGTAACGGTCGGCGATCGGGAAGATCTTCGCCATCGAGTAGTAGAACGGCTGGTCTGCTTCCTGCCAGTAACCCATCGACACCGGGCCGCTGCCCGACTTGACGAAACCGTCGTTGCGGCCGTTCGCGTACTGGGTGTGACTGGCCAGCCAGTCCTGGGCCGGGTGGCCTGTGAGCTGGCAGGTCGTCGGCATGCGGAAGGCGTGCTGCAGGTCGCCGTTAGGGTAAGGGTTGCTCGCTTCCGGGTGCCCCTTAGGGCCGAGCCTGAAGCCGTTCGCGCCTGGCCGGCGCAGCATGCCGAGCTTGTTGTCATAGGAGTGGTTTTCCATCATCAAGATGACGATGTGCTCGATCTGCGGGATCGTGTCCGTTCCTGCCGGGAGCTTGGGGTAGGGGCGCGATCCTGGTTTGCGTAGCTTGCGGTGATCGCCGGTGCTTGCGGCGGCACGCCGGCCTCCTGCCCAGGCCGCCGCCCCGGCGGCGAAGCCGGCTCCAAGAACCTGACGCCTGGTCGTAGAGGTGCGTGTTCCTTCGTTCTCTTTGGTCGACACGATACGAGCATGCCGAAATCAGCCTAGGTATGTACAGGTCGTGAAAATGAAACCTTTCCCTCGGATCGGAAACGGCGACATCGGGAGGGCATAGGCCTGGCAGTCCTTGGCTGCTACTCCGGCTAGGCTTGCGTAGTGCTTAACAGGGTTGATCTGCGGGGAAAGTCGGTAGCCGAACTTGGCGGCCAGTGGCTGGCCGGGGTGCTGCCGCGTGCCGAGCTTGATGTGGCCGCCGCGGTCGAGGCGGTCCGTCCGGTGTGCGAGGACGTGCGCGAGCGTGGCGCGGTCGCCGTGCGCGAGCATACGCTCAGGTTCGACAAGGTCGACCGGCCGAGTACGCGGGTGCCGCGCGAGGCGCTGACTTCAGCGCTGGCCGGACTCGATCCCGAGGTCGTTGCCGCCCTGAAGGAGGCGATCAGGCGCACCAGGGCGGTCCACGCCGCTCAGGTTCCTTCCGAGCCGGTGACCAAGGTAGCCGAAGGCAGCACGGTCACCGAGCGGTACGTGCCGGTCGGCCGTGCCGGGGTTTACGTGCCTGGCGGGCTCGTCGCCTACCCGTCATCTGTTGTGATGAACGTGGTTCCCGC
>DATJLT010000269.1:0-7896 GCA_035509195.1 Streptosporangiaceae bacterium | reverse complement strand
CCAAGCTGACCGCACGCCAGCCAAGGGAAAGCAGGAACGAACCAGTCATAAAACCATCTGACCTGGCCAAATACCACCGAGAGGGGAGTGGAGCTAACGAGACTCGAACTCGTGACCCCCTGCTTGCAAAGCAGGTGCTCTTCCAGCTGAGCTATAGCCCCATGGTCGCTTAGCCCAAGGGTACCGGGCCGGGCAGCCTGGCCTTACTCGTCTGACGTCGTCGCCTCGGTCCAGAGGTCGAGTTCGGCGCGGTCGGCTTGGACCTTGCGCCAGATCGCGGCTACGCCGAGCGCGATGAGGGCGAGGATGATCAGCTTCTTCACGATTGGTTTCCTCACGTCTCCTACTTCGGGTCACGGGCTGCCAGTCCGCCGATCAAGATAGCCTAGCAAGACTGTCCTTCAGCGCTGGCGGTCCACGCGCTTGGCGTCCCAGACGGGCTCGCTGGCCTCGTAGACGTCGCCGGACTCGCCGAAGACGAGGAACCGGTCGAAGGAGCGGGCGAACCAGCGGTCATGCGTGACCGCGAGCACGGTACCCGAGTACTGCTCAAGGCCGTCTTGCAGGGCTTCGGCGCTGGCCAGGTCAAGGTTGTCAGTTGGCTCATCGAGCAGCAGCAGTGTGGAACCGGCCAGCTCGAGAAGCAGGATCTGCAGCCGCGCCTGCTGTCCGCCTGACAGGCTGGCGAACCGCTGCCTGGCGCAGGACTGCAGCTCGTACCGGGCGAGCGCGGACATGGCCTCGTTGATCAGCAGCGCGTGCTCAGTCATCAAGATGTCGAGCGGGGTGCGGTCGGCCAGGTCGGGCCTTGCGTGGGTTTGCGCGAAGATGCCAGGCACTACTCGTGCGCCCAGCCGGCACTCCCCAGTGAAGGGAACCTCATCACCGGCGAGCAGGCGCAAGAAGTGGGACTTGCCCGAGCCGTTCGAGCCGAGCACGGCCACCCGCTCCCCGTACCAGACCTCAGCGTCAAAGGGCCGCATCAGGCCGGTCAGCTCGAGGTTCTCGCAGGTGACAGCCCGTTTGCCGGTGCGCCCGCCCCGCAGCCGCATCCTGACGTTCTGCTCCCTTGGCGCCTCCTGCGGCGGACCGGCTTCCTCGAACTTGGTCAGGCGGGTGACGGCGGCCTGGAGGCGGGATGCCATCGCGTCGTTGTAGCTGGCCTTCTGCCGGTACATGCGGACGAGTTGCTTCAGCTTCTCGTGTTCCTCGTCCCAGCGCCTGCGCAGCTCATCGAGGCGCTCAATGCGGTCCCTGCGAGCTTGCGCGTAGGTGGCGAAGCCGCCGCCGTGGGTCCACACGCTGCCGTCCTCGACCGTAACGATCCGCTGTGCGCAGCCAGCGAGCAGCTCGCGGTCATGGCTGACCAGCAAGACGGTCTTCGGCGTGGCGAGAAGCTGCTGCTCGAGCCAGAGCTTGCCTGGCACGTCAAGGTAGTTGTCAGGCTCGTCAAGCAGCAGCACCTCGGCCTTGCCTCGCAACAGCGACTCAAGTACCACGCGCTTCTGCTCGCCTCCTGACAGTGTTTTAACTTCACGAAATTGACAGCGGTCAAAAGGCACCCCAAGCGCGGCCACCGTGCAGGAGTCCGCGTGCACTTCGAAGTCGTATCCGCCGGCGTCGCCCCATTCCGCGAGCGCGGCGGCGTAACGCATCTGGATTGCTTCGTCGTCGCGCTCCATCATCGCGAGCTCGGCCGCGTCCAGCCGGGTCGCGGCGTCGCGCAGGCGCTGGGGTGCGATGGACAGCAGCAGGTCGCGCACCGTGGTCTCGTCCCTGATGCCGCCGATGAACTGGCGCATCACGCCAAGGCCGCCGCTGGTGGTGATCGTGCCCGACTGGGCGGGAACGTCACCGGCGACCAGGCGCATCAGCGTGGTCTTCCCCGCGCCGTTCGGTCCGACGAGTGCGACCACGCTGCCGTCGCCAGCGCGGAAGGAGACGTCGTCAAGCAGAACTCGCCCGTCAGGGAGAGCGTGCGACAAATGCGCCACCTCGGCATGGCCCACGTGCGCTCCCCGATGACGATCAAGCAGGTTCCTGGCAGAGAATAGCCGGGTGACCCCCGAGGAACCCAGCGAAATTTACCGGATGCGGATCTCGGACGCCGACCGCGATCAGGCCGCCTCCATCCTCGGCAACGCGCTGGCCGAGGGCCGCCTGACGCCTGAGGAGCACTCTGAGCGTGTCGACGCGGTGTTCGCCGCCAAGACGCGAGCCGACATCGTGCCTTTGGTCAGCGACCTGCCTGGCGCGGGCGCCGAGCTCGCGGCCAGGACCGGCGAGCTTTCCCCGGTGGCGGCCTCAGGCAGGCAAGGCCGGATGGTGTCGTTGCTGAGCGAGATCAGGAGGTCGGGGCGCTGGCAGGTCCCGGCGAGGATCAACGCCGTAACCGTACTTGGCGGCGTTCACCTCGACCTGCGCGAGGCGGTGCTTTCCGGCCGTGAGGTTAAGATCAGGGCGAACTGCCTGCTCGGGAGCGTCGAGATCATCGTGCCGCCCGAGGTACACGTCATTGACGACGGCTGGGCTCTCATCGGAGGCCGTGAGATCCCGCCGGACAGCCGGGAATCGGCCCGCCGGGACGCCCCGGTGCTGCGGATCAGCGGGTTCAGCGTCCTTGGCGGCATCTCCGTGCGTCGTAAACCCCGCGAAGGCGACGATAACCCTGAAACGGCGCAAGTAGCGGATCGGTGACCTGGTCGGCCAGCTTTGCAGCATTAAGGGTATTTAGTCCGCTCATCCTGTTACGATCCCCCAACGAGCGCGCGTCTCGAAGCCGCAGGCCTGCGGGGTGCGGCTCGCGACAAAATTTCATTTCCGCAAAAGGAGCAAGACGGTGACCGATCCCGGATACGGGCAGGGACGTCCGGACTACGGCATGCCCGGCCAAGGTCAGACCTACCCAGCGGCTGGTTACCCCGGCTACCAGCAGCAGGCACCGAACTATCAGGCGCAGCAGCCCGGATACCCGCAAGGCAATGGTTACGACACGGGCTTTCCCGCCGCGCCGAGCCAGCCAAGCTCGGCGGCTTCGAAGGGGTTCTTCGGCTCGCTGTTCGACACGTCGTTCGAGTCCTTCGTTACGCCGACGATTATCAAGATCGTCTACATCCTGGCGATGATCGGTGTCGGTTTCGGCACGCTGGTCCTCGCGATCGAGGGCTTCGTCGCGCTGCACATTTACGGCATCTTCGTCCTGCTGATCATCTGCCCGCTGTACTTCTTCTTCAGCCTGCTGCTGACCAGGATCTACATGGAACTGATCATGGTTATCTTCCGCCTGTCAAACGACGTGCGGGTTATCCGCGACCGGGGCGGCCTGAGCTAGCCGGCCACAAAAGCCCGTGCCTGTGGAGCTGAAAAACCCAGCTCGCGGCGACGGTCGCGGAGGCGGCTACCGCGACGCGGCGCCTGGTACGGGCCGAGGCTGGTCTCGGCGGCGGGGCGAGCCCGCAAGCGCGGGCGGCGAGCACCGGGCTCGTGCCGACCGCCACGGCTGCGACGAGGCACGCGAGCGGACTGACACTTGCCGCGTCCGCCCACTGCCCGCGCGTCAGCGCGACAGCCGCGGTAGTGAAGCCGCAGAACGGGCAGGGCACGCCGGTCAGCGACCGCAACGGGCACGGCACGCCCTGCCCGCCGGTCCTGGCCGTGACCGCCGGGTAGACCGCGCTCGCGACAGCGGCGACAGCGGCGACCATGGTGAACTGCTCAGGTAGTGAATACGTTCTCCTGACAATCAGCACGGGTTCCTCCCGAGACCTGGCAGCAACGGTGGCCCGTTGATGCTGCTTGGCGGCGCACCGCTAGGGCAACGATGGAACTTCGCTGTCGCGGGAATAGCATCGCTGGGCCAGCGTTGCTGCTGCCGCTGCCCAGTGAAGCGCATCGGCGGAGCTTCGTTGCTGTTACCGCCACGGATTCCTCACTCGGGCACGATGGGCCGGTAGTCGGGTTGCCACATGTGAGCCCTGACCTGTCCGGTCAGATCCTCGCTCAGCTGGGCACGGGCGACGCCGTCCCGCGCTGCGGCTTCGGCCACCGCGACAGCGACAGCGACCGAGGTGTCGCGCAATGCCTCTACCGGCGGGAGCAGCGCCGCACCTGGCTCGGCTGAATCGGTAAGGCCAGCGACCGCGTGCGCGGCTGCGGCCAGCATCCCGTCGGTGACCCTTACCGCCCGTGCCGTGATCACGCCAAGCCCGATGCCGGGGAACACCAGCGCGTTGTTCGCTTGCCCGAAAACGAAGTTGGTCCCCCCGTAGCGCATAGGCGGGAACGGGCTGCCGGTAGCCACCAGAGCCCGGCCACCTGTCCATTGGATCAGGTCAGCGGGGACTGCCTCGGCTAGCTCTGTCGGGTTGGACATCGGCAAGATCACCGGCCTGTCCACGTGAGCGGCCATCTCCTTGACGATGCCCTCCGTAAAGGCGCCTGCCATGGTCGACGTGCCGATGAGGATCGTCGGGTGCACGGCTGCGACGACCTCGGCCAGTCCGCTCGGGCCGGTCACCTCAGACGGGTCACGCGCGCACAGCCGCTGCGACTCGCTGAGGCCGGGCAGGTCACTAGTGAGCAGTCCGGCCTTGTCGATCGCCCAGAACCTGGCCCTCGCCTGATCAGGCGGCAGACCGGTGGCCACCATCTCGGCGCGCAACTGATCGGCGATACCCGTGCCCGCCGTGCCCGCGCCGAAGATGACGATGCGGTGATCCCGCAGCGCCGTACCGGTCGCCCGGACAGCGGCGAGCACTGCCGCCAGGTTGACGGCCCCTGTGCCCTGGATGTCGTCGTTGAACGTGAGCAGCCGGTCGCGGTACCTGTCGAGCAGTCTTCTGGCGTTAGCCAGCCCGATGTCTTCCCAGTGCAGCATCGCGTTGGGAAACAGCCGGCTGGCGACGGCCACGAAGGCGTCGAGGAAGGTGTCATAGTCCTCAGGCGAGACCCTTGGGTGCCGGTTGCCGATGTATAGAGGGTCATCGAGCAGGCTCTGCCGGTCTGTGCCGACGTCCAGCATGACCGGCAGCGTACGGTCGGGGTCGATGCCCCCGGCCGCCGTGTATACGGCCAGCTTGCCGACCGCGATGTCCATGCCGCCTACACCCCAGTCGCCGATGCCGAGGATCGCGCCGGCGTCGGTCACGACGATCAGGTCGACGTCCTCGCTGCGGAGGTCGGTGTCCGTGAGCGACTCCTCTATCAGTTGCGGCTGATCGACGGACAGGTACACCCCGCGCGGGCGGCGGTACTCGTGGCTGTAGTTCTTGATCGCCTGGCCGATCGTCGGCGTGTAGACGATCGGGAGCATCTCGGTGAGGTGCGTGATCAGCAGCCGGTAGAACAAAACCTCGTTGCGGTCCTGTATCTCCCGCAGGAAGACGTTTCTCGCCAGGTCGCTCTGCTGTCGCTGGTACTGCGCGTAAACCCTGACAACCTGCTGGTCGAGCGTGACCTGGGCCGGCGGTATGAGCCCGGTCAGCCCAAGCTCGTGCCGCTCGGCGTAGCTGAACGCGGTGCCGCGGTTGAGTCTCGGGTAGGAGAGTATCTGCCGGCCGCGCAACGTGGTGTGCCACCGGCCGTCCTCGTCTAGCCACAGCGATCGCGTCATGGCTAAATGATCGCGGAAAATTCGCCCAGGAGAGCCCACGAGCCCCGACTAGGCCGAGTGCCGACGTGGGGCACTATGGCTACGTGACGATCAAGCATGCGACAGCGAGCACGTTCGTGTTCGCCAACATTGATGGTGGCTGGCGGCTCGGACTGATCTTGCACCCGTTGCTCGGGAAGCTGATGATTCCCGGCGGCCACGTCGAGCGGGACGAGAACGAAGCCGAGGCGGCCGGGCGCGAGGTGGCGGAGGAGACCGGGCTGGCGGTCACGTTCTTGCCGGCGCCGACGGCACCGGCACCGCCTGAGGTCGTGGCGACAGGCAAACTGGCCAGCCCTCCGTGGTGGATCATCGAACAGCCCATCGGGGCCGACAATCATGTCGCCGAACCCCATGTGCACGTTGATCACCTGTACGTCGCGATAGCGACGGTGCCTGAGTCTCTCACCACCCCGGCTCATCCGTTCGGCTGGCATGAGCCCGCCGAACTCGCGAACCTCAATATGTTCGATGACACCAGGCAGTTCGCGTTCGCGCTGTTCGCCGGCCTCGACACGTTCGAGCCGCAGAGCTGACTACTCCTTCCCCTGGTCCTGCCAGAGTGCCTGTACGGCGCCGATAGTGTCGGCTTCCTCTGGTTTTTTGTCCGTGCGGTACCTGAGCACGCGGGCAAACCTCAGCGTCACGCCACCCGGATACCTTGAACTGGCCTGAACGCCGTCGAAGGCGATCTCGGCGACCAGTTCAGGGCGAACCCGCACGACGCCTTGCGACCATTCTCCGGCGGCCGGGCGGGTCGCCGGCGGATCGGCGATAGCTAGCAAGTGCTCGGTCTGCCACCTCAGCATCTCGTCGGTCAGGCCCTTGAAGGTCTTCCCGAGCATCACGAACTTGCCGGTCCGCGGATCCCTGGCGCCAAGGTGGAGGTTAGAGAGCAAGCCGGCGCGGCGCCCGTGGCCCCACTCCACTGCCAGGATCACCAGGTCAAGCGTCGCACGGGGCTTGACCTTTATCCAGTCACCGCCCCTTCGGCCGCTCTGGTAGGCGGCGTCGACGGATTTGACGACGACCCCCTCGTGGCCGCGGCCGATCGCCTCGGCGAAGAACGAGCCGGCCTCGTCAGGATCGGCGGTTACCAGGCGAGGAATCAGGAACTCGGGCGAGATCGCCGCCAGGCGGCTGAACCTCTCCGAGGCCGGACAGTCGATCAGGTCAGCGCCGTTGAGGTGCAGCAAGTCGAACAGGAACGCGGTCAGCGGAACGGAGGCACGAGAATCGCCAGGCAGCGACTGACTGGCGGCGCGGGCTGAGGTGACCTGGAACGGGTAAGGCCGCCGGTCCTCGCGCAGAGCGATTGCCTCACCGTCGATGACCGCGGACTCCACGTCGAGCGTCAGGGCCAGGGCCACGATCTCAGGAACTCTGCTCGTTATGTCGTCCAGGGTTCTGGTGAACACCCAGACCCGCTGATCGCGGCGGTGAATCTGGACCCTGATGCCGTCGATCTTCCAGTCGAGCGCGGCCGGGCTGATCTTGGAAAGCGCCGCGTCGATGTTCGGGGCTGAGGCGGCAAGCATCGGCCTGATCGGCTGGCCCACCCGAAGCGTGAACGCCTTGAGCACGGCGGTGGCGTCCGAGCCTTCCGCGACCGCGCCTAGCGCGGCCTTCGCCACCTCGGGCAGCGAACCGCGCAACTGGTTCGCCCTGCGCACCTGGCCGGCAGGCACTCCGGCGGCCATCGCCACGGCTTCGGTCATCACTCCTTCGAGTGCTCCCTGCCGCAAGTCGCCCGCGATCAGCCGGAAAAGGAACCGCCGCTCGCCCTCGGTCGCCACGCCGAGGAGGCCAGCCAGTTTCTCGCGGCGCGCGCCCTGCGAACCAGGACCGAGGATCGCGCCGATTTCCTCGAACGTACGATCCGTCCGCGTCAGCGTCAGCACCGGCTCGGTCACCGCCGCGATGCCGCCCCCCTCAGCGGGCACCGTCAGATCGGTCAGGGCAGCGTAGCCAACGCCGATCTGGCGCTGGGTCAGTTCGCCCGACAAGAACGCGACCGCGACCGGTATTTCGTCAGCAGGCACGCGGGCGAGCAGGCCGGCGATCGCGGCGACCTTCGCCTTGCGGCCAGGCGACCCGGCGACCTCGGCCGAGGTCGCCACCAGTTCACTTAGCAGCACACCCTGATTCTGCCCGACGGCTCTGACAGTGACGGGCGGCTGGGCTCGCCAGGCCCCACGTCGTTCCGGCGCGGGGAGAACTCCGGACATTTCGGGCGGTGGAGCGGG
>DATJLT010000268.1:0-6540 GCA_035509195.1 Streptosporangiaceae bacterium | reverse complement strand
TCCGCTCTGGATCGGTCTCGCGCAGCTTCCAGGGCGCCTGATCGGACAGGTACTTGTTGGCCTCCGCGAGCGTCCTCATGACCTCGGTGATCGCGTTCTTGAACCGCGAGCGTGACAGGGACTCGCCAACGCCGGCGAACGCGTTCTTCGAATGCTTGAGGACCGCGCGGTCGTCTTCTGTGAGGTTGCCCTGGGCAGGGATCTCGCCGATGTTCCTTGCCGCGAACGAGATGCTGCGGTTCACCAGGTTGCCCCAGTTCGCGACCAGCTCGTCGTTGTTGCGGCGGATAAACTCCGTCCAGGTGAAATCGGTGTCCTGGCTTTCAGGTCCGGCCACGGCGACGTAATAGCGCAGCGCGTCGACGTCGTAGCGTGACAGGAAGTCGCGAACGTAGATGACGACCGACCTTGAGGAGGAGAACTTGCGGCCCTCCATGGTCAGGAACTCGGAGGACACGATCTCAGACGGCAGGTCAAGCTCGCCGAGCTTGCCAGGCGTGCCGCCCTTGGCGCCCTTGCCGCTGTAGCCGAGCAGCATCGCCGGCCAGATCTCCGAGTGGAAGACGATGTTGTCCTTGCCCATGAAGTAGTACGACTGGGCCTCAGGGCTTTGCCACCACGCGCGCCAGGCGTCGGGGTCCCCCGACCTGCGTGCCCACTCGATCGAGGCCGACAGGTACCCGATGACAGCGTCGAACCAGACGTAGATGCGCTTGTCGGCGCGGTCGAGCCAGCCTTCGAGCGGGATCGGGACGCCCCAGTCAAGGTCCCTGGTCATCGCCCTCGGCTGCAGGTCACCGAGCAGGTTGAGCGAGAACTTCAGCACGTTGGTGCGCCACTGGCCGCTCTTGGACTGCAGCCAGGTACCCAGCACGTCGGAGAACGCCGGCAGGTCAAGGAAGTACTGCTCGGTCTCCACGAAGACCGGGGTCTCGCCGTTGATCTTCGACCTGGGATTGATCAGGTCGATCGGGTCGAGCTGGTTCTGGCAGTTGTCGCACTGGTCGCCGCGCGCACCGTCGTAGCCGCAGATCGGGCAGGTGCCCTCGATGTAGCGGTCAGGCAGCGTGCGACCCGTGCTTGGCGAGACCGCGCCAAGCATCGACTTGGCGAAAATGTACCCGTTGTCGTAGAGGCCCTTGAAGATCTCCTGAGTCACCTCGTAGTGATTCAGCGTCGTGGTCCTCGTGAAAAGGTCATATGACATGCCGAGCCCGGCCAGGTCCTGTGCGATGACCCGGTTGTAACGGTCGGCAAGCTCGCGCGCGGTCACGCCCTCCGCATCGGCCTGCACCTGGATCGGAGTGCCGTGCTCGTCGGTACCGCTCACCATCAGCACCTTGTCGCCGATCATCCGGTGGTACCTGGAGAACATGTCGCAGGGCAGCCCGAACCCGGATACGTGCCCGACGTGCCTGGGCCCGTTCGCGTACGGCCACGCTGGCGCGGCCAGAATGTGACGTGGTGTAGATGACGACATGCCTTCAAGCCTAGGGCCACAAGGACAGCACTTGCTCGCCATATAAGCCCTCGCCCCGCCCCGCGCCCGCCGCCCGCGCCCCGCCCGCGCCCGCAGCCCCGCCCGCGCCCCACGCGGCACCATCAGATGTCCAACGATGCTGTATGCCCGGCCCCGGCTACAGCATCACGGTCCCAGCGATGTCACAGCGACAGCATCAGATGACCACCGTTGTTCCTGGATCCGCCCCGGCCAGCAGCAACGCAGGGCCAACGATGCTGCTGGGGCCGCGCCCCCTCCGCAGGCCCCGCTATGTTCGATCGGCCCGGATGACGGCTTCGTAGAGGTCTCGCCTGCGAAGCCCGAGTTTGGCGGCAATAGTAGCGATCGCGTCGCTACGCGAACTTCCTGCCTGCTCGGTGGCGGCTACTTCCTCGATCGCGGCGGCGAGATCTCCATTTCGTACCTCGGCGGCGCCGGCGACAACGACCGTGACCTCGCCGAGCACGCCGGCCGACGCCCACTTGGCCAGCTCGCCGAGCGGGGCTCTGACGATTTCCTGGTGCGTCTTGGTCAGCTCGCGGCAGACGACCGCCGCACGGTCAGCGCCAAAGGCCGCGGCCAACTCGGCAAGCGTTGACGCGAGCCGGCGAGGGGACTCGAAGAAGACCATGGTCCGGCGCTCGGCGGCGAGTTCAGCGAAGCGCCGCCCGCGCTCGCCCGCCCGGCGCGGCGGGAAGCCCTCGAAACAGAAACGGTCGGTCGGAAGGCCGGATACAGCGAGGGCGGCGGTTACGGCAGATGGTCCTGGCAGGACGGCGACCGGCACGCCGGCTCCCACTGCGGCAGTGACCAGCCGGTAGCCGGGGTCGCTGATGCCTGGCATGCCCGCATCGGTAATCAGCAGCACGTCCCGTCCGGCGTTCAGTTCCTCGATCAGGCCGGGTGTTCGAGCGGCCTCGACGTCTTCGTAGTACGAAATGACGCGGCCGGGCGGCCGCACGTCGAGCACGGCAGCCAGCCTGCGCAGCCGGCGAGTGTCCTCGGCCGCGATGACCGGCGCAGTCTGAAGTGCATTGACCAAAGCCGCCGAGGCATCCTCAGGTCGCCCGATCGGCGCGGCAGCCAGGATCAAAGTGCCGCGCCCGCCGTCCTGTGCCTTATTCATCGAAAGTCAGGCTAGGCTGCCGCCGCCAGGACAGTGCGAGCGGGAGCCCATACTGTTTAGGACGTGGCGGCTCAGGGCGGGAGGGACTGCTCACTTGACAACCTTGAGGGCGTTCTGGCACGCCTCATCAGCGGAGAGCGAGCGCGACCGGCCTCCCGGGCCAGGACAGTCGCTGCGTGACCGCTTGGTACCTCCCATGCCGGCCCCCTCGCTCTGGGGCTGGGCAGGACCGCTGCTCGTCACGCTATTCGGCGGATTCCTGCGGTTCTACCGGCTCGGCATCCCCCACTCCGTGGTCTTCGACGAGACCTATTACGTGCCTGATGCCTACGGGATACTGAAGCACGGCGTGGAACTCAACGCCGTCAACAGCGGCAAAAACCGGAACACGGTTGACTACCTGCTCGCCCACGGCAGCACGCACATCCTGACCAACACCGGTGAGTACGTCGTGCACCCGCCGCTCGGCAAGGTGCTGATCGCGGTAGGCGAATGGCTGTTCGGGCTGACGCCCTTCGGCTGGCGATTCATGGCCGCCGTCGTTGGGACGCTGTCGATCTTGCTCGTCGCCAGGATCACGCGGCGCATGACACGGTCGACGATGCTCGGTTGCATCGCCGGGTTGCTAATGTCGCTCGACGGTCTCGAACTCGTGCTGAGCCGGACGGCGATCCTCGACATCTTCGTGATGTTCTGGGCGCTGGCAGCATTCGGCATGCTGGTACTTGATCGTGACGCCGCGCGGGCAAAACTGGTCGACGCGGCTATCGCGGCCGGCGCCACGGGAGAACCAGGCGAGGAACTTGACGGCGGCGGGCCCCGCCTCGGCATCAGGTGGCGGCGGGTGCTCGCCGGGGTGTTCCTCGGCTTCTCCTGCGCGTCGAAGTGGAACGGCATCTGGTTCGTGATCGCCTTCGCAGGGCTCGCGCTGGCCTGGGATCTCGGCGCGCGGCATGCGCTCGGCTACAAGGAACGGCTGGCCGGCGCGTTGCGCAGCGACGCGAAGTGGCTGCCGGTGACGTTCCTGGCCGTACCGTTCGCCGCGTACGCGGCTTCCTGGACGGGCTGGTTCGCCAGCAGCCTTGGCTATGACAGGAACTGGGCCGCGCTGGCGGGGAATCACATACCGATCTGGTCGACGCTGGATTCCTGGTACCAGTACCAGAAATCTATGCTGAGCTTTGGCCTCGGACTGACCTCCAAGGCCGGCTACGTCTCCGAGCCGTGGAGCTGGATCTACCTGGGACGGCCCGTCTCGTTCTTCTATCAGGCGCCGAAGGGCTGCGGGGCAAGCTCATGCTCGCAGGAGGTGCTCGCGATCGGTACCCCGGCGATCTGGTGGGCGTCGATGCTGGCGCTGGCGTTCTGTATTGGCTGGTGGATCAGCCGAAGAGACTGGCGAGCGGGTTCCGTGCTCGTCGCCGTCGCCGCAGGCTGGCTGCCCTGGTTCTGGTTCGCCTTGCACGACCAGCGCACCGAGTACTACTTCTACGCCGTCGCGTTCCTGCCCTACCTGGTCATCGCGATCACCTTGTGCCTCGGGCTGATCATCGGCCCGGTTAACGCGCCGCCTGGCCGGCGGGCGGTGGGCGCCGTCGTCGTCGGTGCATACCTCTTGCTGGTCCTCGCGAACTTCGCCTTCTTGTACCCGGTACTCACCGCGCAGGTGCTTCCTTACGACTTCTGGCGACAGCGAATGTGGTTCAACTCCTGGATCTAGCCTGTGTCTGACCTGCGGCTTTGCGGAGACCACCAGGTGAGCGTGATATGTTTGCACGTTAAGGCAGCCGCCGGTTCGATCGGTTTCTCAGGGGGTGAAGTTCATCAGCGAGGATGAGATGGATGTCACCACCAGAAACGACGCCGAGCGTCACGCGGAGTTTGAGCGTCAGGTACGGCCTTACCTGCCTCAGCTCTATCCGGCGGCGCTGCGCATGACGCGCAACGCCAGCGATGCAGAGGATCTGGTGCAGGAGACGCTAGCCAAGGCCTACGTCGCGTTTCACCAGTTCACGCCCGGCACCAACCTGCGGGCCTGGCTGCACAAGATCTTGTCCAACACGTTCGTGAACAGCTACCGCAAAAACAGAAGGCAGCCTGCCCTGGCTACGACGCCTGAGATGACGGACGAATGGCAGGCGGGGAGCGATGCCTCGGCGCCGGTCGCCCGGTCAGCCGAGGCTGAGGCGCTCGACCGGCTAGCTGATTCCGAGGTGCTCCGTGCGCTGAGGGACCTGCCGACGGACTTCAGGACCGCCGTGTACCTGGCCGACATCGAAGGTTACCCGTACCGTGAAGTCGCCGCGATGATGGGAACACCGATCGGCACCGTCATGTCGCGCCTGCACCGCGGCCGCGACAGGCTCAGGCGGGCGCTCGCCGCTTACGGGCCTCCAGGCCGGTCGGCGCCCGCGACGGCGTGACCGTCAGACCCAGTGCTACCGCACCCAGTGCTATCTAACCCAGTGCTATCTAACCCAGTGCTAGCTAACCCAGTGCGCGATCTTGCGGATCACATCGGCCGGGCTGATGTCTCCCTGGCTCAGGTCATCTGGGTCAGGCCAGCAGCCTCGCCTACTCGGTCCAGGCGAACCCGACCGGTCCGGGCGAGCAGGCCAGCAGCCGCCATCGCCGGCTGGACGAGACCCGGCGCTGGCGCCGAGCAGGGAACTGAGGGCGGCGGGTGACCCGCCGCTCGTCTTAGCCATCACGGCCCTCCTGTCTAGCTCTGTCGCAAGATTTACAACTCCATCGTGCGACATGGCTGCGACATATCGCAAATACAGCGGCGGCTCAGTGAACCTGGGTACCGCTGTAGTCGTCACACAGGGTGTGGAGATAGCTTCATAACGATGTGTAGCCGGTGTGTAACCGAGATCACGAATCCTTGGAGGCCCTCACGACGTCTTACTAATGACAGATCTCGAAGGAGCACCCCCCAGCCAAGAGGGAGCAAACGTTCGCATGACTGCCGCCGCCGCAACAGACACGCAGCCTACCGCGCCGGGCCTGGCCGGCACCGCCGTGGCTGACACCAAGTCGGCCGACTTCGACGAGCAGGTCAGGCCCTTGATGGACCAGCTATACCCGGCCGCGCTACGCATGACCAGAAACCGTGCCGACGCCGAGGACCTGGTTCAGGAGACCCTAACCAAGGCTTACAGCGCGTACCACCAGTTCACGCCGGGCACTAACCTGCGGGCCTGGCTGCACAGGATCCTGGCCAATACGTTCATCAACAGCTACAGGAAGACCAAGCGCGAGCCTGCCATCACCCCCGGTGCCGACCCGCAGCAAGACTGGCAACTCGGCCGCGATCCGCTGACCGGCCCCGCCCGCTCGGCCGAGGCCGAGGCCCTCGATAAGATCACCGACTCGACCGTACTGGCCGCCCTGCGCGAACTGCCTGACGACTTCAAGACGACGATCTGGCTGGCGGACGTCGAAGGCTACCCGTACAGGGAAGTCGCCGCGATGATGGGAACTCCGATCGGCACCGTCATGTCCCGCCTGCACCGCGGCCGCAGCAAGCTGCGCCAGCAACTTGTCGCCCGTGCCCCACGTTCCAAGGCGCTCGCCGGCCGCTGACGAGAATCGGCGCTGCCCCCGTGCGCCGACCGCCGGTCCGCTACAGCATCGTTGGTACTCCGATGTCGTATCCAGGCCGGAATCCAACGACAACGATGGAAACCTGATGCTGTAGCTAGAGCATCAGGAGGCCAACGTTGTTGCCAGGAACCCGCCGCGAACAGCATCAACGAGCCAGCGATGCTGCAGCCTCGGCGTTATAGGCGATTTGTCCGGGCGAGCGGGGCGAGCGGGGCGAGCGGGGCGAGCGGGGCGAGCGGGGCGAGCGGGGCGAGCGGGGCGAGCGGGGCGAGCGGGGCGAGCAGGGCGAGCGGGGCGAGCGGGG
>DATJLT010000267.1:0-8322 GCA_035509195.1 Streptosporangiaceae bacterium | reverse complement strand
GCGGGCTTGGCGGGCCTGACGGGGCTGGCGGGTTTGGCGGGACGGGCGGGCCTGGCGGGACGGGCGGGCCTGGCGGGACGGGCGGGCCTGGCGGGACGGCGGGCCTCGGCGCGGGATCGCCGCGTCACCCCACACCAAACCTTCCGTGATCATGGAAACCGGGCACGGGCGGCGGGAGCACGGGGTCGCCGGCGGGGGCAGGGGCCGGGCAAGCAGCATCGTTGGCCCTGCGTTGTTGCTGGCGGGGCAAACCTGACCACATCGGTGGCCTTGTGATGCTGTCCGGGTAACGTCGCTGGGACATTGATGCTGTTGCCGGGGCAGGGCTTACAGCATCGGTGGCCACCTGATGCTGCTGGCCGGGGCCGCGTGGCCCGGCGGCGGGCCAGGGCTAGTGCCCGGCGCGTACCCGGCTGGGGGCTTTGCCCGGTTACGGGCCGGGCGGCGGTGATGCGATGATGCCGGGAACCGCTGCCGGCCAGCCGGATTACTCAGGGCAGCGGTCCTGGCGGGCCTGAGCTAGGCGGGGGTTAGCGGATTACTGACTCGAATTGGTCCAGTGCCCAGTCGAGGTCGTCTTGGGAGATGACCAGCGGCGGAGCGAGCCTGATCGTGGTGCCGTGGGTGTCTTTGGCGAGTACTCCGGCGGACATCAGCCTTTCAGAGACCTCGCGGCCGCCGAGCTTGGCGAACTCGACTCCGGCCCAGAGGCCGCGGCCGCGTACTTCGCGCACGACGCTTGAGGGCAGGGCGTTGAGCCGGTCGTGCAGGTGAGTGCCCAGCTTGGCCGAGCGTTCCTGGAACTCGCCGGTGTTCAGCATCGCGATGACCTCGCGGGCGACGGCGCAGGCCAGCGGGTTGCCGCCGAACGTTGAGCCGTGCTGGCCAGGCTTGAACACACCGAGCACCTCGGAGGAGGACACGACCGCAGAAATAGGAACGATGCCGCCGCCCAGGGCCTTGCCGAGTATGTATATGTCAGGGACCACGTCTTCGTGCTCGCAGGCGAACGTGGTGCCAGTGCGGCCGAGTCCCGACTGGATCTCGTCCGCGATCATGAGGGCGCCGTATTGCGTGCACAGTTCGCGTACCCGGCGCAGGAACCCTGCAGGCGGCACTACAACGCCGGCCTCGCCCTGTACAGGCTCGACGAGCACGCCGACGACGCGGTCGTCCATCGCGGCGGCCAGAGCCTCGGCATCGCCGTAAGGCACGGTGCGGAAGCCTGGCGTATACGGGCCGTAGGAGTCTTTCGCGTCTGGGTCGGTGGAGAAGCTGATGATCGTGATCGTGCGGCCGTGGAAGTTGCCGTCGAAGACGATGATCACGGCTTCGTCCGAGGGCACGCCCTTGACCTCGTAACCCCACTTCCTTGCCGTCTTGATCGCGGTTTCCACGCCCTCGGCGCCGGTGTTCATCGGCAGCACCATGTCGAGGCCGGCGAGGGCGGCCAGTTCGGCGCAGAATGGGCCGAACTGGTCATGTTCGAACGCACGGCTGACCAGCGTGACCCGCTCGAGCTGGCGCTGTGCGGCGGCGACGAGCCTTGGATGCCTGTGCCCGAAGTTCAGCGCGGAATAGGCGGCAAGCAGGTCAAGATAGCGTCGGCCCTCCACGTCGGTGACCCACGCACCCTCGCCCTCGGCGATCACGACCGGCAGCGGGTGATAGTTGTGCGCGCCGTGCGCGGCGGCCTGTGCGCTCAGTTGCTCAGCGGAAAGCGGCTTGCTCATGGCCATCGACCTCACTTACCGCAGCTCGAGCGTACAGCACTTCGGTCCGCCCCCCGCTTTTCTGAACTCGGATAGGTCAACAGGCACGACGGTGAAGCCTGCCCGCCTGACCTGGTCGGCGAGATGCCTGGCCTGGACGGGGAGCACGACGTTGCGCCCATCGCTAAGGCCGTTGAGGCCTAGTGCCTCGGCGTCCTCGTCCTTGGCCTCGATCAGCTCAGGGAAGTGCGCGGCAAGGGCGGCCTGCCCGGCCTCGTCGAAGGCGGCGGGGTAATACGCTGCCGTGTTCTCGTTAAGTACGATCAGGGCCGTGTCCAGGTGGTAGAACCTGGGATCGACCAGGCGGACGCTGATCACGGGCAGGCCGAAGAGTTCTGTTACCTCGTGCCTGGTACCGAGTTCAGTGCGGAACCCGTAGCCGGCGATGATCGTGCGGCCCGCGAACACGATGTCGCCTTCGCCCTCGTTCACGGTCACCGAGTCGGCGACCGGGTAGCCCTGGCGGCGGAACCAGGCCGCATAGGCGGCTCCCTCGGCGTAACGTTCCTGGTGCTTGAACCGGGCGGCGAGCACCTTGCCGCCGATCACGGTCGCCCCGTTCGCGGCGAAGACCATGTCAGGCAGGCCAGGTTCTGGCTCGATCGTGCGTACCGCGTGCCCGAGACCCAGGTAAGCGGCCCTGAGGAGCTGCCATTGCTGCCTGGCCAGGGCCAGGTCAACAGGTTCCCCTGGGTTCATCCATGGATTGATCGCGTACTCGACGGTGAAGTACTCGGGCGGGCACATCAGATAGGTACGCGTGGTCGGCGTCATCGAGCCTCCTGTGGCGGACTGCCCTCAGCCTAAAATCGGCCCAGCCAGATAGTCCCCACCTGGCTCATGCGTCTCAGCGTTGATCTATTGCGTAGTTAGGCGTCGCGACAGCGATTCATTGCGTGGCCCGCCGGGCTTGACCGAGATTTTCGTGCTTGTTGGCGGCTGAGGAACTTGACCTTGAAGGACCGGCGGCTAGCCGAGCTTGGCCAGGCGGGCGGCCGCGGCTTCGATGCGCTCGTCGCTCGCGGTCAGGGCAACCCTGACGTGGCTGGCGCCGGCCGGGCCGTAGAACGCGCCTGGTGAGACCAGGATGCCGACCTGCGCCAGGTCGTTCACCGACCGCCAGCAGTCCCGCTCGGGGTGAGCGGCCCACAGGTAAAGGCCGGCCTCCGAATGGCTGATGACCCAGCCTGCCGCTTCGAGCGCGGGGCGCAGTACCTGACGGCGTCGGCGATACCTGGCGTATTGCTGCTCAGCGTGCGCGTCATCGGACAGTGCGGTGGTGAGCGCGACCTGGATCGGGCCCGGCATGATCATTCCCGCGTGCTTGCGGATCTCGAGCAGTTCGCTGACCAGGGCCGGGTCGCCAGTGACGAAGCCCGCGCGGTAGCCAGCCAGATTCGACCGCTTGGACACGGAGAACACGCCGAGCAAACCCGCGTGATCTTGCCCGGCTATATCGGGACGCAGCACCGATTGAGGCTTGGTTTCCCAGCCTAGGTCGAGGTAGCACTCGTCGCTGGCCAGTATCGCCCCGTTGCGCCTTGCCCAGGCGACCTGCTCTCGCAGTCGCGCTGGCGACAGGACCCTTCCTGTCGGGTTCGAAGGCGAGTTGACCCAGGCGAGCCTGATCGCCGGGTCGTCAGGGGCATCCGTAGCGACGGGGCGGGCTCCGGCCAGGCGGGCGCCAACGTCGTAAGTCGGGTAAGCGAGTTCGGGGAAACTGACAGCATCGTCGCTGCTGAGGCCGAGGAACGTCGCGAGCCAGGCGATGAACTCCTTGGTGCCGATGA
The DNA here is from genome assembly GCA_035509195.1 of Streptosporangiaceae bacterium. GTDB lineage: Bacteria > Actinomycetota > Actinomycetes > Streptosporangiales > Streptosporangiaceae > Chersky-822. Next base: position 4,760 of record DATJLT010000267.1, on the reverse strand, counting down.
CAGGCAGTATCGCGTCCTGGCTGACCTCTACGCTGTGCTTGCGTGCGAGCCAGGCGGCGGCCGCCTCGCGCAGTTCTTGCGTGCCCTTGGTCTGCGGGTAGCCAGGCCAGTCAGAGGCCTTGGCGAGGGCTTCGCGAACGACGCCTGGCACCGGGTCGACCGGAGTGCCGATCGACAGGTCGACGATGCCGTCAGGATGGCTGGCCGCCATTCGCTTCGCGGGCTCGAGTACGTCCCAGGGGAATTCGGGCAGTTTCGCCGCGAGCGAGCGCCGGCTAACGATCCCGGTCAGTGCTCAGTCTCCTGCGGCGGCAAGGCGGCGACGACCGGGTGATCCTTGCCGATCTTGCCGGTCTTTGACGCACCGCCAGGCGACCCGAGGTCTTCGAAGAAGTCCACGTTGACCTTGTAGTAGTCCTTCCACTGCGCGGGCACGTCATCTTCGTAGTAGATGGCCTCAACGGGGCAGACCGGTTCGCAGGCTCCGCAGTCAACGCACTCGTCGGGATGGATATAGAGCATGCGTTCGCCCTCGTAGATGCAATCGACAGGGCATTCCTCTATGCACGCCCGGTCAAGCACGTCAACGCATGGCAGGGCGATGATGTACGTCACAGCAAGCTCCTCTTTCCAACCGTCTTTCCGACCGGCGGCCTGGTGCCAGTCCGCAGGGTCAGACCGCAGGGTCAGACGGCAGGGTATCAGCCGAACGCTACGGTGAGTTTGCCCGCTGGCCAGTGCCGGTTCCGGCGAGCTTTCACCCAGCCGTGCTGCCCGTTAGCAGCAGTCCACTCATAACCGGAGAACCGCACCGTCTTAATGCCGTAATCGCCCGCGTGAGTTACCAGCCAGGTGGCAACGGCCCAGCCTGCGGCGTGCGTGCGGACGCGGACCGCGGTCACTGGATCGCCGACGTGCTCGATGCTCAAGGCACCGAATGCGGTGGTCAGGTCCTTGTCCGTCGCGGCCAGGTTGGCCCGCTTGCCGACGCCCGAGCCGTACCAGCAGTAAATCGAGCGTGCCTGCCAGCCAGCGAAGCCCGCGGCCATGACCGCGCCCTGCACGGAGTACTGGCTGTAGGCGTAGCCGTCGGCGCTGCGCTGCACGTCTTGCGCGGCACGGTAAATCGGCAGGTGGCGGTAGTTCGGTATCTCCGCGAGGGCGGCGAAGAATTTCGTCGTCGCGTAAACCGGGTCGAGAAGTTCTGCTCTTGTGCCCCATCCCTGGGATGGCCGTTGCTGGAAAACGCCGACAGAGTCCCGGTCGCCGTAAGGCAGGTTCTCCAGGTCGGACTCCTGCAACGCGGTGGCGTAGGCGATCGTGACAGCGCGGACGGGCAGCGCACGATCGTCGGCGACGGCGGCGATCGTGGCGGCAATGCCAGCCTGGCCGGCAGTGAGCGGCACGTCGAACCCGTCATGGCCCCTGACGATGCAGCCAACGCCGATGGCCGGCGGCGGCGGCTTCTGGTTCTCGTCGTTTGACCGGCCGATGAGGGCGAGCACGCCGAGCACGATCAGGACAGCAAGGACCGCGCCGACCCCGATGCCCTTTGTCCGAGCCCCTTTCGGGCGATGTGCTGCCACGGACAGAAGGTACCTGGTGTGCGCAAGAGACGGGTGCTGGCCGATAGGCTCCGTGGCCATGGAGACTTCGCCCGCGGCTAGTCCTATCTCTGCCGGCGTCGATGAGTTGTGGGAGCGGCGGGCGTCGCTCGGTCCCGCTGATGAGGAAGCGCGGAAGCTGGTGGTGGCTGCCGTTGACCAGATCGACGCGGGCGAGGCGCGGGTGGCCTGGATCGACCCGTCAACCGACCAGGTTCTCGTAGACGAGCGGGCGAAGCGGGCCATTTTGCTGGCGTTCCGCGTCATGCCGATGGAGGAGTCGCAGGTAGGGGACTTCAGGTTCCATGACAGGGTGCCGCTGACCCGGCATCTTGACGGGGTGCGGGCGGTGGCCGGGTCGATTGTGCGGTGGGGCGCCTACGTGGCGCCTGGCGCGGTGCTGATGCCCTCGTTCGTCAACATCGGGGCCTATGTGGACTCGGGGACTATGGTCGACACCTGGGCCACGGTCGGCTCGGGCGCGCAGATCGGGAAGAACGTGCACCTTTCAGGCGGAGTGGGGATCGGCGGAGTGCTTGAGCCGCCGAACGCGGTGCCCGTAGTGATCGAGGACGAGGTGATGGTCGGGTCGCGTTGCATGGTCGTCATGGGGGCGCGCGTGCGGGAGGGCGCTGTGCTCGGGGCCGGCTTGATCCTCACTCCGACTACTCATGTGATCGACGTGGAAACTGGCGAGGAGTTGCCGCGCGGTGAGGTGCCTGCCTGGTCCGTGTGCGTGGGCGGTACCAGGAACAGGGCGTTTCCCGGTGGTACCTACGGGATGCCGTGCGTGCTCGTCCTTCAGCGGCTTCGCGAAGGGGAGCGGCACGACAAGTCGAAGCTGAACGACGTGCTGCGTGACCATGGAGTGGACGCATAAGTTCCGGCTCCCGTGTGCCCCGCGCCGCGCCCGAACAGGCCAGCGCCCGGTGCCCCGGCGCTTGCCGCGGGTTCGCCTGGAGTCGCGTGAGTTCGTGTTGGTTGGCAACGGTCGTGTCGCTTGGCTAGGGGCAGCCCGTGCTGAGAATTAAGATCTAAGACTGTGTACTTGGTTCTGCTGCTTGCCGCCGGCGCCGTCCTTGGCGGTGTGGTGGTCGTAGCGATGGGTCGTGGCGGGCAGATCGCGATCTTCAGGCCTGATATTCCGGTGCCGGCTCTCCGGTTCAGGACGCCTGACGACGTAGCGCTGGCGAAGTTGCCGCTGGCGCTGTTCGGGTACCAGGTGCAGGCGACTGGTGATGCGCTGGCGGCGGCCGCCGCACTGGTTGACGAACGGGACGCGCAGATCGCCGAGCTGCGACGGGAGCTGCTTCGGCTTACTGCCTTCGGTCCCGGCGGCTCTGCGGTGCCTGCCGGGTCTGCTGAGCCTGCTGTGGCGATTGGCGGTGTTTCTTCCGACAGCGGCGAGCCAGAGTCGGATGACGACGCCGGACTAACGGCTGAACCTGGGTGGCGGCAGTGAGCGACGGGGCAGGGGTCGGAATCGGACCTGACGGGGAACCTCGCTGCCCGTGGTGTCTGGGAACGCCCGACTACCTCAGTTATCACGATGACGAGTGGGGCCGCCCGGTGCGGGACGACGTCGGCATGTTCGAGCGACTGTGCCTTGAGGGCTTCCAGTCCGGGCTTTCCTGGCTGACGATCTTGCGGAAACGGCCGAACTTCCGCACGGCTTTCAGCGGGTTCGATCCTGCGGCGGTGGCCGGGTTCGGTCCTGATGACGTCGAGCGGCTGCTGGCCGACAAGGGAATCGTCCGCAACAGGGCCAAGATCGAGGCGGCGATCGGCAACGCCAGGGCAGCACTTGAACTCCCCGAGGGGCTGGCCGCTTTGGTGTGGCGGTTCGCGAGCGACGCGGCGCCCGCACCTTCAACGTTGGCCGAGATTCCTTCGTGGACCCCTGAGTCCAAGGCACTGTCGGTTAGCCTGCGCAAGCACGGTTTCCGTTTCACCGGACCGGTCACGGCGTACGCGACCATGCAAGCCTGCGGCATCGTCGACGATCATCTGAAGGGTTGCTTCCGCCGCCAGGCTTACGCAGCGTAACTGTGCCCGATATGATGCTGATCATCGGATTCATGGCTTGGTGTGCGTTGCTGGGCTCTTGGCCGTGTGCTGACGGGATGCGATCGGCGGAAAGTGATGGCAGCTGGACACCGGGCAGATGGGGAGCGGGCAGCCGGGGAGGGTAAGCCGACGCTTGCGCAACTCGGCGTTGACCTGGCTGAACTCCACTGGCAGCGGTCAGGGCCTGGGGCCGGGTCACTCGAGGTGGCTTTTATAGGTGCCGAAGGCGACCCCAATGACGCGCCGACAGGCGCCGGCGCCCGCTGGGTTCTGCTGAGGGTTGCCGAAGATCCAGATGGGCGGGTACTGGTCTACAACCGGACAGAATGGAAGTGCTTCCTCGACGGTGTCAGTCGTGGTGAGTTCGGCTGAGGCCCTGTGTTCACAGGGCGGACGGCCTGAAGTCGCCCACACCTGGGTGCTGCGGGCCGGGCACGGCCCGCCGCCGCTCCGCCGGCCGCTCCGCCGCTCCGCCGGCCGCTCCGCCGCCGCTCCGCCGGCCCGGCCAGCAGCATCAAGTAGCCAGCGATGCTGTAAGCCCGGCCACGGCTACAACAACAAAGTCGCAGCGATGTCACCCGGACAGCATCAAGTCGGCACCGTTGTCGTCAGATCCGCCCCGCCAGCAGCAACGCGGGACCAACGATGCTGCTCGCCCCGGCCCTAAGTCCCCGCTGCCCCCGAACCACGACCCGCCCCGGCCCTACGCCCGGTTTCCATGATCACGGAAGGTTCGGGGTCGCGCGTGACGCGAGGATTCCACGCCAGGGCCCGCCCGGCCCTTCCGGGGCCTCCGCCCGGCCCTTCCGTGCCCCGCCCGGCCCCTCCGTGCCCCTCCTGGCCCCGCTCGGCCAACGCCAAACCCTGGTTTGATGGGGTGCACGGATCACCAAACCCCAGCTTGATGGGGTCAGCGCGCCCCAACAGGAACCAGACGATCATGGTCACGTTCACTCCGCGACCCGACGCCTGCATCTAGTCAGCGGGGGGCGGCGCGCTTGCGGGGGCGGCGCGCCTGCGGGGGCGGGTGTCAGTGGTGGCGGGTGTCAGTGGTGGCGGGTGTCAGTGGTGGCGGGTGTCAGTGGTGGC
>DATJLT010000266.1:0-11212 GCA_035509195.1 Streptosporangiaceae bacterium | reverse complement strand
CATCCTTATTGCGGTTGGGTAACCCCTGTTCTCTGGTGGGGCAATTCGAGTAATTCTGAGTAGCCACGACTGGCTGCTTACTCGACGCAGATGCCGGGCGGTCAGCGCCGGTCCAGAAGGAGTGAGGTAATTGAGACTACGGAAAAGCTGGGCCGCCACATCTGCTGTGGGTATAGCAGCACTGGCGCTGGCAGCTTGCGGCACGTCGACCAACAACTCGACGACGAGCAGCGGTAAGCCGGTTTACGGCGGCACGCTGAACGTGATCGCCGCCTCTGGCCAGGACCACTTCGACCCGGTGTCAGCCTATGGCACCTGGGACTACATGTTCGAGCGAATTTACTCGCGCCAGCTGGTGACGTACCCGTCGGCCTACTACAGCAAGGCGGGCGATGCGGGCTGGAAGAAGGACACCACACCGGTCGCCGACGTCGCGACCGAGATTCCAACGACGGCCAACGGCGGGATCACCGACGGCGGGTTGACGTACACCTTCCACATCAAGCCAGGCGTCGACTGGCAGAACGGACGCCAGGTCACCTCGCAGGACTTCCAGCGCGAGTACCTTGCCTTCGGGAACCCGGTAGCGCCGGTCGGCAACTCCGGCTACTTCCTCAGCACCATCTCCGGCTTCGCCAAGTACTTCAACGGCGAGACCGCGTACTTCGCTAACAAGGCGAACAAGCCGACGGCGGCGAACATCGCCAACTACCAGAACACCCATTCGATCTCAGGCATCACGACGCCGAACTCATCGACGATCGTCTTCCACCTGCTTCAGCCGGCCGCTGACTTCCTGTACATCCTGGCGATGCCGTTCAACTCGGCACGCCCGATCGAGTACAACAGCTACGTACCTGACAGCGCGGCGTTCCGGCAGCACCTGATGTCGGACGGTCCCTACAAGCTGCAGTCGTATGTTCCCGGTAAGTCTGTGGTGTGGGTGCGCAACCCGGCGTGGAAGCAGTCAACCGACTCGGTCCGGCACGATTATGTGGCCAAGATCGTAGACACCATCGGCGTGACCGACGCGACCACCCAGGTCGACGAGATCAAGGCCGGCACCGAGGACCTGCAGCAGGACACCTCGTTCCCGCCGCAGCTCATCGCCAGCTACCTGCACAACCCGGACTTCAAGATCTGGGGCCAGAGCGACACCGACCCGTACATCGTGTTCAACCTGCAGAGCCCGGACGCGAACGGCGCCATGGGCAAGCTGGCCGTGCGCCAGGCAGCTGAGTTCACCGTTAACAAGGTCGCGATCCAGAAGCTCTTCGGCGGGCCGAGCGTGGCCACGATCATGAACACCGCGATCCCGGCAGGCAACGTCGGCTACTCACCGATCAGCCTGTACGACACTGCGGGCAACCAGGGTGACCCGAACAAGTGCAAGTCCATGCTCGCCGCCGCCGGCTACCCGCACGGCATGACGCTCGTCGACCTGTACATCAACGACAGCGTTAACACGGCGCTGTTCCAGTCCGTCCAGGCGAGCTTCGCCAGCTGCGGCATCAAACTGACGGGCAAGCCGGAGCCGATCTCAAGCTACTTTGTCGACCTCGGTAACGCGCCACAGAACCATCTGGCCAACCAGTGGGACGTCGCGCAGCCGGCCTGGTTCCCGGACTGGTTTGGCGACAACGGCCGTACCACGATCCAGCCGTTCTTCGGGACTGACTGCGCGCTGAACACCATCAACTACGGCTGCTTCAACAACAAGACCGAGGACTCGGACATCACCAAGGCCCTCTCGGCCTCAAGCGTGGCTGCGGCGGCTACCTACTGGCACGATGCTGACCTGGTCGCCCAGCAGAACGCCGTGATCGTCCCGTTGGTGGACCAGGGCATCGCCGACTTCACCAGCAGCAGGGTGGCCAGCCCAGGCTCACCGTATGTGCTGTGGAACCCGAACATCGGCGACCCCGACATCACCAACCTCTACATCAAGTAACGCCGCATTGATCGTTGGTCCGGCCAGGTGCGCCTGTGCGTACCTGGCCGGACCACGGTCGCACGCAGTATGAATAGATAGCGCGGTGCCACCAGGAACGAGTGCCCTCTGCCGATCGGGCGGCACAGGGCGCGGGCTATGCGCGATCCGGGCTTGCCTGCTCTGGCACCGGCTACATCGGAGGATCACTTGAGCCTGCTCGAGGTATCAAACCTGCGGGTGAGTTTCCCGACGGCTGACGGAGTCGTGCAGGCCGTCCGGGGCGTTTCGTTCAGCGTCGATTCCGGGAAGACGATCGGCATCGTCGGCGAGTCAGGCAGCGGCAAGACCGTCCTGACCCAGACGCTGCTCGGCCTGGCTCCTGGCGGAGAGATCTCCGGCCGGGCCATGTTCGACGGGGCCGATCTGCTGGCCTTGGACCCCCCGCACCTGCGCCGGATCCGCGGGGCCGAGATCTCGGTTATCTTCCAGGACCCGCTGACCAGCCTGCACCCGCTGTACCGGGTCGGATGGCAGATCTCGGAGATGATCCGCGCTCACGACAAGAGCGTCACCAAGAAGCAGGCGCACGAACGCGCCATCGAGATGCTCGCGCGCGTCGGCATACCGCAACCGCGCCAGCGGGTCAATGACTACCCGCACCAGTTCTCCGGCGGCATGCGGCAGCGCGCGATGATCGCGATGGCGCTCTCACTGAGCCCGAAGCTGATCATCGCGGACGAGCCAACGACGGCGCTCGACGCGACCGTCCAGGCGCAGATACTCGACCTCCTTCTTCGATTGCAGCAGGAATCAGGGACCGCGCTCATCATGATCACGCACGATCTCGGCGTCGTGGCCGACATCGCCGACGATGTGCTGGTCATGTACGCGGGCCGGGCCGCGGAGAAGGCGAGCAAACATGAGATCTTCTACGCCGCGCATCACCCGTACACCAAGGGCCTGCTGGAGTCCATCCCGAACAGTTCGGCGGCGGAAGACCGGCTCAAGCCGATCACCGGCCAGCCGCCCAGCCTGATCAACCTGCCGTCCGGCTGCGCATTCCACCCGAGGTGCAGGTACGTCATGGACCGCTGCCTGGACGACCAGCCGAACCTCGTGCCCGTGTCGGAATCCGGCACGCACCTGTCGGCATGCTGGCTGCCAGCCGCTGCGGCAGGCACGGCCGAGGCAGCCGAGGCAATCCGCAGGCGCGCGGTGCTGACAGGCCGGAACGCGGACTCGGCGAGGATCGCCGAGGCAATAGCGGAACGGCCCGAGTCCGAAGGTAGCGTGATCGCATGACCGGCCCTATAACGCCAGAAACGGCGCAATCCGGCGACCCCTGGCCCACTGATGCTGACCTGACCGACGACGTACTCGTCCGGGTGGAGAACCTGGTCAAGCACTTTCCGGTCAGGGGCGGTGGCCTGGTCTCCCGGACAATCGGCCAGGTCCAGGCGGTTGACGGTGTGTCGCTGACAGTGCGCCGCGGGCAAACGCTCGGCCTGGTCGGCGAGACCGGCTGTGGCAAGTCCACGCTGGCCAGGTGCATCGCGGGCCTGCTCCCGGCCACCTCGGGCAAGGTCTATTTCGAGGGCAAGGACATCACGAACCTGCCGAGGCGCAAGATGCAGCCGTTCCGCAGGGACATCCAGATGATCTTCCAAGACCCGTATGGCTCGCTGAATCCGCGCCGCCGGGTCGGCTCGATCATCGGTGACCCGTTCGCCATTCACAAGACTGCGACCGGCGCGGCCCGGAAGAAGGCTGTCCAGGAGCTGATGGAACGGGTCGGCCTCAACCCTGAGCACTTCAACAGGTTCCCGGCCGAGTTCTCCGGCGGTCAGCGCCAGCGAATCGGCGTGGCGCGCGCACTCGCGCTGCGACCGAAGCTCATCATCTGCGACGAGCCGGTCTCGGCGCTTGACGTGTCCATCCAGGCCCAGGTGCTCAACCTGCTCGCCGACTTGCAGAAGGACTTCGGCCTGGCGTATCTCTTCATCGCCCATGATCTGGAAGTCGTCCGGCACGTCAGCGAGTCGGTGCTCGTCATGTACCTCGGGAAGGTCGCCGAAGTCGGGCCGAAGGATCCCGTCTATGACACGCCGCGGCACCCCTATACCGCCGCACTACTTTCTGCCGCCACGGCCGCGGACCCCGAGGCCGCGGCCACGAGGCAACGGATCATCCTCAGCGGAGACGTCCCGTCTCCGATCAACCCGCCGTCGGGCTGTCGGTTCCATCCGCGCTGCCCGAAGGCTCAGGAGCGGTGCGCCACGGAAGTCCCTGAGCTTGAGGTGAAGGCCGGTGACATGCCGACTCACCTGACGAACTGCCACTTCCCGGTCCAGACAGGCGAGGTACTTGCCAGTTCGCGCCGGGCACCGCGAGGAGAATCACGGTGAGTCTCAGCGAGCTCGAGTTCCAGGCCCAGGCCCTCGGGGCCGCGCCGGCCCAGGTCATTGAGGGCCGCAGTCAGTGGCGGCTCACCTGGAGCCGCCTGCGGCGCGACAAGATGGCGGTCGCGTCCATGATCGTGATCGTTGTGATCGCGATCCTGGCGCTGCTTGCGCCGGTGTTCGCGAGCCTGCTCCATCATGGGCCGAGTCAGGTGTTCCCCAATACCGGCCTCTCCAGCACCGGAGGTCCGGTTTCGCCCGGCACGAACGGCTTCTACTTCGGCACCGACGAACTCGGCCGGGATCTGCTGGTCCGGGTCCTGTACGGCGCCCGGATCTCGCTGTTCGTCGGCCTCTCAACGACGGCGATCGCGACCGTGGCCGGAGTGGCGGTCGGGCTGATCAGCGGATTCTTCGGCGGTCTGGTCGACGCCGTGCTCGCCAGGTTCATCGACACGGTGCTGGCGTTCCCGTTCCTCGTGCTGGCGCTCTCGCTGGCCGTTGTGTTCGGTCCCAGCCTGACGATCGTCATCGCGGTGATCTCGTTCTTCTCGTGGGCGGCTATCTCGCGTATCGTCCGCGGCCAGACTCTCTCGCTCAAAGAGAATCAGTACATCGAGGCGGCAAGATCGCTCGGGGCCAGCCCATGGCGGATCATGTTCATCGACATCCTGCCCAACATCATGGCGCCGGTGCTTGTGCTCGCCACGTTGTCCATCCCGGCCGCGATCGTTTTCGAAGCGACTTTGTCCTTCCTCGGCCTCGGCGTGCAGCCACCGACCGCGAGCTGGGGCAACATCCTGGCCGGGGCGCAGTCGTACTATCAGATCGCCTGGTGGTACCTGGTGTTCCCGGCTGGCGCGCTGCTGATCACGACGCTTGCGTTCAACCTGCTTGGCGACGGTGTGCGCGACGCGCTTGACCCGCGCACGGAGCGCATCTTCGCGGCCAGGAAAAAGCGGCGCAGGCGAATATGGGCTGGCGGCCCTGCTGCCGCGGGGATTGAGTCACTGGTCGCACCCGCGTCGACCGACGGTCCTGAGGAGGCATAGGCGATGGCCATGACCCGTTTCCTGATCCGCAGGATCCTGTCCGGCATCGTTGTGCTCTGGATCGTAGGGACCTCCGCATTCTTCCTCTTCTTCGCCAGGAATCCAGACATCGTGGCCAGGTCGCTGGCTGGCCGCGCTGCCACCGGCGCGATCATCAACGAGGTGAAGCGGAACCTGGGACTGAGCCAGCCGATCATGGTGCAGTACTGGCAGTTCCTGGACCGGACCGTGCACCTCAATTTCGGGCTGTCGTACTACAACGGCGGGATACCCGTGAGCTCCATCCTGGCCAGGGATATTCCGCGCACCGCGTCCGTCGTCGTCGGTGGGGTGGTGCTGTGGACCATCGTCGGGATCTCGGTGGGCGTGCTCAGCGCGACCAGGGCACGTACGCTGTTCGACCGGTTCTCGACGGTCGGCGTCCTCGCCGGAATCTCGATGCCGACCTTCGTGCTCGGCGAGCTGCTGCTGGCCTACATCTACGTGCCGCTGAACACCCATGGCATCGGCTGGATCACCACCGGCTATATCGGCCTGTCGCAAGGCATCGGACCCTGGGCCGGAGCCATGATTCTGCCCTGGATCACGCTGGCGACGGTGCAGGCAGCCGTCTACACCAGGCTGTCACGCGGGTCGCTGCTCGACACCCTCGGCGAGGACTACATCAGGACGGCACGCGCGAAGGGCCTGACCGAGCGCAGGGTCATCTACCGGCACGCGATGCGCGCCGCGCTGACGCCGGTGGTATCACAGTTCGGCATTGACATCGGCGCCTTCCTCGGTGGCGTCCTGGTAGTCGAGACCGTCTTCGGGATCGGCGGCCTGGGCGAGGACGCCGTCACAGCCGTCTCCAACGGAGACCTGCCGACAATCATCGCGTTCGTGCTGATCGCCTCGGCGTTCGTGGTCGCGGCCAACATCATCGTGGACATGCTGTATGCCGTGCTGGACCCGCGGGTGCGGATCACCTGAGCTCGCGCCCGCGACAGGCGGGCTGATGGTCAGGTGACTAGCAGGACAACCAGTGCGATGCACGGTACAAGCAACGCCGCAACCGAAGGCCAGGCCCAGGTTACGGTCGCCCGGCCCGCGGCAGCGCCAGCCTCGCGGGCCCGCTCGGCGCGGTCGTCAAGCTGCGTGGCGATCAGCTGAGTCTCGGTGCGCTTCATGGTCTCTTTAGCCTCGGCGGGCAACTGGCTGTAGGTCGGAGAGAGCTTTGTCATCTGGGCAGCGTGGCGCCTGGCACGGATGTCCGCCTTCAGCTGCGACCTGCTCGAAGCGAAGAGCGCCCAGCTCGGGTAGACCTTGTCGGCGCCGTTCGGAATCGTGTAGTGGACCTGGACGGCCTCACCGAGGTCGACCGCCCTGATAGCCCCCCAGGGGACCACGCAATCCCGCAGCGGATTGAGAATCGTGATCCCGGTGTCGTCGGCGATCAGACGAGGTCGCAGCGCGCACGCATAGGCGACCCCGGTACCGAGGGCGAGCACGGCGCCGTACACCAGCGCCGCCCTGTGGTGCCACTGGACCGCCAGGTCAATCACGTTAACTACCGCGAACGCGAGCCAGACCCAGAACACCACGACCGGGGTCCGCAGGCGGTAGGTCTCGCGAGATTGCGCCTGAGGCGGTGGCGACTGAGTGGGGGGCTGGGGCTGAGTCATCGACACCGCCAGATTTTACCCGCCAGAGCAGGTCGCTGGCCTAGACGCTCGGGCCTATATCAGCCTGACAGCGATACCGAACCTGCACTGGCGAGAGGCCATCTGGAAGGCATCCACGAAAACGGGAAGATTACGACATTACTCATATTCGGGGCGTTGCGCCGGGATCGGTGGCGTCGCCTCGGCGCTAGAGCTCGCCGCGGAGCTAGAAGCTGGTGTAGCAGGGCGTGCTGGCTCAGCCGGCAGGGGTGGCGGAGTACCGCCATAGACAGGGCACAGCGCCTGAAAGGAGCACCACTCGCAGAGCCTGCTCTGGCGCGGGCGCCAGTCACCGGATGTCCGGGCCCGGTTGATTGCCTGCCAGAGCGCGTTGATCTTGCGTTCGGTGGCCAGCAAATCCGCCTCGTCTGGTGCGTAGCGCACGATCTCACCGTTGCCGAGGTAGATGAGCTGGAGCAGGTGCGGGATCGTGCCACCGGTGCGCCAGAGCACCACGGCATAAAACTTCATCTGAAAGAGTGCCCTGGCCTCGTACTCCTCGCGCGGGGCCGTGCCGGTCTTGTAGTCCACGATGCGTATCTCGCCAGTCGGGGCCACATCGAGACGGTCGATGTAGCCGCGCAGTGTCAGACCGGAGTCAAGCATCGCCTGGACCGACAGCTCGCGGTGCGTCGGCTCGATGCGGGTCGGGTCCTCGAGGGCGAAGTAGCGATTCAGCATCTGGGCCGCTTCGTCGAGCCAGGCAAGCTGCTGGCCCTCGTCATCGAAGAGCTCGGCCAGCCCCGGCTCGTCTGCCATGAGGCGATCCCACTGCGGGGCAAGCAGCCCTCGGGCGGCAGCTAGCGTCCGGCCCGAGGCCGGCTGGTCGAAGAGCCGCTCAAGTACTGCGTGCACGAGAGTGCCGCGGGCGGCAGCCGGGCTCGGCGACTCAGGCAGACGGTCGACGACCCGGAAGCGATATACCAAAGGACATGTCATGAAATCCGAAGCTCGCGATGGAGACAGGCTCGGGCCTGTGATCTCGCCTGCCCGCTCGCTAACTGGCTCTGCTGCGGGCACGCTGGCCGGCTCTGCTGTGCTGGCCGTAAGTGCTTCGGTGCTGGCCGTAAGTGCTTCGGTCATGCACGCAGACTAGGTCACCGCTCTGACAATCACTGGATCCTTGACGGCGCCGGCGCGCCCACCCGGCAGGGTCCGCGTGAATGATCTGTTATAGCCGTTTGCCGCGTAGCATCAATGCGTGGCAGGAGGACTCCAGCAGGAAGGCCCGCAGCAGGCCGGTCGGCCAAGGTCGGCTCAGGGCGGCCGGGCGGATGCCAGGCTCGGGATTGTGATCGGCAGGCCATTTGGCATACCGGTATTCGTCTCGCCGTATTGGTTCCTGGTCGCGGCTGTGCTGGTGGTCCTCTATTCCAGCTCCAACACGCTGCCTGGAACCATCCACGGGTCGGCGGCGCGCTACCTGGTGGCAGCTGCCTTCGTCGTCTTGCTTTACCTGTCCGTCTTGATCCACGAATTGAGCCACAGCCTGGTCGCCAGGGCATTCCGGCTGCCGGTCCGGAGGATCCTGCTGTATCCGCTCGGCGGCTTCTCCGAGATTGAGCAGGAGCCTCCGACGCCTGGCCAGGAGTTCCTGGTTTCGGCCGCAGGCCCAGCGATGTCGCTCGCTCTCGCAGCGCTCGGCTTCGGCCTCAGTAAACTGCTTAACCAGCAAGGCATCGCGTGGGTGCTGGTCAACCGGCTGTTCATCGCCAACGCCATCGTCGGCATCTTCAACCTGCTGCCTGGCTTGCCGCTAGACGGCGGCAGGGTGCTGCGTGCCGGGCTGTGGAAGGTGACCGGCAAGAACCTGTACTCGACGGTGCTCGCGGCCTGGGCCGGGCGGGCGATCGCCATTGCGCTCGCCGCGGTCGTCCTTCTTTCGCCCGGCGGTGAGTTCGGCCTAGTGAACGGCGGCTACGGGATCTGGCTTATCGCGATCGCCGCCTTCATGTGGCTGAGCGCTGGCCAGGCGCTGCGGTCGGCAAAAGTGCGTGAGCGGCTCCCGGCGCTGCAGGCACGGGCGCTGGCCAGGCGCGCCATCCCGATCCCGGCAAACCTGCCGCTGGCTGAGGGGATCAGGAGGGCTGACCTTGCCCAGGCCAGGGCGCTGGTCGTGGTCGACCACGACGCCAAGCCAATCGCGATCGTCAACGAGAGCGCCGTGATCGCCACGCCCGAGCAGCGCCGGCCGTGGATTGAGGCCGGCTCCCTCGCGCGAACGCTGGACCCGGACATGATCCTCTCGGCCGACCTATCCGGCATGGACCTGATCGAGGCCGTGCGCCGGGCTCCCGCCTCGGAGTACCTGCTGGTCGAGCCCTCGTCGGGGCAGGTTTATGGCGTGCTGGCCGCTACCGACCTGGACCAGGCTTTCGCTGGCACACGGAGCTGACTAGCCGGCTCGGGTGCGACCCTGACAGGTCCCGAGCCTGAACAATTGGCCCGCACGGCGGCGCTAGCCTTTCTGGCGTGATCACGCATCCCCGTGGCCCCTTCGCGGCCGGTGACCAGGTGCAGCTGACCGATCCCAAGGGCCGCCAGCACCGGCTGGTTCTGACCCCTGGGCGCTCGTTTCACACTCACCGGGGCGCACTGGCACATGACGACCTGATCGGCAGGCCCGAAGGAAGTCTGGTCACCTCGGCCGGGGGTACCCCGTACATCGCGTTCCGGCCGCTGCTCGCCGACTATTCCGTCTCGATGGTGCGCGGCGCGGCTGTGGTGTACCCGAAGGACGCCGCGCAGATCATCGGCCTTGCGGACATCTTCCCCGGCGCGCGCGTCGTGGAGGCTGGGGCAGGGTCGGGGGCACTCTCGTGCTGGCTGCTGCGGGCGGTTGGCGAGCACGGTCGGCTGACTTCCTTCGAGCGCCGTGCGGACTTCGCTGAGATCGCCGCAGCCAACGTCGAGCGGTATTTCGGCGGCCCACACCCGTCCTGGCACCTGGTGGTGGGCGAGCTGGGGCAGGACGGGATCACTGACGCGGACCGGGTCGTGCTGGACATGCTTGCGCCGTGGGACCACGTAGGAACCACCGCCACCATGCTGATACCGGGCGGCGTCGTGTGCTGCTACGTGGCAACGGTGACGCAGTTGGCCAGGACAGTCACCGCCCTACGCGACCAGGGAAACTTCGCCGAGCCCGCGGCATGGGAGACCCTGCAGCGCGGCTGGCACGTGGATGGGCTCGCCGTCCGGCCTGAGCACCGGATGGTCGGGCATACTGGATTCCTGGTCACCGCACGCCGACTGGCTGACGGGGTGGCGGCGCCCCCGCGGCGGCGGAGGCCATCGAAGGGGGCCCAAGCGGCTGAGGCCGAGATGATGGCTGTGGCAGAAGCGATTCCGGGGGCAGCGATCCCGCCTGGGGGCGAGATCATTCCTGACACCTCGATCGCGGCGGACGGCGGTGCGGAAGGTTCCGGCGAGACAGTCCGTTAGACCAGGCACCTGGCAGCGAGTTTTCCGGATCGTAACGCAGAATGCCGAGTCTGGGCCTGCCGCTAGGTTACGGATTGACCTTGGATAGGTAGGGTCTAGGTAACTCGGCTCTCAGGAGGGGGTGAGGGGCATGGCCTCTCGTGACGACAGCGTTCATTCGGGGCGGCACGATGACGAGGTCAAGGTCCTGACCACGCAGGTTTCCTTCCTTGAAGAGGAAGTCGCCGCCCTGCGCAGTCGGCTTGCTGACTCGCCACGGCAGACGCACGTGCTGGAGCAGCGTCTGCGCGAAGCCGAATCGAACCTCGCGGCGATCACTAGCCAGAACGAGCGGCTTGCCGGCACGCTGCGCGAGGCACGCGACCAGATCATTGCGCTCAAGGAGGAAGTCGACCGGCTGGCGCAGCCGCCAAGCGGATTCGGCATCTTCCTGCAGGCGGCCGAAGATGGCACCGCGGACGTCTTCACCGGCGGCCGTAAGATGCGCGTCAGCGTGAGCCCTGGCGTTGAGCTTGACGACCTGCGCCCCGGCCAGGAAGTCGTGCTGAACGAGGCGCTGAACGTTGTGATCGCGCAGGGGTACGAGACGATCGGCGAGGTCGTCATGCTCAAGGAGATCCTCGAGGATGGGGACCGGGCGCTGGTGATCTCGCACGCCGACGAGGAGCGGATCGCCCGGCT
>DATJLT010000265.1:0-3170 GCA_035509195.1 Streptosporangiaceae bacterium | reverse complement strand
ATCTAAAAGACGCCGAGGCTCAGGCCGTCAAAACGCTGGTCAAGAGCCTGACGAGCGAGTTCGCAGGCGTGGAGTTCGCGTTCCTCCACATCATCGAAGATCACGACTGGATGATGTACGACCTGTCGAGCCCGGGCGCGGTCACGGGAAGCAAGGTCAAGGGCAAGTGCGTGCCCGCACGCGGCCACGCGGTACCGATCAGCCGCAGCCAGATGCTGATCACGACCACGGGGCCACGTGAGCTCAAGGCGGTCACTGACGGCGCACCCCAGCCGTTGCTGATCCAGCTCCACCGCGAGTCGACGTTTACGGATCTTGACTACCTCGCCGCCCAGGTGTTCCGGTTCACCGCTCTATCCTGGCGGCGCTTGTACCCGAGCAGGACGCCTGTCACGACCGTATACTCAGACCTCATCGCCCGGCTGCTAGGCCAGCTACGGTCCGTCAGGAACTGGAACTCCGACATCACGTCCACCAAGCTGCGCGACAGCAGGTGGTTCCTGTGACGATCACCGCCCCCGGGGACACCATCGAGCCTTACCTCGGCGCACAGATGAACGCTTTTCGTGCCCGCATCCTGGCGAGCAACCGCCCTGGTGACCTAGACGGCCTTTGCGCACGTCACATCATGGGCGACCGAGCCGACATCAGCTGGGATCTCGACCCGCTATCAGGCAGCTGGCTGGCAGACAATGCAGGACGCCTGGACGACGCCGGCCCACTCGCTTCCGCTGGATACACCCTCACGACCCTGACAGGCGCCCGGCCCGACATGATGCCGAAGGTCCGCGCCGCTCTCGGCCGCTTCATGCAACGGGACCACCTTCGCATCGGCGGACCCACGTTCCTGCACGACACACGCACCCTGCTCGGCATAACACTGGTCGTCCTCGGGATACGGCCGGAGATGCCCGAAGCCGCCACGTGGCTGGCGCGCACACTGTCCGATCCCAGGCTCAAGCCTGCCAGCCGGTTCCATGAACTAATACGGAGCCACGTGCTGACCATGATCACCGGTCAGCCTGCCGAGCCGGTCCAGACTGACACGCTCTCCGACCCCGCGGACCTAGCGCTGGTCTATTGGATGACCGGCCAGAACACGGCACGCCTGGCCAACCTCGCGGACCACCGCATCCTCTCCCGGCAGGTTATGCGCGCAGTCATGCAGGCCGACCCGGCCGAGCTGCCCATCACGCAGACGGCCTTGCTAGCGTCGGCTGCCAACGCCATCACGAACGCCAGTATCGACCAGGCCCTGTTGAGCCGCACGCATCTGAGCCTTCTCCTCAGGCGCTTTCCCGCCGCGATGCGCCGATGGCGATGGGACAGCGGCGACCGGGTCAAGGAACCCATCCACTGGCCCGTTACGTCGGAACGGGAGGTCCAGGACATCCTGTGGCTCGTCTTGCGCTCGGTGTTCGACGACGTGATCGACGAGGACACCAACCCGAAGATCGGGCACGCGAGCACTCAGGCGGACTTCGGGATACCAAGCCTCAGACTGCTCGTTGAGGTCAAGTACGTCTATGAAGGCACGACGGCCGAGTTCAAGAAGGTCGAGCAGCAGATAATGATCGACTCGGTCGCGTACCTGCAGCGTACGGCCCTCTACGACGAGGTCGTTGTGTTCATCTACGATTCGACGGCCTCGGTCGAACACCACGACCTCACTCGGGACACACTGATGAAAGTGCCCGGCATCGCCGACGTCATCATCGTGTCGCGACCAGGCGTGCTTGCCCAAGGGAGCAGGCCCAAGATAAAAAGGGCGAACGAAACTGCCGCGAAGGCCGCACCAGCCAAGATGATGCCGGCAATCAAAAAGCGAGCGCCACAGGCAAGGGCCACGACACGCAAAACCACCCCCGACGCGCCCGCCGAGTAGCGCCGTCGCCTCGACATCTGCGGGGACGCTGCCCGATCTGCTGGTGAACCGCCCATGACTCGACCGGCGGGCGCAGCGAGCGATCCAGCCCTCCAGGTCTCTTCGCGCTTGTGAGTGTGCGGGCATCCGGTCTACTTCCCCGGAAAGTAGGCGTGTTGCGGCTGGTCATGTTGCTGGATGCAAGCGCTTGTGTTGTCTAGATACGTAGTGCATACACCAGGGATTACCGGCTCCGGCGGTGCCGGGGGAGTCTGCGGCGGCGATCGTGATTTCGGCGGCGAGCCAGCAGGGGCCGTGGAGCCCGCGCTGGCCTTACCATGCGAAGCGGGCTTTCTCGCCGACTTGCGGGTGGCCGTCCTCGGGCGGGGTCACGGTGTACCCGAGTTCCTCCAGCGCCGCTGCAGCGTGCGCCGCCATCGCCCTGGTCGCGGCCTTGACCTGGATAACGCGCCAGTCGGCCCGCGCGGCATCGACTGCTTCCTTCCAGCCGTCGAGGTGGTCAAAGAGACAGTCGGTGATGAGGAACTGGATCACGTCCTCCAGATCCGGGCGGAAGCGCTGGCCGCCCGTCGGCAGGTGCAGGGCGCCCATGTCGTGGGGCGCCTTGTGGCCTGTCTTCGACAGCAGGTGCGAGAGCGCCCCGCGTTGTCCGTGAACCTGGATGTGAGAGTGCGGCACCCGGTCAGCCTCATACAGGTAGTCGAACCTGAAAATCGGCGTGCGGTCCACGTCTGCGACGACCCAGATCGATGACTTATCGATCGCCAGGTAGGTCTGCGGCGAGTCCAGGCGGCAAGAATACGTCAGCCGGAGCCACGCCAAGATTTCGCCTTGCACGAGCAGGGGCACCCCGCCGCTCTTGCCTTCCTGGCCTTCCGGGCTGATGTTCACCCGGCTGCCTGCCTGCCTGACCTCCATACCAGGCGCCTGGGGCAGGCAGGCAGCCAGCAGCCGATCGACCTTGTCGGCGAACTCCTGGGCCATGGCGATCAGGTCCGGGGCACCGTCACTCATCAGCCAGCAGGTACTCGATCTCGGTGATCTCTGCCCAGGCCGCCCACTCATCGCCAACGAGTCCGCCGGCCTCGACCTTGGCCTGCAACTCGGCACGAGTCAGGCGATGCTCCTGCAAGATCTCCTCGCGGCGCCTTTCCAGGTCGCTCCGGCTCATGCGGCGGACAACGCTCATGTGAACACAGTAAACGCGGGCACCGACAATCGATGCCAGCATCGTGTTCTCCGGACACAGCTCTGATTAAGACGGCACAGCCGAGGCAGCAGAACG
>DATJLT010000264.1:0-3002 GCA_035509195.1 Streptosporangiaceae bacterium | reverse complement strand
TTCTGCATGGTTGCGCGGACGGCCCGGCCAAAGGTCGTCCGGTAGAGGATGAAGTAGAGCGCACCGATGGCGACGACCGCCAGGCCGAATCCGATCAGGTAGATATCGGCCAGGTAGAAGTCGAACACGTGCACGCTGGCGGTGGTGTACCAGGCGTTCAGCGAGACGTAGTTGGAGCCGAACTCCCGGTACAGCACGCCTTCGATGATCAGTGCCACGGCGAAGCAGGCCAGGAGCGTCATCGACGTGCGCTCAGCGCCGCGCAGCGGCCTGATGAACAGCCAGTAGATGACCACTCCGATGACGAACATCGCGGGCACGGTGATGAAGAGCCCGAGAAGCAAGTCCAGGTGCAGGTGGACAGACAGCACGTAGCTGAGATAGGCGCCGAGCACCACGAAGATGCCCTGCGCGACATTGATGATGTCAAGCACGCCGAAGACCAGCGTTAGTCCCGCTGCCATCAGCGCGTATACGCCACCGCCGAGTATTCCGGCAGCGATTGCTTGCGCTATTTCGGACGCCATCTCAGCTCCGTGCCGCTGTCTTCATTACCGGTCAGCTAGTCCAGTTCGGCTTCGGGTACAGCACCGGCACTGACCCGGTTGCCCCGGTCGGTAGCACCTGGACGAACTTGCCGTTCTGCCACTGGAAGATGAACGCGATCGCCTTGGTGTTCTCGCCTAGGCTGTTGAACTTCACCGGGCCTTGCATGCTGGTCAGCGTCACGCCGCTGTGGAGATACTTAATGATCTTCGCGCCGTTGGTGCCGCCGGTGGCCTTAACGGCTTGCTCCGTGACTTCCCCGACTGAGTATGCCTCGGCCACGTCGGCATTGACGTCCGACGCCGAGCCGCCGTACTTCTTGACGTACTCGGCGACCACGGTCTTGCTGGTCGCGTTGTCGTAACCGGGGTACCACGCGTCCGGGACCATGATCCCGTCGGCGTTGCCAGCGCCGCCGACCGCGGAAATGAAGGCCTGGCCCTGGTCAGGCCCGGCGGCGGCAATGAACACCTTTGGGTTGTAGTGCTGCTGCTCGAATCCGTGCACGAACGAGGCCACCGTCGGCACGTCCGTCGAGCCGAGCACTACTGCGGCCGGCTTGTCGCCGGCCACGATGTCGGCGTTGGGCAGGTAGTCGGGCTCTTCCTCGGGGAAGATCTTCGAGTAGACGGTCTTGAAACCCGCTGACTGCAAAATGCCCTGGGCCAGCTGCACCTGCGGGGTGGCGAACGGGTCGTTGGCCATCGGGTAGGCGACAGTGGAGGGCCGGCTGCTGGCAGGCAGCGACTTCATCCAAGTCGTGAACGGGTCCAGTTCGTTCGCCACGGGCAGGCTTACGTCGAAGACGTTCGGCAGCTTCTCACTGAACACCAGCGGCGAGCCGCCGGCGCCCTCGACGAAGGCGAACCCGTACCGGTGCGCCACTTCGGCCGCAGGAGCCGTGAGCAGTGAAGAGAACGGCCCGAATGTCAGGTCCACGTGCTTCACCGTGATGAGGTCGGTGTAATTCGTGTCCACCTGGGTGGTCGAGCTGTTGTCATTCAGGATTATCAGCTGAACCTTGCGGCCGTCGATGCCGCCGTGGGCGTTCACGTCGTGTTCCCACAGCTCGTAGCCGCGTTCGTAGGCAATGCCGTCGGCGGAGAAGTCGCCGGTGAGCGAAAGCGAGGCGCCGATCAGGATCGGCTTGGACCCCGATCCTGATGATGAAGAGCCGCAGGCAGCCACCAGTGCGGTGGCGAGGACTGCGGTCGCGCCGATAGCCAGATACCGGGTGCGATGAGTTAACGCGGTCATTCCCGGTGCTCCTTCCAGTCGGGAAAGGCCCGATAGTTGCGGGTAGCGCCGGGCGAGCCCGGCTGCCTGGTGGTGAGACCTATAGCTCACTTCATGATGTCGTGCTGTTCGGCGGGTTCGAGCCCGTCGGACACTTCTGCGTGCTCGCTGCTCAGCTCAAGGCCCGATGCCCGGGCCTGCAGCTCGATCAGTGTCGCGAAATCCTGGTCGCCGTAGCCGTAGCCGACGAGGCCCTGGACTATCTGGTGGACCAGCGATGCCACTGGCATGGGGACCTCGTGCTCGCGCGCCGCGGCGAGCCCGAGATCGAAGTCCTTGCGCAGCAGCTTCGATGTGAATGTGGCGTGGAAGTCGAGGTTAACGAACGCGGGGGACTTGTACCTGGTGAAGGTGGAGCCCATCACGCTGTCGTTGATGCAGGCGAGGAACGCCTCACGGCTGACGCCGGCCTTCTCCGCAAGTATGGTCACCTCGGCCAGCGACTGGATGACAGTCCCCAGGTGGAGGTTGTGGCACAGCTTGACGATCCTTGCTATGTCGCCTGGCCCTACATAGCTCGCGCCTGCCCCGAGAAGTTCCAGGTACGGCCTCGCCTCGGCGGCTGCATCGGGATCGCCGGACACGGCGAAGGTAAGCCGGCCGGCGGCCGCCACGCGCGGATTGCCCATCACCGGAGCGGCCAGGAAGCGGGTGCCGCGAGCAGCCAGTTCCTCGCGCGCCTGACGGGAAGCGTCGACCGATACGGTCGACAGGTCGATCACCACTGACGGCGCCCGCGGGCCGCTCATCAGTCCGGCCGAGCTTAAAAGAGCGTTGAGCAGATCCTCGGAAGTGCCGACCATGGCGAAGACCACGCGTACGTCGGCCAGGTCGCGTGCGGTGTCGACGATCTTCGCCCCGTCGGTCGCCAGCGGTTCTGCCTTTGCCCTGGTCCGGTTGTAGACCCAGACGTCCTTGCCGGCGGCGAGCAGCCGGCGGACTAGCATCGAGCCCATTCGGCCAGTGCCCAGCCAGCCAATTGGGCTGTCTGGCTGATCGGTCATTCGTGCCCCCGAGGTGCTCGATGGCGATTGTTACAATCGTTTGCCACAATCGTTTGCACGCGATGTGAGGACTAGAGTGGCGCACTGCGCATAAGTTGTCAATGGCTAAAAATGGCGTCATCTCGGCGGGCTCGCGGTGGAGCCCCTGACGATCAG
>DATJLT010000263.1:0-10027 GCA_035509195.1 Streptosporangiaceae bacterium | reverse complement strand
CTGGCCGTTGTCGGCGGTCCGCAGGCAGACGTGATACGCGTCGTCGCGGTCGCCTGGTTCATAAGGGCGGATGCGAGCCACGTCGCCGGTCACGCCGGGGGCGTCAGGTGCCTGGCCGCCTCGATCGAGTCCACGCCGGGCGTCGGCAGTACCGCGATGACCGGGGTGTCAAGTCCCGCGGCGCGGTAGGCGTCGACTCGCTCACGGCAGTGGTCGAAGTCGCCGTGAATCACCAGGTCATCGACCACAGACTCGGGGATCGCGGCGCCGGCGCCCTTGCGGTCGCCGGCGTTCCACAGGTCCATCATCGGCTGGATCAGCTCGCGCCTGCCAAGCCAGTCGTGGAACGCGAAGTACGCGGGCACGGTCAGGTATCCGGTCAGCGCCCGCCGCGCGATGAACCTGGCCGCGTCAAGGTCGGTCGTCGGGCAGACGAAGATTCGCGCGATCAACTCGGTGTCCGGCCCGGCGGCCGAACGCACCTTGGGTACATCGGCAGGCGACAGCCAGTTGGTGATCACGGCATCCGACTCGGCGGCGGCCAGCCTCACCATCCCTGGCCGCAACGCGGCCAGGGCCAGCGCGGGCGGCACGGCCGGCGGCCGTTCCAGCCGGAACCCGGTCACGCGGAAGGTCTCATACTGCGCGGTGACCTTCTCTCCGGCGAGCGCCGCCCGAAGGAACCGCAGCATGTCACGAGAGCGCGCGTACGGCGCCTCAAACGGTATGTCGTTCCACTGCTGCACAACGACGGGCGTCGAGGTGCCGAGCCCGAGCATGAACCGGCCAGGCGCCAGTTCTGCCAGCGTCGCTGCCGTCATCGCCAGGCTGGCCGGACCGCGCGTGTAAACCGGCACGATCGCGGTGCCGAACCGCAACCGCTCTGTCCACTGCGACGCCAGGACCAGCGGGGTAAAGGCATCGATGCCGTTCAGTTCGGCCGACCACAGGTCGGTATAGCCGAGGTCAGCCAGCGTAGTCACGATCTCACGCTGCTCAGGCAGCGAATGCCCGAACAACGGCAAGGTAAGTCCCCAGCGCGCGGTCATGAGCCGACCCTAATTGCTGAGGGCCAAGGTCGCCCCGCTCGGGTCGGTAATGCGGTGGCATCCAGGCGCGTCGCCCAGCCTCACCAGATCTCCGGATACCCGGCGCACCGGGCCGTCCGGTCCCACGAGAATCGTGCCGTCCGCCTCCGCCGCGAGCAGCTCCCCGTCTATTCGCAGCAGGACGGGTCCGTCGCGCCCGGCAGAAATGGCTACACGACCGGCAGCGACGCCGTCGAGTACCGCAGAAGGCCCCGCATCCTCGGCGAGCACCCAGGTCGTCGGCGATCCCGGCGGCGCGTCTGAGCCCGGCCGGTGCCAGTCACTGCCGCCCACGGCGATCGCCTCGGGATGCCAGGCCAGCCACCAGCTCAGCGGGGCGGTCCACTTCAGGTCAAGCCAGCTCCAGTGCCATACCTCAAGCAGCGGAGGACGGCGCCGCATCGGCGCCGTCCAGCTATTCTGCCCGCCATAGGGATGATTGACCGACAGCAGCCCGCCCGCCGCCTCGGTCCGCTCGAGCCAGGCATCTGGCGGTTCCCTGAAGTCCACCCATGGCAGGTCGCCGAACGCGTTGGCGTGACCTTGCTCGGCGGTGAGTTCCTGGCCGGGAAGGAGCACGATGTCGTGGGCAGCCGAGGCGGCTGGGAGCTCGCGGTGATGGCTGACCGTGTTGTGGTCGGTGACCGCGATGAAGTCGAGACCGCGCTCGGCGGCGAACCTGGCCAGTTCGGGCACGGTCAGGGCGCCGTCCGAGTGCACGGTGTGCGAGTGCAGGTCTCCTGCCAGCCACCGCCGTCCGGCGGCTGCCGGCAGCTCACGCCGCGCGGGCCGGTCAGCCAGCGGAGGCGGTGCCGTTACATCGGCGGACGCGAAGGTCGCGTGCGATGTCTCTGCCGTGAGCTGGTACCTGACTCCGTCCCACGGGATCCGGTGCAGCCCGATCACCACCTGCCAGAGCCCGGGCTCAAGGTCTCCAGCCAGGTACCCGGGCGTCGCTGACTTCGCGGTGATCGTGAACGACCGTCTCGCGCCTCCCGACCATCCACGGAACCCGGCCGGGCTGAAGCAGCCCAGGTCAAGCCCGGCCCCGGCCGCGTTGTACTCAAGATCAACTCTTAAGGCGCTGGCTCCTGGCGGCACCTCGACCGGCAGGTAATGCCACGGTGATGCGCACTTGTCCTCGATTGTCCACTCCCCCGCATGCCGAGTCAGCGCCATACCCCTTGTCTACCCGAACTCCGGAACCCGCGACGGTTCGGAATCCTGGCTTGACGGTGGTAATTCAACGCTTGTAGAGTTCAACGTGTGTTGAATTACTTCGGAGAGCCTGGGAGGCTCCCATGTGGGCGATGATCGTGAAGGAGTTCCGGCAGATCCGCCGGGACCGGCGGACGCTGGCGATGATGATCGTGCTCCCGGTACTGCTGCTCGTCGTGCTCGGCTACGCGGCCAGCTTCGACGTCAAGACCATCACGGTCGCGGCGGCCGGCCCGCGGGTCGGGCACGTGAGTTCCCTGCTCGGCTCGCAGTTCAAGGTCGTGGAGAAGGCGCCTGGCCAGGGCGCGGCCTGGGCCAGGGACCAGCTAAGGGACGGCAAGGCGGACGTAGCCGTCGTCACCACCGCGACCGGCACGGGCACGCAGGTCTTCATCGACGGCAGCCAGCTTTTCGCCGCCAAGGCCGCGCTCGCTGACCTGGCGCGCCTGCGGAGCAACGCGCAGGCGACGCCGGCCGGCCCCGCGGTCGTACCCCAGGTCACGGTCCTCTATAACCCGAACCTGACCACCTCGGACATCATGGTTCCTGGACTCTGCGGAGTCGTGCTCGTCTTCGTCGGCACGATCATTACCAGTCTCGGGGTCGTCAGGGAACGCCAGTCAGGCACCCTCGAGCAACTCGCTGTCATGCCGCTCAGGTCAAGAGACGTCGTGCTGGGGAAGATCGTCCCTTACTTCGGCGTCGCGGTCGTCGACCTCGCGATCGTGCTCGCGGTCGGCATCGCCCTCTTCGGCGTGCCGTTCCACGGGTCACCGCTGACGTTCGCGCTCGGCGCTCTGCTTTTCCTGTTCGTCACGCTCGGGCTCGGGGTGCTGATCTCGACCGTGTCGCAGAACCAGGGCCAGGCGATTCAGCTCGCCGTGATGACGCTGCTACCGCAAGTCCTCCTGTCAGGGCTGATCTTCCCGCTCAGCTCGATCGCCGCCGGAGTCCGCTGGATCGCCTACCTGCTGCCGCTGACCTACTTCAATGAGATCTCGCGCGGGGTCATGCTGCGTGCCGAGCCCATCGGCGCGCTCTGGCAGCCCTTCGTCTACCTGGCCATTCTCGGCGTGGTCGTGGTGACCGGCGCCACCTTGAGGTTCGCCAGCTACCTGGCGCCTGCCGGGCGAGGGCATCGGCCAAGCACGAGCACCGGTTCCGCACCTCAGGAGGTCAGCGCATGACCACCCAGCTCACGGCCACCTGGGGTGCGACCGGCATCAGCTACAGCTACGGCCGCAAGCGAGCGCTCGACAACGTGACGCTGACGGCCAGGCCCGGCCAGGTCACCGCCGTGCTCGGCGGCGACGGCGCGGGCAAGACCACGCTCTTGCGCTGCATCGCGGGCGCCATCGCCCCGGTAAGCGGCGAGGTCACCAGGCCCGCCAAGGACCACATCGGTTACCTGCCATCGGGCAGCGGTGTCTACCAGGACCTGACAGTTACGGAGAACCTGGACTTCCGTGCCAGCGCCTACCATATGCCCAGGCAGGAGGCCAGGACGCGGGCCGAGTTCTTCCTCGAGGAAACCGGTCTGGCCCAGGCCCGCGACCGGCTGGCCGGGCAGCTCTCCGGTGGCATGCGCCAGAAGCTAGGTGTCGTCGCGGCCATGCTCCACCAGCCCGAGCTCCTCATCCTCGATGAGCCATCGACCGGCGTTGACCCGGTCAGCCGGGCCGGCTTGTGGTGGCTGATCGCCCGCGCCGCCGCCGAAGGCTGCGCCGTCGTGCTGGCGACCACCTCCATCGACGAAGCCGACCGCTGCGCGTCCGCGCTCGCTCTCGACGAAGGCGCCGTCCTTGCCAACGCGATCCCTGAGCAGTGGCGCAACCCGCCGAGGATCAGCGGGCGCGACCGACGCCAGCCACGGGCGGCAGAAGCACTCGTCCAGGTCACCGGCGCAATCAAGCGTTTCGGTGACTTCACCGCCGTCAATAACGTCAGCCTGGAAGTTGGCCCAGGCGAGATCGTC
The DNA here is from genome assembly GCA_035509195.1 of Streptosporangiaceae bacterium. GTDB lineage: Bacteria > Actinomycetota > Actinomycetes > Streptosporangiales > Streptosporangiaceae > Chersky-822. The sequence continues at coordinate 5,746 of DATJLT010000263.1, read as the reverse complement.
GGCCTTCTCGGCGCTAACGGCGCGGGCAAGACCACGCTGATCCGCATGCTCCTCGGCCTCACCAGCACCACGGACGGCCAGGTGTCTCTTTTCGGCCAGGCGCCCTCCCGTCAGACCCGCCGCAGGCTCGGCTACGTCCCTCAGGGCCTCGGCCTCTACGACGACCTCACTACGGCAGAGAACCTGAGTTTCACCGCCGCCGCGTTCGGCTCGGCCCGCGCGCTCCCCGACGACGTCGCCCCTTACGCGGACGACCTGATCGACGAGCTCCCGCTCGGCGTGCAGCGCAGGGTCGCCTTCGCTGCCGCCCTGTCTCACCACCCTGACCTGCTCATACTCGACGAGCCAACGTCTGGCGTCGATCCGCGGGGCCGTGCCAGGCTCTGGGACACCATCGGCGCGACGGCCGACAGGGGCGCGGGCGTGCTGGTCACCACCCACTACATGGAGGAGGCCGCCGAGTGCGACCGCCTGGTCGTCATGGCCGACGGCGTCGTGGTCGCGGCAGGCACCACGACGGAGATCATCGGCGACCGGCAGGTCACCGCCGTCGAGACCGATGACTGGGCCACCGCGTTCGGCCAGCTAGAGCACGCCGGGCTCCAGGTCGCCCTGGCCGGCCGGTCCCTCCGTGTCCCTGGCGCTGGCCCCGCTAAGGTAACGGCGGCACTTGGCGACCTCAAGGCGACCGTCACCCAGGTACCCGCCACCTTGGAGGAACGTTTCTTCGAACTGGTCACCCAAGAGCAAAAGGCTCCGGTTCTGACAGAAGGCACCAGGGAGTGACCGCGCAAAGGAAGCCGGTCAGGCCGGGCCGCAGATCCGGCGACAGCGGGACAAGCGAGGCCATCATCGACGCCGCCCGCGGCCAGTTCGCCGAGCACGGCTACCAGGGCGCGACGATCAGGGGGATAGCCGGAGTCGCCGGGGTCGATCCCGCGCTCGTGCACCACTTCTACGGCACGAAAGAGGAACTGTTCGCTGCCGCCATGCGGCTGCCCGTGCTGCCGAGCGAGGTGATCGCCGGCGTGCCGGCCGAGGGCGCCGGCCTGGGGGAGCGGATGGTCAGGACGGCTCTGACGTTGTGGGAGTCAGACGGAGTCAAGGACACGTTCCTCGGCCTTCTCAGGTCAGCCATGACCAGCGACCAGGCCGCGCTCATGCTTCGCGAGTTCGTGGCCGACACGATACTTGGCGCCATCGTCAGGGTCGCCGGGCTGGACAAGCCAGGCAATCAGGCCGAGGCCGAGTACCGGGCTTCGATGGTCGCGACGCAGATGATCGGGCTGGCCATGACCAGGCTGGTGCTGCGCCTGCCCGCGATAGCCGGCGTGACCATAGAAGAACTCGCCGCGACCGCGGGCCCGGTCGTTGAGCGCTACCTGACCGGAGACATCGCCCTCCCTAGCGCCGGCCTTTTTCCTGGAACGGGGGACACGTAGCATCGCACGAGTGGACAAACTTCTCGGAAGTCTTACGCTCGATGAACTGCGGGCCAGGAAGAGCCACAAGTGGCGCGCCTACCCGCCGGATGTTCTCCCCGCGTTCGTGGCCGAGATGGACTTCATGGTCGCCGAGCCGATCACGGCGGTGATCAGGGCCGCGCTTGACATCGGCGACACTGGCTATGCGTTTACTGGCGAGCTTGGCGAGGCGTTCGCCTCGTTCGCCGGAGACCGGTTCGGGTGGGAGGTACGGCCTGACCAGGTATTCGCGATTCCCGATGTGATGACGGGGATCGCTGAGGTGCTGCTCGCGATTACCCAGGAGAACGCCGGCGTCGTGGTCAACCCTCCCGTTTACGGGCCGTTCTTCCTCCGCCTCGGGTATCTCGGCCGGCCGGTCGTCGAAGCGCCGTTGCGGCGGGCCGGTGACGGGTCGTACGACCTGGACTTCGATGCGCTCGACGAGGCGCTGGCCAGGCCGGGCGTCCGCGCCTACCTGCTGTGCAACCCGCATAACCCGCTCGGCCGTACGTGGAGCCGTGACCAGCTTCTGACGGTCGCCGGGTTGTGCGAGCGGCATCAGGTCGAGTTGCTCGTCGATGAGATCCACGCGCCGCTGGCGCTCGAAGGGGCAGAGCACGTGCCGTTCGCCTCGCTCGATCACCCGATGGCGGCGAGGGCCTACACGTTCAACTCGGCGTCCAAGGGGTGGAATCTCGCCGGCCTCAAGTGCGGCGTGGCCGTCGCGGGTTCTGACGCGACGGCCACCCTGCTGACCGACCGCTGGGAGGCGCTGCTTGCCTCGCACCTTGGCGTGCTCGCGTCGGCGGCGGCCTTCACCTCGGCGGTGGACTGGCTCGACGCGGTACGGCAGCAGCTCGCCGAGAACCGCGCGCTGCTTGCCCGGCTGCTCGCTGAGCAGTTGCCTGAGGTCGGCTACGTGCCGGGAGAGGCCAGCTTCCTTGCCTGGCTCGACTGCACGAAGCTTGGCCTCGGCGACAATCCTGAGCGCGCGTTCCTCGAGCGCGGGCGAGTGGCCCTGACCGGCGGTACGTACTTCGGCAGCCAGGGAGCCGGGTTCGCCAGGCTCAACATCGGGACGTCTCCTGAGTTGGTAACAGAAGCCGTACGGCGGATGGCGGCAACGGTCGGGCGCTGATACTGTTTCGTCCTTCCGCGGTCACTTTTGTTACTCAGAGGTCTGCTATGGGCGTCGTCTTCCGCCGCACGGTCGCGGCTGCGTTGCTGGCGGTGCCAGCGGTGGTGCTTGCTGGCTGCAATGGTCTTGGAAGCCCTAATGCTCAGACCACGGTCACAGTCACCGCGACGGCTAGTCCGGCCGCGTCGACGTCGGGAGCGCCGTCCATCGGCCAGGGAAGCTCGCAGGGCACGACGGCGCCCGGCGGCGAGCCAGGCATCGTGGCGGTGACCACGGCGGGCGCGCTGGTGAAACTCGACCCGTCGAACGGAAGCGTGACGCAGACGCTGGTGCCGTCCGGGGTACTCGGAGACGAGATTTCCACGAACGGCTCGATCGTGTATTTCGCCGAAGGGGCTGGCTGCCATTCCGAGATCGAGTCGGTGAACCTCGACGGCGGCGACCTCACCGCGATCGCGCCAGGCCAGCTTCCCGCGATCAGCCCTGACGGCGTCAAGCTCGCCTGGACGACCGAGCCGGTGATGAACGAGAGCTGCGTTCCCGATCCCGCCAAGGCCTCGGTGGCCGCATCGTACAAGATCGTGGTCAGGACGCTCAGCACGGGCGGCGATCAGGTCATCGGGCTGCCGCCGCAGGTCGTCCGCAGTCAGTTGCTGCCGCCGGTCTCGCACTTGTCGTGGTCTCCTGACAACTCCGCGCTGGCGGTTTCCACCTCGGCCGTAGCCGACAACGAGGGCTGGGCGCTTTACGTGGTCGTCGTCGGCGACGCCAAGTACTACGTCGGACCCAACGCCGGCGTGACCGACATTCCGCTGTCAGGCGGCCCGGCACCGCAGCGGAGCTACATCAGGGAGGGCGTGTTCCTGCCCGACGGCAACTTCTTCATCAGCCGTGCCTGCTGCGGCGGGGTGCCGGTCAGGAACACCTCAAGGCTGCTCTGGGAGGTCAACCTCAACGGCGGCCTGGTTCACCAGGTCGCGATCGGGTATCCCAGCCTCGACCATTACAGCCTGGACGCCGATCGGACCGGCAAGTGGCTGCTGTACGTAGGGGGCAACGACCTGTATGTGTCGAAGGACGGTAACCGTCCGACCGACGTGGCCAAGGGGCTCATCGCCGCGGCCTGGTCCTGAGCGGCTGGTCAGTTGCTGGTCAACGGGGGCTGAACGCTTCCCGTGCGCCCCTGTGTGCCGGTCTATAGCACATTGACCCTGGTCAGCATGCCCTATCCATGTAAATCTGGGTAAACAACACGTGGGCGGCTGGTCGCGCTGGAGGGTTTGATGGGCAGGGATGTGCCGGCGATCACGATAAGCCGCCGGGATCGACGAGCATATCGAGCTAAAGTACGAAGTTGTCTCGATGTGCTGGCCCGGATGCTGCACGAATCAAGATTTGAGTCGGATTTTCAGCATGTCGGGCTGGAGATCGAATTCAATCTTGTCGATAAATCCGGAAATCCCGCTATGGTCAACGACGACGTGCTCGCGATGATCGGCGACGAAGCGTGGGCGACCGAGCTCGGCAAGTTCAATATCGAACTGGCCGGCGATCCCGAGGTGCTCACCGGCGGGGTCTTTACCGCGCTGCAGTCGTCGGTGAACCGGGTCTTGCGGCAGGTCGCCGACGTCGTCGAGCCGACCGGGACCAGGCTGGCGATGATCGGGATCTTGCCGAGCCTGCGGGAGCAGGAACTGAGCGAGGAGACGATCTCGATCAACCCTCGCTTCCACCTGCTGAACGACGAGATCCTGGCGGCGCGCGGTGAGGAGATCAGGATCCTGATCGAAGGTTCCGACCGGCTGCTTACGTACGTCGACTCGATCATCGCCGAGGCAGCCTGCACAAGCTTCCAGTGTCACCTTCAGGTGAGCCCTGACACGTTCGCGAGCTACTGGAACGCCGCCGAGGCGATCGCGGGCATCCAGGTCGCGGCCGGGGCTAACTCGCCTTACTTCTTCGGTCACCAGCTATGGAACGAGACCAGGATTACCCTGTTCGAGCAGGCGACAGACAGCCGGCCTGAGGAACTTCGCGAGCAGGGGGTAAGGCCGCGGGTCTGGTTCGGTGACCGGTGGGTGACCTCAGTGTTCGACTTGTTCGAGGAGAACCTGAGGTACTTTCCCGCACTGCTGCCGCTGAGCGAGGACGAGGACCCTGTGGCCGTGCTCGAGCGCGGCGAGGCGCCCCAGCTAGCCGAGCTGACGTTGCACAACGGCACGGTCTACCGCTGGAACAGGCCCGTGTACGCGGTCGTCAACGGCAAGCCGCACCTGCGGGTCGAGAACCGGGTGCTGCCAGCCGGGCCGACCGTCGTCGACTCGATCGCTAACGCTGCCTTCTACTACGGTCTTGTCGGGGAACTTGCCGAAGTCGAGCGGCCTGTCTGGTCGCAGATGTCGTTCTCGGCCGCGGCCTCGAACCTGGTCGCCGGGGCCAAGTACGGCCTTGACGCCGAGGTGTACTGGCCGGGGGTCGGGATGGTGCCGGTCGCCGAGTTGATCCTGCGGCGGCTGCTGCCGATGGCGGCCAGGGGACTGGCCAGGTGGCGGGTCGACGCCGCGGACGCGAGCCGCCTGCTGTCGATCATCGAGCGGCGGTGCGTCACCGGGCAGAACGGCGCGGCCTGGCAGGTCAACTCCGTGCGCCGCCTCCAGGCACGGGGCGTGGAGCGGGACGAGGCCCTGCGGCTGATGACCCAGGACTACCTGGAGCTCATGTCCGTGGGCGAGCCCGTGCACTCGTGGCCGGTGATGTAAGCGGCCTGGCCTTACTCGCGGTGGTTGTCTGGCAGGTGCCAGCGGTACGGGTGGATCAGGTGCTTCAGCGCGGGTTCAGGGCCCCAGGTACCTGGCTCGTAAAACTCCACAGGGGGCGGGCTGTCGAGCAGCGGCGTGGCCACTTCCCAGATCCGGTCGATCTCGTCTGACCTGGTAAACAGCGACTGGTCGCCCAGCATGGCCTCGAGGATGAGCCGCTCGTAGCCTTCGAGTTCGTGCATGCGGTGGAACGAGTCCGAGTACTTGAAGACCATCTCGACTTCCTTGAGCCGCATGTGCGGCCCCGGCTGCTTGGTCATGAACTGCACCGCGATCCAGCCAGGGTCGTCGAAGTCGATGATGACCTCGTTGCTGCGCTGGTC
>DATJLT010000262.1:0-5047 GCA_035509195.1 Streptosporangiaceae bacterium | reverse complement strand
GACCTGACCTCAGATAACCGGCAGCGGCGCGAGATGGCCGAGCGGATGGCGCTCAACGCGCCGATCCAGGGCTCGGCCGCCGACATCATCAAGGTCGCCATGCTGAACGTGGACCGCGCGATCTCTGACGCCGGGCTCCGGTCACGTATGCTGCTCCAAGTGCATGACGAGCTGCTTTTCGAGGTCGCGGCGGGAGAACTCGGCCAGCTACGCGACCTGGTGAACACCGCTATGGGCAGCGCGTTCGCGATGACGATCCCGCTTGAAGTCTCGATGGGCACCGGCCGTAGCTGGGCGGAGGCCGCCCATTGAAACGCTGCGCGCCGGCCCGCCGGCAGATGAACATCGCGCATCTAGCTGCTCACGATCGGCCCACCGCGATTGACCGCCCGGCCAGGCTCTCATATGCTGATCGATGCGTTGTGATCTTTTGCAGTCCGCCATGGATAAGCACGAGCGGGGCGCCTGAAGCCGCGGCCCGTGCGGTACATGCGCTTACCGGGCAAGCCAGCCTATGTCGGACGCGCCGCGCATCGCGCCAAAAACCACACCCTGTCCGTATCCGGAGCCCATTTACACATGACGACCAGCAGCACGCAGGCCACCTCGACCCCCCAGGTAGCCGTTAACGACATCGGTTCGGAGGAGGCCTTCCTCGCCGCGATCGACGAGACCATCAAGTACTTCAACGACGGCGACATTGTCGACGGGACAGTCGTCAAGGTCGATCGGGACGAGGTTCTGCTCGACATCGGCTACAAGACCGAGGGAGTGATCCCCTCGCGGGAACTCTCGATCAAGCATGATGTCGATCCCAACGAGGTCGTCAAGACCGGCGATCACATCGAGGCCCTTGTGCTCCAGAAGGAGGACAAGGAAGGCCGTCTGATCCTGTCTAAGAAGCGGGCGCAATACGAGCGCGCCTGGGGCACGATCGAGAAGATCAAGGACGAGGACGGCGTCGTCACCGGCACGGTCATCGAGGTCGTCAAGGGCGGCCTGATCCTGGATATCGGCCTTCGCGGGTTCCTGCCCGCTTCGCTGGTCGAGATGCGCCGTGTACGCGATCTCCAGCCTTACGTGGGCAAGGAGATCGAGGCCAAGATCATCGAGCTGGACAAGAACCGCAACAACGTGGTTCTCTCCCGCCGTGCCTGGCTTGAGCAGACTCAGTCGGAAGTGCGCCAGAACTTCCTGAACACGCTGCAGAAGGGCCAGATCCGCAAGGGCGTCGTGTCGTCGATCGTGAACTTCGGCGCGTTCGTCGATCTTGGCGGCGTCGACGGCCTCGTGCACGTCTCCGAGCTGTCGTGGAAGCACATCGACCACCCAGGTGAGGTTGTCGAGGTCGGGCAGGAAGTCACGGTCGAGGTGCTCGACGTGGACATGGACCGCGAGCGGGTCTCGCTGTCGCTGAAGTCCACGCAGGAAGACCCGTGGCAGCAGTTCGCCCGGATGCACCAGATCGGTCAGGTCGTGCCTGGCCGGGTTACCAAGCTGGTGCCGTTCGGCGCGTTCGTCAGGGTCGAGGAGGGCATCGAAGGCCTGGTGCACATCTCTGAGCTTGCTGACCGGCACGTGGAGATTCCCGAGCAGGTCGTGCAGGTCGGCGACGAGATCTTCGTCAAGATCATCGACATCGATCTTGACAGGCGCCGGATCAGCCTGTCGCTCAAGCAGGCGAACGAGGGCCAGAGCGGCGAGATCTCCGGCGACGACTTCGACCCGACGCTTTACGGCATGCCGGCGACCTACGACGACCAGGGTAACTACGTCTATCCCGACGGCTTCGACCCCGAATCGGGCGAGTGGCTTGAGGGCTTCGAGGCTCAGCGCGAGGAGTGGGAGCGGCAGTACGCCGAGGCCCGCGCCCGGTTCGAGGCACACCAGCGGCAGGTCGCCGAGGCACGCAGCCGGGCCGAGGGCGAGGAAGGCGAGGAACCGTCCAACGGTAGCTCGCACACTTCAGGCTCGGACACGGAGGACTCAGGCGGCGGCGCCCTGGCTTCTGACGAGGCGCTGGCAGCGCTGCGGGAGAAGCTCTCAGGCGGCCGCAACTAATCAGCAGCCAATTAGCACGTGGCGGACTTTCCTGGGAAGGGGAGCCCGCCATGTGCGTTTCCCGTCTCGCGCGAAGGTGAGCTGACCGTGAGCAGTGCCCTTGGCCGTCTCAGAGTCGGGCTGACCGGCGGTATCGGAGCGGGCAAGAGCGAGGTCTCGCGACGGCTGGCGGCTCGCGGAGCCGTGCTGATCGATGCCGACGCTATCGCCAGGGAAGTCGTCGCACCGGGAACACCCGGCCTGTCGCGTGTGGCCGAGACGTTCGGTCGTGCCGTGCTGCGCCCGGATGGCTCGCTCGACCGGGAGAAACTTGGTGAGATCGTCTTCGCTGACCCCGGCAAGCTCACCGCGCTCAACGCGATCATCCATCCGCTCGTGGGAGAACGGATGGCCGAGATTGAGAACGCGGTCGCGCCTGAAGCAATCGTGGTCCACGATGTGCCGCTGATCGCCGAGAACAACCTCGCTGGAGGCTTCGACCTGGTGGTGGTCGTTGACGCACCGCCCGAGCTTCAGATTGACCGGCTGGTGAGCCAGCGCCAGATGAGCGCCGATCAGGCCAGAGCACGGATGGCCGCGCAGGCTTCGCGGGAGCAGCGACTGGCCATCGCCGACCTGGTCATCGACAACTCGGCGTCGCTCGCCGACCTTGATCGCCAGGTCGGCGACCTCTGGGCAGAACTACGCCGCCGTGCCGGGCTGCGCTTGCGGATGTCTTAGGTTCCTGGCTCTGCTGGCCGGCCCGTTGCGGCTGCTGGCCGCATCCCCTCCACGGTCGACGGCCAGCGGCATCAGGCGGCCACGGTGGTGACGTGAAATGCCCGGTCTGTGCCGGGTGGCGGTACCGTCGCGGGAGGCCGGCCTTGCCGGGATATAGAGTTTGGGGTCCTATTTGACGAGAGTACCCCGTTCTGAAGCTGGCCTCTCGCGGCGCGCGCCCGCGCTGCCCGCCCGGCGCGCCGTGTCCGGCCGCCCCGCCGTGTCCGGGTTCGGGCCGTCGACCCGGCTAATCGGGCATGCGGCGTATTCCGGGTATTCTGGGCATTCCGCCGGGGCACGCAGCATCGCTGGCTTGTTGTTGTCGTTCGCGGGCCGGGGGCGGGGACATCTGTGGCTACCTGATGCTGTACCCGCAACATCGCGGAGCCACCGATGCTGTTTGCGGCGGGTCGGCCACGACATCGGTGGCCCGGCGATGCTGTTGCGGGGATGGCGCGGCGGAAAAGTACCGGGTTACTGGACCGGCGTTGTCGGCGGCAGTTGGTAAAAGGCCGACGATTCTGACTTCCATAGCTGCATGACGGAGGCCAGGCCCACGCCTATAGTCGCCAGTTCGAAGATGATCGCTGCCGCGGTTACATCGACGATCGAGACCAGCGTGTACAGGACGAAGATGCCGAGCAGCACCGTCGAAACGATCCGCGCCCACGGCATGCCGCGCCTGTTGGCCCAGGCCAGCAGGATCCAGAAGCCGACGCCGAACACCGAGATGAAAGCGCCGAAACTCAAGGCGGTAGCGACCGAACTCTGGTGCGGCGTCAGCACGAAGTTGTTGTTTTGCAGCGAGCCGACCTCAGCGAAGTCGATGATCGCGAGGATCGCGCTGGCCGCGATGCCGCCGTACATCAGCTTGACGGCATTGCGCACGGTCGCCGGTGCGAACTGCTGCTTCCTGACTTGATTGCTTGCCTGGTAAGGCTGGTACGGCTGATAGGGCGAGTAGGCGTAGGGGGAAGGTATCTGGGGAGAGGCGGGAGGTATGCCGGTGCCTGGCGGCTGGAACCCTGCCTGCTGCCCCTGCTGGAAGCCTGCCTGGGGACCTGACTGCATGGTCGGGGCGCTTTGCCCTGAGGCTGGCCAGTTCGGAGCGGTTCCGAGTTGGCCGAAGGAGTTCGCCTGGCCGCCAGAACCGTACCCGGAAGGCGCGCCAGGCGCCGAGGGCACGCTAGGCGTGGTGGGCAGCCCGGAGGCCGAGGCGAACGCAGTGGCAACCCACTGGCTGACTTCCGGCGCGGACAGCGAGGTCCTGGCGAACGAGGTCGCGGCCATCCTGACTGCCGCGTCGGCGCTGATGCCCTGCGAGACGTTGTCTTTGATGCTGTCGGCGACGCGATCTTCCGCGGCCGCGACCAGTACGCGCACCGCATTAGGGGCTGAGGGCAGGAGGTCAGCGAGCAAGCTGCCGAGCATCAGCGGATCGGACAGTACTCCAGTACCCTGCTCGGCGACGATCTCCCTGAGCGCCGCTGCGGCCTCGTCGGCATGTTCGAACGGCAATACCGTCATCTGATCGTTTCCTCCTGCCCTTACCTACCGCGCCCGGCTGCCGCTTACTGGGGCTGGAAGTAAGCGGTCGACTCCTTGCGCCAGAGCAGCACGATGATGGCAAGGCCGAGTAGCCAGACCAAGATCGAGAACAGCGACCCGAGGATAGCGTGCGGACGAGCGAAGCCTATAAGCAGCAGCAGGGTGTCAATACCGAAAAATACCGTGGACAAAATCCTGGCCCAGTTTTTTCCCGCCCCGTTGGCCCAGGCCATCCAGACCCAGAGGCCGACTTCGATCAGGCCGACGACGACGGCGAAAGCGATGGCGATGGACTCAGCGGCGTGGATCTGATGCGTGGTAAACGCCGGGTCGGCCTTGATGATCGCCTTCTTCAGGCTGCCGAGCGCGATGAAACCGAGGATGATCCCCAGCGCGGTGAGGCCGGTAGCCACCCACATCAAGGTGACCGCGGTGGACACGGTCTGCGGCCGGGGCGGGCGCCCTGGCATCTGGTTCGGGACACCACCAGTGGGATAGGTCGGATACATGCTCGCTCCTTCGGGATGGCGCTGTCCCGGTGGGAAGGCGTTAGCGCCCGGTTGTCAGAGGCTCAGCCTACAGTGGAGTGATGCCTTGTGAGGAGTCTCCATGCGTCCGGTAAGTGACCTGCAGCGACGAGTCGCGCCTTTCGATGTCGTGACCGATATGACCCCGGCTG
>DATJLT010000261.1:0-18193 GCA_035509195.1 Streptosporangiaceae bacterium | reverse complement strand
AGGTGGCGAAGGAAGTCGCGTGCTATTACGGCGGCATGAGCACGGGCGCTCGCGGCCGGGCTGGCAGCGGCGTTAGCGGCCGGGATGGCGGCCACGAGGAAGCCTGCCACGGGCAGGCAGGCCGTAATGGTAAAGGTCAGTAACCGGGATCGACGGGTCATAGCGGGATGGCCTCTCGCTCTTGGCGGCCCTGATTTGGCCGCTGTTACCTAAGCGTAACCGCCAGGGCGGAGGTCATCAATTACTCGTTGTGACCACGTTGCGCAGAGCTTTTCCTGCTAGGTGCCTGGCGGCCTGATCAGCCAGGAACGCGGGCGCCCGCCTGGCGAAGTCGCAGGTGTCGCCGCCGATGTGCGGGGTGATCAGCACGTTCGGCAAGTGCCATTCAGGCCGGCTGGCTGGCAGCGGTTCTGTGTCGATTACGTCGAGCGCAGCGCTCAGCCGACCGCTGGTCAGTTCGGCGGTAAGCGCCGCCTGGTCCACGACCGCTCCCCTCGCCACGTTGACGACCAGCGCGCCAAAGGGCAAAGCCGCGAGCACATCCGCGCTGATCAGGCCCCGAGTCTGTGCCGAGAGCGCGATGCACGCCACCAGGATGTCGGCCTTGGACGCCAGCGCGGCCAGTTCGCCAAGGCCATGCACGCCGTCCCTGACCGTTCTCGAGACCCTCGTGATTTCGGCACCGAACGGCCGCAGGCGCTGTTCGATTCCCGACCCTATCGACCCGTAGCCGAGCAGCAGCACCCGCTTGCCGCGCACCGAGTCGGTACGCACGTGCCGCCAGGACCCTTCTGCCTGATGCGCCGCGAATTCCGGGAACTGCCGCAGGCTGGCGAGGATCAGCGTGACCGCGAGATCGGCCGTGCCATCCTCGTGCCCGATGTCACGGCCGTTGCAGAGCGTTACTCCCTGTGGAATGGCGGCCACCACATCGTCAACGCCAATGGACAGGCTCTGTACGACGGAAAGCGCGGGCAGCCTCTCGATCAGGGCGACGCTTTCCCCGTCACCCATGTAGGGCAGGCAGTAGAAGGTAACCTCGCCGAGGTCCGCACGCTCGGCGTCCTCGTAGCTGATCACGGTGGCTCGCGGCAGCCGGGCAGCGACGTAATCCGCGACCCCGTCCGCCGATGGCAGCAATAGCGTCATGAGTCACAACGGTAACGAGGTCGCCGCTGAGGCGGAGGCCGGGAGCAGCCAGAAGCACGCTGCCAGCAGGACGAGCAGCGGGCCAGAGTTCGGGTCGGTGGCCTGGCCCGTCGTGAGGCCGCCGAAGCCCTCCGCCGCCCAGAACAGGGCGGCGAGCAGGACGGCCAGCACCAGCGCCGGCCTGGTCAGCCTGGTGCTGGCGACTCCCAGCCCCGCGGCGAGGCAGGCGGCCCAGATCAGGGCGGAAGCGATCAGGCCATGGCCGGAGGTCAGGCTGGCCAGGCCCGTCTCCACTGGCCTGAGCCAGGACGGCACCATGGCAGCGGCTCCGGCGAACATCGAGCTGACCGCGCCTGGTGCCCGGTTGGCCGGCAGGAGCTGGTAACAGCCAAGCGCTGCCCAGAGCACCATCCAGCCGGTCTTGGCGCGCGTGCCTGGCTGGCCGTCTGACGGCCAGATGAGCAGCGCGATGAACGCGTAAAGCAAGACGGCGCCCGGCAGGCCCATCAGCGGGCTCGCGCCGGTCAGCACGCCGCCGAGCCCTTCGCCGAAGAACCAGACGAACACCGCCCAGGCGATCGAGCAGGCAATAGCCAGCTTGACGGTGCGCCGCGAGAAAAATCCGACCGCGATCGCGAGCTGTGCCAGGGCGAACAGAGCGTTATACAGCGCGATGTGCTGTTCCATGAGGTGCGCCGACCAGAGGATCAGCCTGGTCACTGCGGCCGGGTTGCCAGCGGCGGTGGGCGCGATAATCGTCGTGACGAACTGCCTGGTGAACATGAAAGGCTGGAACTGAAGGGCCGCGTCGAGCAGCCATACGCTGCCCAGAGCTATCTGAAGTGCGCGTTTGCCTGGTCCGATCGACACCGGCCACCGTGCCTGTCGAGCGCGGACGGCTGGTTGCGTGGACAGGACGGCGGTCGGTGTCATGGCTGCGTTCCTTTGGTGCTTGTTAAGTGCTGCTTAGAACGGCGAGCAGAGGAGCGGACGGAAGTTAATCGTCGGCGCCCCGCCGGAGAGAATGTTGCCGCTGTTGCCCTGGTGCAGGTTCAGGTACCAGCCGGCGGCGGGAATCGGGGCGTTCACGCCGGTCAGGACCCGCTTTGCGGTGATCTTGCCGCTGCTGTTCGCGACGAGGTCTGGCAGCATGTAAAGGACGCCGCCCTGGCTCATGCAGCTTCCGACGTGGACGTGGGCGGCGTGGGCGCCTGGCGTGAAGTGGCTGGCATTGACGGTGATCGTGAGCGTCTGCGCGACCGGGTTGTAGACGATCTTGGCCGTGCCTGCCGGGGTGCCGTAGCTCTTGCCGTTCGAGTTGATCTCGACCGCGGTGAGCTTGTAGGTGAGCTGGCCGTTGATCCCGCCGCTCTCGGCGATCGGCTCGTTGCCTACGGCGCTGCCGTCGGTGCCGTTGAGCAGCACGAGCGTGCTGCCGCCAACGATCTTGCCGCCCTCGTTTGTGTCGAGAGTTCCCGTGATGGCGCCAACGCCGTTAGCCGTCAGGGTGCCCAGGGTGGCCTTGAACGGCGTGCTGCTCGGGCCGATCAGCTCGAGCGTGTGCGCCGAGCCAGGGGTCAGGCCGTACAGATTGCTCGTTACGGAGAGGTTGCCCATGGTGTCAAGGCCGAGCGTGAGCGAGCCCATCGGCATTGACTTCAGCGTCAGGGTCTTGGTTTCTGACTTGACAGGAATGGCGAGGAAGCTCTTGGTGACGTTGCCGCCGTTGGTGTTGTAGAAACCGACCAGGTCGCCAGCGCTGTTCACGCCGTTGACGACGGTGGAGCCCACGCCTGACGGGTCATCGACGGTCTGGTAACCGTGCTTGGCCGACCAGGTGAACCCGTGGGTGACCTGGTTCTTGCCGCTGCCAGTGGTGTAATTGCCCACGACTTCGCTGCTGTTGCTGATGCCGAAGGCCAGGGTCGAGGACGAGCCGGGGTATTTCAGGGTCTTGAAACTCGTGCCCTTCATGATGAAGGCCTCGGTGGTCTTGTCTGTGGCATAGGAGCCGGCGATGAAGCCGGCCAGGTTGATGCCTGACGGGGTAATGCTGGCACCGGGATGGCCTGGCTGCTGCACCCTGGCATAGCTGTTGGTGGCGATGTTGTACATGTAGCCGCGGTTGAAGCCGTGGCCGTCTACGTAGAAGCCGACCGCCACCCCGTGACCGTTGACGCCGAGAAGCTGGTCAACCGGCGGGCTTGCCGGGTCACCCGTCGGGTAGTTGACCTCGTGGAAGGTACCGTTCTCCGCGTAGAAGCCGTAGTTCGGGTTGTTCATGCTCTTGGTGTTCTTGGTCGAGTAGAACCCGACAGTGACGCCGTCGTTGTTGAGGCCGGTGACCTGAGTCTGAACCGCGTTCGGGAAGTTCTCGTTCGTGTAGCTTGCCTGGCTGTACGGCGGAACGACGGTATAGCCCTTGTTCGGGCTGCCCTTGGCGCCCGAACCGAAGTAACCGGCGATCTGGTCGTCGTCGTTGATGCCGAGAAGCTGGTTGAAGGCCTTGTCGCCGTTGTTGTCGTAGGTCGCGAAGGCGTAGCCGTCGTGGACGCTGACCTTAGGCACCATGGTGGTGCTCATGCTCATGTTCGCCGGCGTCATCCTGGCGTGGGCACTGGCGCCGCCGGACGTCAGGACCGCGAAAGCGCCGGCCGCGACTGCCACCGCGCCTACCGCCGCCGCGCAGGCTTTCAGCGGGATATTCATCGGTTGTCATCTCCTCAAGCTGAACTTGGTTCGTGACCCCAGCTTGAGAACTGGCCGCCGGGGGATGGTCCGGGGGTTCTGGGGGATTCACGGGGGGCTCAGACGGCTGCCTGATACCTTGATCCTTTTTGGAGGCATCGTGGATCTTCGTGACTGGCTGACGCGGGCGGTCGACTCGGTCGCGGACTGGCAGGCCAGTTACCCGCCTTTCGAGACCCACCCCTCTCTCGAAGTCAGCCAGGAGAGCTTTCTTTCCGCCTTCGATATCTTCGCGAACCGGATGCGCGGTAACTATCCGTACTTCCATCCGTCCTATGCCGGGCAGATGCTTAAGCCGCCCCACCCGGCGGCGGTCGCAGGCTACGTGGCGGCCATGCTGGTCAACCCCAACAACCATGCTCTGGACGGCGGCAAGGTCACCTCGGAGCTGGAGAAAGAGGCGGTCGCGCAACTCGCTTCCATGTTCGGCCTGCACACCCACCTCGGGCACCTGACAAGCAGCGGGACGATCGCCAACCTTGAGGCTCTTTACGTCGCCAGGGAACTGCATCCGGGGCGCGGCGTCGCTTACAGCGCGGAAGCGCACTACACGCATGAGCGGATGTGCGGCCTGCTCGGAATGCGCGGTACCGCCGTAGAGACCGACGACAAGGGCAGGATCGATCTCGGCGCGCTAGGTCAGCTCCTGGCGACCGGCGAGATCGGCACCGTCGTGGCTACGACGGGAACGACCGGACTCGGCGCCATTGACCAGGTCCACGACGTGCTCGCCATCGCCCGCGAGCACGGGGTGCGGGTGCATGTGGACGCCGCCTACGGCGGGTTTTTCACCCTGCTAGCCGGTGCGAAGGGCCGGGCAGGGCTTGATCCGCGTCCATGGCGCGCGATCGCGGACTGCGACTCGATCGTCGTCGACCCGCACAAGCACGGCTTGCAGCCCTATGGCTGCGGGGCGGTGCTGTTCAGCGACCCGGCGGTCGGGCGGTTCTACGCGCACGATTCGCCTTACACCTACTTCACGTCGAGTGAACTGCACCTCGGCGAGATCAGCCTTGAGTGTTCACGGGCCGGGGCCGCCGCCGCTGCGTTGTGGCTGACCTTTCAGCTCTTGCCGCCGACCACGGACGGGCTCGGCCAGGTGCTCGCGGCTAGCAGGAACGCCGCTCTTGACTGGTCTGAGCTGCTGGCCACCTCTGACCTGCTCAGCACCTACCAGCCGCCTGAACTCGACATCGTGAGCTACTTCCCGCTGACCGAGGCTGGGAGCTTGTCGGCGATCGACGCGGCGTCTGGCCGGATCCTGGCGGACGGAATGAACGACCCCGAGCGGCCGGTGTTCGTCAGCACCCTGACCGTCACGGCCAGCGCGTTCCGCCAGCGTCATCCGCGAATAACGCGCGACAGCGATCGGGCCAGGATCTTGCGCAGCGTCCTGATGAAGCCGGAGTCGGAGATTTATGTCACTTGGCTGCACTCGCGTCTCGAAGAACTCGCTGGGTAGCTAAACCTATCCAGAAGGCCACTACTTTCTGCTTTGACATTTCCTCCCTCCAATCCCAACGTAGCCATTAGATGATCAGACGCGGATACTCAGGGAAAACGGGAGGGAGGCGCAGATGAGGGACGACGACCTGAAGGTTGAGGCTTAAATAGCCGATCCAGGCATCTCCCGGGCCTCGCCGCCGAGCCGATGGCCGCGGGCCCGGGAGATATCCGCGTTACTGACGTCAGCCATCCTGATGGCGGTGCTAACGAGGGTGCCTGCGCGGGCCTTCGCGGCTGGCTCCTCAGCGACCGTATGAGCGAGGAACTCCTCGGCGTCTTCACCTGCGGCTTCCGTTTCCGCGCGGCCGCCCGCGTCCAGCCAGAGCTTGAGCTGGGCGCCGTCGACTTCGGGGTGGAACTGCACGGCCAGGTGCCTGCCGAGGGAAAAGGCCTGGACGCCAACCTCGTTAGTGGCAAGAATGCGGGCTTCCTGCGGCGGCAGGCAGCGGTCACCGTGGAATTGCAGCCAGGGTCCGGCCGGGATCAGTTCCTCGTCGGCCGTCTCGACCAGCCGCCAGCCGATTTCCTTGGCCGGCGCCTGCTCAACCTTGCCGCCGAAGGCGACGCACATGGCCTGGGCACCGAAGCAGATGCCCAGGATCGGCAGGCCGGCCTCATGCACGGCCCGCAGCCAGCCGATCTCCTCATCGATCCAGGGAGCATCGTCGTTCACCGAGGGAGCCGCGCCAAGTATGACAACGTGATCGGCGCCGTCGAAGGCGGGAAGTGAGCCGCCGCCAGGAAACAAGTAAGTCGACAGATCGGCGCCGCGCCCCCTGAATGCCTCGGCGATGAAGCCGGGAGAGTCCTCCGCGTGGTGCCTGATCACGATCACTCGCATGTGCGGCTCTCCTTCATTGCTGGTGTCCGTACCAGGAGTTTGCCCGCCTGAACGGCATCGCACCAGCGGCCAGGCTCGGCCGGCAGTTGACCTGCTGGCGGGTTCGCCTTTGCGCGCGCACGGAAACGTGGTCAGCGGAGTTCTTTAGCTCTCTACCTACGAAGGACGCAGCGATGACGAATGCCGTGAAAGTGCCTACTTCAGCGCCGGTCCAGCTGGCACTCACCGACGCGGCTGCCCGTCAGCTAGCGAACGCCACGAAGACGTCAGCGCAGCTCAACACGATCACGCCGAGGTGGCTGACGAGAATGCTCTCGTGGACTCCCGTCGAGGCGGGCATTTACCGGCTAAACCGGGTCGTCAACCCAGAGTCCGTGCTTGTCGCCTGCCCACCGAGGGACGAGTCAGAACTGCCGACGACGTACGTCGGTTACGACGAGTGCGCACGGGAGATCTTCCTGAACTCGGTCGCCACGATCGTCGACATTCACACCAGGGTTTCCGATCTTTACGGCAGCCCTTACGACCAGATCGAAGAGCAGCTAAGGCTCACGATCGAGACGGTCAAGGAGCGCCAGGAAAGCGAGCTGATCAACAACTCCGACTACGGCCTGATCGCGAGCTGCGACCATGGCCAGCGGATTTCCACCAGGACAGGCGGCGGGCCGGCTCCTGACGACATGGACGAGCTGATCTCCAAGGTGTGGAAGGAGCCTGCCTTCTTCCTGACCCACCCGCAGGGGATCGCCGCCTTCGGGCGCGAGTGCACCAGGCGCGGTGTGCCGCCGCCCACCGTAAGCCTCTTCGGCTCGCAGTTCATGACCTGGCGCGGTATACCGCTGATCCCGTCGGACAAGGTTCCAGTGGTCAAGGGCAGGACCAAGATCTTGCTGATGCGGATCGGCGAGCAGCGGCAGGGCGTCACCGGGTTGTTCCAGCCTGGCCTCACCGGAGAGCGGTCGCCAGGGCTCTCGGTCAGGTTCATGGGCATCAACAGGAACGCGATCGCGTCTTACCTGGTCTCGCTGTACTGCTCGCTGGCCGTGCTGACGCCTGACGCGCTGGGGATACTCGAGGACGTCGAGGTCGGCAAGTACCACGAGTACCCGAAATGAACGGCGTCAACGGGCGGAAGCGCTGGGTCGCACCCGACGAGGCGACGCTTGCCCAACTCGCGGATGACTTCATGCGCGCGCTCGCTGGCGACCACGACGGCCGCGCAGGCCGCGATGGCCGCGCAGACTGGCAGGACGCGAAGATGACCGACCTGCCCGTGAGCACTAACGAAGCCGACCTGGTGCGGCAGCCGTCGCTGACGAAGATCCCTGTCCGGCCGCCCGAGTTCCCGCCGTTGCCGGTCAGCTCGCCGCCGTCCTTCTACTTCATCGAGGAGCGCCAGGACCAGGCCACCGCACCGGCGTTTCCTGTCGAGGCGATACGCAGGGACTTCCCGATCCTTTCCGAGCGGGTCAATGGCCGGCCGCTTGTCTGGTTCGACAACGCGGCGACCACGCAGAAGCCGCAGTGCGTGATCGACAGGCTCGCCCGCTTCTACGCACAAGAGAACTCCAACATCCACAGGGGAGCCCACACGCTCGCCGCCCGTGCCACAGACGCGTTCGAGGACGCCAGGTCGACCGTGGCTGACTTCATCGGCGCGCCCTCACCCGACGACATCGTCTTCACGCGCGGCACCACGGAAGCGATCAACCTGATCGCGCAGACCTGGGGCAGGGACCAGGTCAAGGCCGGGGACGAGATCGTCGTCTCCCAGCTTGAGCACCACGCCAACATCGTTCCCTGGCAGCAGCTAGCCGGCGCGACCGGCGCGAAGCTCAAGATGATCCCGGTCGATGATAACGGCGAGCTCGGGCTTGACGGCCTCGCCGGGGTGCTGACCGGCCGCACCAGACTGGTCGCGATCGCGCACGTCTCCAACGTGCTCGGAACGATCGTCCCGGTCGCCGACGTCATCGCGATGGCTCACAGGGCCGGCGCGAAGGTGCTCGTCGACGGCGCTCAGGCCGTGCCGCACACCCCGGTCAACGTTAAGCATCTCGACCCCGATTTCTACGTCTTTTCCGGCCACAAGGTCTTCGGCCCCACCGGCATCGGCGCCCTTTACGCCAAGCCGGAGTTGCTCGACGAGATGCCGCCCTGGCAAGGCGGCGGCAACATGATTCACGACGTCACGTTCGAGCGCACCAGGTACCAGCCAGCACCCGCCAAGTTCGAGGCGGGCACGGGCAACATCGCCGACGCCATCGCCCTGGCCACCGCGCTCGATTACGTCAGCGCCCTTGGCATGCCAGCCATCGCGGCCTGGGAGCACTACCTGCACGACTACGCCAGCAGCCAGCTCCGCACCGTACCTGGCCTCCGCCTGCTAGGCAACGCGAAGAACAAGGCAAGCGTCCTTACCTTCGTGCTCGACGGCCATAACCCGGCAGACATCGGCTCCGCACTCGACCGCGAGGGCATCGCCGTCCGAGCCGGCCACCACTGTGCCCAGCCCATCCTGCGCCGCTTCGGCCTCGAAGCCGCCGTACGGCCTTCCCTCGCCCTCTACAACACATGCGCCGAGGTGGACCAGCTAGTCAACGCCCTGCGCACGATCGCGGGCTAGCCGGAACAGCCGTTCACCAGCGTCAGGCACGACCAGCGCGGACGGGTCAGCCGCCCACGCCCGCTGATCAACCGCGTTCGGGTCCAGGTAGTCCAGGCCGACCGACCTGACTATGTCCGCGGGAATGCCAGTCGCGAGCGTGACCGTGACCCTGAGACGCTCGCCGGCCTCCTGATCGTAAGTCCCCGCCCCGCGCAGGTGAGTACTGTGCGCGAGGTCGGACAGGTGATACTGACGGAAGCGATCCGGCTGCTTGACGAAGTAGTCGCGGCAGTGGTATCCGATCTCGAGCAGGTCGGGGTGGGTCGCGGCGACTTCAGTGATGTGCGGCGCGTAAATGACAACCTGGCCGCCGTCGGCGACGACCGGTTCCACTTTGTAAAAGCCCTTGGCACCGGTCCATAGATCATCAAACTTCTTCGGCAGCAAAGAAAGCACCCGGCTGACCTGAGCATCCAGGTAGGTGATGTGGGCCTCCGCCGATACCTCGGCGGAGGCGGCCCAGGCGTCTTCCGGGCAGCCGAAGGCGATCGAGTGCAGTGACCCAGGCTCGTCCCCCGTGACGACGCAGAAGGCCAGCCGGTCCGTCGGAATCAGCTCAGCGGCGGCGTCGATCAGCGCGCGCACGGGGGTCACTCCTGGCGTGCCGATGATCTCCGAACTGGTGATCAGCGCGCCGAGCCAATGAGACAGGTCGATCAGTTCCCGGCCTGATACGCCGGGGAAGAAGTACTTGTTCCCGCCAGAAAACCCGACGACCTCGTGGGGGAACACAGGACCGAGAACCAGCGCCACGTCGTGCTCGGTCACCGCCCGGTTGATCCGCACGGGTACTTCCTGGTGCAGCCGGCCCCCGGAGAGTTCTTCGATACGGCTCGCGCTGAGAGTACCGAGCACCGCGAAGGTCGCCGGGTCACGCCACTCGTGGTTCAGTACCCGGATGCCCGGATACCTGCCGCCGAGATGCGCGTCCAGCGCCGCCTCCGACATCTCGCCGTGCGTGCCGAGCGCGACCAGCACGGTCAGCGCGCTCACCCGCCCGCGGAGCGCCCGGTGCACAGCGGAAAGCAGCAACGGCAGCGGGCAGGTCCTTGTCGCGTCAGGCACAAGCACGCACACGCTGCGCCCGTCAAGCGGCACCAGGGCAAGCTGCCCGGCAATGAAGGCGCTGACCTGCTCGTCGGTCAGCAGTTCACGCGGGCCGCCGATCCGCGCCGCTGCTCCGTCGACCACGTGCGCCACTATAGGTGCGTGCCGCCAGTACGACTCGTCCACCTTGGACTTGGCAACTTCTTCCGCGCCCACCAGGCCTGGTACACCGCCCGCGCACCAGACGCTTCCGAGTGGAGCTACGCGGCGTTCACCGGGCGCACGCCGGGCCTCGCCGACGCACTGCGTGAACAAGGCGGCCGCTACACGCTCGTGACCAGAGCCGCCGACGGAGACCGGATGGAGGTAATCGGCAGCCTGTCAGAAGTGCACGCGGCGTCCGATCACGAAGCCTGGCTCGAACTGTTCGCACGCCAGGAACTGGCCGCCGTGACCTTGACGATCACCGAGGCCGGGTACAAGGACCAGTCAGGACCCTGGACAGCGCCAGGCAGGCTGGTCGCCGGGTTCGCGGCCAGGCGGCGGGCGGACGCGGGACCGATCGCCCTGGTTCCCTGCGACAACCTGGCGGCGAACGGCGCCCTGGCGTTCGGCGTCCTAAGGGAACTTGCCGAACAGGCCGACCAGAGCCTTGCCTCCTGGATCGATGAGTACGTGGCCGTGGTGACCACGATGGTCGACCGCATCACGCCGCGGACCACGGAAGCCGACATCGCCCTGGTGCGGGACAGGACGGGCTTCGCCGACCGGTGCCCGGTAGTGACCGAGCCGTTCAGCGACTGGGTGCTGGCTGGCGCCTTCCCTGCCGGGCGCCCGCAGTGGGAACGGGCAGGCGCGACCTTCACCGAGGACATCACGCCGTTCGAGGAACGCAAGCTCTGGCTGCTCAACGGCGGTCATAGCCTTCTGGCCTATGCCGGCTCAATCAGAGGTCACGTGACCGTCGACCAGGCCGTCGCCGACGAGTCCTGCCTGGCCTGGCTTGAGCAATGGTGGGACGAGGCATCAGCGCACCTGCCGCAGCCAGAATCCGAGATCGCCGCCTACCGCGCTGCCCTGCTCGCCCGCTTCGAGAACCCGAGAATCGCGCACCGCCTGGCCCAGATAGCCATGGATGGCTCGCAGAAGATCGCGATCCGCATCCCTCCTGTCCTTCGCGCCGAACGCGCGGCGGGAAGGATGCCTCTGGGCGCAACCCGCGTGATAGCAGCCTGGATCTGCCACCTGCGCGGCCTGGGAGCGCCGGTCAGTGACGCCCGCGCCGACCTGGTAGTCCCCCTCGCCGCCGGCGGCAACCTCGCCGAGGCAGTCCGTCGCATACTCACCTGGCTAGCCAAGGACCAAGGCGCCGATTCCGACCTCATATCAGTCGTCACCACTCAGTGCCGAGAACTGGCCGCGAACCAGCGGGAACGGCTGTAAACAAAAGGGAAACCACTGCCTGCGAACGGGAAAAGATCCCTGGCTATCGCTCTTCATCCGGTAGCAGCACTGCTAGATGTGCCTTAGAGTCGCTGAAGTGGCATAGGCCGATACGGTGTGCGACTGGCGAACATATCCAGCTTAGCTAGGATCAGGGCGTCATGGCGCGCCCAGGGAAGGGTGGGGGGCGTGCCTTCGGGTATGCGGACGCGTGCCGAGGACAACTACGTACTGGCGCTGCCGTCGCAGGCTGACGGGAAAAAGGCGAGAAAGCAGCGGAAACGCCGGGCGCAGTGGGGTCATGACCGGCGTACCGAGCCGATGCCCGTGGTGCCCAGGCCGGTCAGTGACCGGCGGATAGCCATGACCAGGCTTGCCATCATCGTGACGGTGACCGCCTGGCTCGCCTATGCCATCGACTGGCTCATCGATGACTTCCTCAACCCGGTGTACTCGAGCACGCAGTCGCGGGCCGAAGCGATCATCTACCTGCTGATCGTGACCATGCTTACCGCGTCGGCCCTGGCCTACCTGCTTAGCCGGCTCGGCTACTGCTACCGCACGCGCAGCCATCACCGGGCTAACCGGGCCATACTTGACCATTTCTTCGATGACCGGGCGCCGACCCTGACGGCCATTATTCCTTCTTACCAAGAAGAAGAGCACGTCATCAGGAACACCCTGCTTTCCGCCGCATTGCAGGAGTATCCGCATAAGCGGATCGTGCTGCTGATCGACGACCCGCCCGTTCCGAAGACCAGGCGTGCCCGCGATCAACTGCTCGCGGCCCAGGAACTGCCAGGCAAGATCGAGGAACTGCTCGCCGCGCCCAAGTCCAGGTTCGTCGCCGCCGCCGCGGACTTCGAAGCCAGGTACGCGCACGTGCCCTGGCCTGACCTGGCCGCGATGCTGAACGTGGCCGGACAGTACGAGGCAGCCGTGGCGTGGCTGCGCGAGTTCGCCGCCAGCCTCGAGGTCACCGATCACTCTGACGCGTTCTTCCGCAACGAGGTCGCTCACCGGCTGGCAGGCGACCTGCAGTCGATCGCGTGGGCACTACGTGACGCCGCGAACGAGGGCGTCGTACTCGACCACACCCACCTGCGCAGGCTCTACCGCCGGCTGATCTGGATCTTCCGCGCGGAGATCACGAGCTTTCAGCGCAAGCAGTACCAGTCGCTGTCGCACGAGCCCAACAAGGCCATGAACCTGAACAGCTATATCGGGATCATGGGCGGCAGCTACAGGGAGATGCGGACGGTGACCGGCATGGTCCTGGTACCTGCCGATCCGGCCGACGCCGACTTCACCGTTCCAGACACCGACTACGTGCTCACGCTCGACGCCGACAGCGTGCTGCTGCCCGAGTACTGCCTGCGGCTGGTTCACCTGCTCGAGCAGAGCCAGCACCGAAACACCGCGATCGCCCAGACCCCTTACAGCGCGTTCCCTGGCTCGGCGACCAGGCTGGAGCGCATCGCGGGCGCGAGCACGGACCTGCAGCACATCGTGCACCAGGGACTGACCTATTACGACTCGACGTTCTGGGTGGGCGCCAACGCGATCATCCGCAAGCGCGCTCTCGACGCGATCGCGGAAACCTCCTACGTCGGCGACTGGGAGATCAAGCACTACATCAAGGACCGCACGGTCATCGAGGACACCGAGTCGACGATCGACATGGGCATCCATGGCTGGCGCCTGTTCAACTACCCTGAGCGGCTCAGCTACAGCGCGACGCCACCGGACTTCGGCTCCCTGTGCATCCAGCGCCAGCGCTGGGCCAACGGCGGGCTGCTGATCTTGCCGAAGCTGTACAGGCAGCGGCGGGCCAGGCGCCAGCGCAGTGAACGAACCAGGTTCGGCGAGTACTTCCTGCGCTGGAACTACATGGCGTCGATCTGCTGGAGTTCGTTCAGCCTCCTCGTGCTGCTCTGCTTCCCGTTCAGCGAGGCCCTGATCAACCCGCTGCTCGGCGTCGTCGCGCTGCCTTACTTCATGGCCATGGCCAGCGACCTGCGCTACTGCGGGTACAAGCGGATCGACGTGGCGCGGATCTACGGCTTCAACCTGATCCTGCTTCCGGTGAACCTCGCAGGTACCGTGTCGTCGCTCGTTCAGGGCATCACGGCGTCCAAGTCCGCCTTCGCCCGCACGCCCAAGGTGAAGGACCGTACGGTCGCGCCGCCGTTCTTCGTGATCGCGCCGTACCTGATGATCGCGCTCGCCGCGATCACGTTCTACTCGGCCTACCGGCATGACCGCGTAGAGAACATGGCTTATGCCTCGCTCAACATCCTGCTGGCCTGCTACGCCGTCATCGCGTTCATCGGGATCCGCAACTCGATCGTGGACGCCTGGATCCACTTCACCTCGCTGCTCTACAAGCCCGCGCAGCCCAGGCGCCGCGCGCTCGCCAGGGCGGCCAAGAACGCGCCGCCGCCCGCACCTGCCGACTGGCGCTCGGTGCTCCAGGTCGGACCCATCGACGCCGGTGACTGGAAGGTCAGCCAGGCTCCCCGTCAGCACCCTTACCAGCCCGCGCCGGAACTTTCTGCTCGGTCAGGCAACGGAAGGCACCGGGCCGCGCACGCCGCGCCGCCCCCTGAGATCGAGGCAACGCCCTCGTTCCGGCCAGACGCGATGCCGAGGATGAGCGACGCGGAGGCGGCACGGACAAGGCGCGGCTTCCACGCGGAGCCGCACACGTCACCCGATCTCGACTACTGGCCGGAATAAGCAATGGCACAGGAACTCAGCAGCAGGCTTCCTTCTTCCGTCGAGGACACCTGGATCGGCGAGGCCGAGCCGAAACGACGGCTGTCTTTCTTCCGCGTACTGCTCGCCCTCATTGTCGTCGCTGGCATCGGGTACGGCGGCTACGTCGCCGTCAAGTCCAAGCTCGCGCCCGCCGTGCCGATCAAGAACACCTGGTTCGCTCCTTACATCGACGTCACGCTGACCCCGGTCTTCCAGTTCCAGAGCACGTCGGCTGACCCGGCACGGCAGAGCGTACTTGGCTTCATCGTCGCGTCGCCGAACGCTGACCAGCCATGCGAACCCACCTGGGGTGCCGCCTACTCACTGCGCGGTGCCGACCAGTCGCTGACCGTCGGATCGCGGATCGCCCAGATGCAGCAGGACGGCGCCGAGCCGATCGTGTCGTTCGGCGGCCAGGCCCATACCAGCCTGGACGTGAGCTGCACGAGCGTGCCCGCGCTGGTCAAGGCGTACCAGACCGTGATCACCAGGTACCACCTCAACACCATCGATCTCGATGTAGAAGGCACCGCACTCGACGATGTCGCGGCTACCGAGCGGCGTGCACAGGCGATGGCCGACCTCGAGCGAACCGCGAGAGAGAACGGTCAGCACCTGGCGGTCTGGCTGACGCTGCCCGTGGAGGCGAACGGCCTGCAAGACGACGCTCTGTCTGTCGTCTCCTCCATGCTTTCCAACCGCGTAGCACTCGCCGGCGTCAACATCATGACGATGGACTTCAGCAATCCGCCTGGCAGCGGCAGCACCATGCTCAACCTGGCCGAGAGCGCGCTTTACGCGACCCACACCCAGCTCATGACCTTGTACCAGCACTACGGGGTACACCCGAGGTCGGCCGAACTCTGGCAGCAGACCGGGGCCACGGTGATGATCGGGCAGAACAACATCAGGGGCGAGAACTTCACCGTCGACGACGCCAGCGGGCTCACCACGTTCGCGAAGAAGATCGGCCTCGGCAGGCTCTCGATGTGGTCGCTGAACAGGGATAGCCAGTGCGGCACCTCGTTCCCCGAGATCGGGCTCATGTCCAACAACTGCAGCGGCACCGCGCAGAACAACCTTCAGTTCGCCAACACCTTTAACCGCCTCGACGGCCAGGCGATCGCCTTCGAAAACGTTACGGTGGCGCCGACTCCGCCCGCGCCGAACACCAATCCGCTTGACGCGCCATACCCGCTCTGGTCGGCGACCGAGCAGTACGCCGAGGGATACAAGGTCGTCGAGCACGGTGAGATCTACGAGGCCAAGTGGTACAACTCGGGCGACGACCCGTCCGCCGTCGTGCAGTTCTCTTACCAGACGCCCTGGGAGCTGATCGGCCCGGTACTCCCGAGCGACCGCGCACCCGTGATACCGGTGTTGCCCGCGGGCACTTACCCGCTGTGGAAGATCACGACGAACTACACCGGCGGCGACAAGGTGCTGTTCAAGGGCCTTGGCTACGTCGCCAAATGGGATAACCAGGGAGTCTCGCCGTCCACCGCGGCCAGCGATCCGACCGGCAGCCCCTGGCGGCCGCTCTACACGATCCCCGGCGAGCCCGCTACCGGCGGCTAAACGCATTTGACGTAGCGGTAGCTATTGACATAGCGTTCACTATCTGAATTGGTGGTGAGCGTGAGTTCGAACATCCTCTGGCTGCTCAGCGACCAGCACCGCGCCGACGTGATGGGCTGTGCCGGACATCCGCTGGTCAAGACACCCCACCTCGACGAACTCGCCGCGCGGGGCACCAGGTACGACGGTGCCTACTGCCAGGGACCGCTCTGCATGCCGTCACGTGCCTCGCTGCTGACCGGCCGCTACGTCCGCGACCACGGCGTGCTCAACAACAAGACCACGCTGCCCCCGATGCCGACGATCGTCCAGTCGATCCGCGACGCCGGCTATCACACGGCCACGATCGGCAAGATGCACCTGTACCCGCACCGCGACGACGTCACCGACGGCCTGGACATCATGCGCGGCTACGGCTTCGAGTACGCCGACGAGATCGGCGGCAAGCTCGCCTCGCGCCAGGTCCGCAGTTCGTATACCGACTACCTGGCAAGCCGCGGCCTGCTAGGCACGTACCAGCGGTTCATCGCCCGCAGCGCGAACGGCGTCACCGCGCCGATGTGGACGGTCAGGGAAACTCCGCTTCCGGTCGATGCCTACATCGACAACTGGGTCGCCGACCAGGCCGTCCGCTGGATCGAGCAGGAGCGGGACAGCCGGCCTTTCTTCCTTTGGGTCGGCTTTCCCGGCCCGCATAACCCCTGGGACGCCCCGGCCGAGTACGTCGAGCCTTACGAGCATGCCGAGATCGAACTCGACAGCACTAGGAAGCCGGAACTCCCGCCAGGCGGCCCGCTGCGTCAGTTCCTCGAGCGATTCCTCGCCTACAGCTCATCAGATACGGTCACCGACGACCGGATCAGGGAAGTGCGACGCCGCTACTTCGCCAACGTCACGCTGATCGATGCCGGGATCGGCCGGATCATGGCCGCGCTGAAACGCCGTGGCCTCGACAACGACACGTGGGTGATCTACTCAACCGATCACGGAGAGATGCTCGGAACCCACAGCCTTTTCAACAAGATGGTCTTCTACGAACCCTCAGTCCGCGTGCCGCTCATCGTCAGGCCACCAGGCGGCACGACCGCGCCGGCGGTGGAAAAGGGCCTGGTCGAGCACGTTGACCTGGCGGCGACCCTGGTCGAATGGGCCGGCGCCAAGCAGGTTCCCGACGCGGCAGGGCTGACTTTGGGCACCCGGCGAGACCGCGTGCTCAGCGAGAACTTCGGCTTCGCCATGTACCGCACGGATCGCTGGAAGCTGGTGACCCACGAGCCTTCCGGGCTCGCCGTCCAGCTCTTCGACCTTGAAGAAGACCAGGAGGAAGACCGCAATGTCATTGCCGATCCTGCCTATTCCGAGGTGGTGCAGTGGCTGAGAAACGCCTGACCAGGGTCGAGGCCAAGGCCCGCACCAGGGAACAGCTACTCGACGCCGCCGCCCGCGTCTTCGCCGCCAAGGGCTTCGCGGGCGCTTCTGTCGAGGAGATCGCCGCGGAGGCCGGCTTCTCGATCGGCGCGCTTTACTCGAACTTCGCCGGCAAGGAAGACCTGTTCCTCGCGCTGATGTCGGAGCGCGCGGCCACGCGCATCAGCGACACCGCGACCACGCTGGCCGACTGGCACGACGGGGCAGGCCAGCCGTGGCGGGCCTTCGGCCAGCAGATGGCCGAGGTCGCCGACAAGGACATGGACCTCGCCCCGCTGCAAGCCGAGTTCTGGCTGTACGCGATCCGCCATCCTCCGGTCATGGCGACGTTCGCCGAGAACGTCAGGCACCGCCTGTCCGACCTCGAAGACGTGATCGCCGTCGAGGTCGCAAGAGAGGACGGCGACTACCCAGAAGATCTCCCTGCCCGTCTTGCGGTAGTTGTATCCGCATTGTTCACTGGTATGGTCAGGCAACGTCGGATAGATCCGGAAAGTGCACCACCGGAGCTTTACGGCGACGCCCTGCGCTGGTTGTTTAGGGGAGCGAAAAATGAATAACGTCAGGCGGCTCCGCATCAGGTACGCGATCGTCGGTCTGGTCTTCGCACTGCTCTGGATCGGGCACCAGGGCGAGCCCGCCTGGGTGCACGCCGTCCGCGTCATACTCGTGCTGGTCACGGTCCCGCCGCTGCTCGCGATGACCCAGCGCTACCGGATGCGCCAGGTACAGAAGGCGTCGGAGAAACACCAGAACGCCTCGCTGTACTGGCTGGTCGGCACCAGGGTCGTCGTGATCTCGATCGCGCTCGCGCTCGGCTGGCTCGTCAGCCACCTGGTGGCGCCGCACCAGAACGACGCGGTCCGCCAGCTCGTGGTCAGGATCGGCGTGCTCGCTCTGACGCTTCCCTTCCAGATCAGGTTCGAGCGCCAGCGTCAGGCCAGGGGCCTGCCGCCGCGGGTTCAGGTTCGCTCGCCGCTGCTACTCGTGGCCAAGTTCGGGCTGGTGCTGGCCGCGCTCGGGGC